>CP163498.1:2870000-3183572 GCA_041071465.1 Pseudomonas putida | reverse complement strand
CGACAGCTCACGCAGTTTGTTGACGGCCTCGCAGACTTTCTGCGCGGCGTAGTCGACTTCTTCTTCGGTGGTGAAACGGCCGAAGGAGAAGCGGATCGAGCTGTGCGCCAGCTCGTCGTTGCGGCCCAGAGCGCGCAGTACGTACGACGGCTCCAGCGATGCCGAGGTGCAGGCCGAACCGGACGATACGGCGATGTCCTTCAGCGACATCAGCAGCGATTCACCTTCGACGTAGTTGAAGCTCAGGTTCAGGTTGTGCGGAACACGGGCAGTCTGGCTGCCGTTGACGTACAGCTCTTCAAGGTCCGAGACCTGCTTGAAGAAGCGGTCGCTCAGGGCCTTGATGCGCGCGTTTTCCGCAACCATTTCCTGCTTGGCGATGGCGAACGCTTCGCCCATGCCGACGATCTGGTGGGTTGGCAGGGTGCCCGAACGCATGCCGCGCTCATGGCCGCCACCGTGAATGATGGCTTCCAGGCGTACACGCGGCTTGCGGCTGACGTACAGCGCACCGATGCCTTTAGGGCCGTAGACCTTGTGAGCCGAGAACGACATCAGGTCGACCTTGAGCTTTTGCAGGTCGATTTCGACCTTGCCGGCCGACTGGGCGGCGTCGACGTGGAACAGTACGCCGCGCGAGCGGGTCAGCTCACCGATGGCGGCGATGTCGTTGATCGAGCCAACTTCGTTGTTCACGTGCATCAGCGAGACCAGGATGGTGTCGTCGCGCAGCGCCGCCTCTACCATGGCCGGGGTGACGATGCCGTCTTCGCCTGGCTCAAGGTAGGTGACTTCGAAACCTTCACGCTCCAGCTGGCGAGCGGTATCCAGGACCGCCTTGTGCTCGATCTTGGAGGTGATGATGTGCTTGCCCTTGGTCTGATAGAAGTGCGCGACGCCTTTGAGTGCGAGGTTGTCGGACTCGGTAGCACCGCTGGTCCAGACGATTTCGCGCGGATCGGCATTGATCAGCTCGGCAACCTGGCGGCGACCGTTCTCGACCGCTTCTTCGGCTTTCCAGCCGAATACGTGGGAACGCGAAGCCGGGTTACCGAAGTTCCCGTCAACCAGCAGGCAGTCGGCCATCTTCTGGGCCACGCGTGGGTCGACCGGGGTGGTCGCGGAGTAATCAAGGTAGATCGGCAACTTCATTTGTCTCTCCTATCAGGCGGTGGCGTCGCTCGTCGTCCCAAAGGGATCAATCGACGGCGGACGTCTCAATCTTGTCCAACTGGGCGGTTCGGCCTGCGACACGACGCAGGTCCTGGCGCTGGGCGACTTCCTGCACCTCACGGCGCATGACGAGGTCGGCCAGGCTGATGCCGCTGAGGAATTCATGGATCTGCTGGCTGAGGTCGCACCACAAGTGGTGGGTCAGGCAGGTATCACCGGCATGGCAGTCCCCGAGACCCTGGCAGCGGGTAGCATCGACCGATTCGTTGACCGCATCGATGACCTGGGCCACCTGGATGGTTTCCATGCCTCGCGACAGCTGATAGCCACCGCCTGGACCGCGCACACTGGAAACCAGGCTGCTGCGGCGCAGCTTGGCGAACAGCTGCTCCAGATAAGAGAGGGAAATGCCCTGGCGCTCGGAAATGTCGGCCAAAGACACCGGCCCATGCTGCGCGTGCAACGCCAGGTCAAGCATGGCGGTCACGGCGTATCGGCCTTTGGTAGTCAGTCGCATGGCTATTGGGTACCACGGGAGTTTCGGGATGTGTGCGAGTATGCGATTCCCGAGCATTTAAGTCAACTATTAGACCTAGTGCTTTAGTCGGGTTTGGCATCGGGAGGCGGGCGCGATTGTAGCAGACGAGGGGCGTGAGCACACGCCCCGTATGTCACTATGATTTCAGTGCGGCGCAATCAATGCGACTGAGTGTCGCGCTTGGCCACCAGGGCGGCTTCGGTGAAGTCATCCTCCGGCAAGGCCGGCAGCTCCTTGGCACAGTAGTCACTGCCCATCTTGGTCAGGGCACCGCACATACCCTCCAACCGCTCGTCGACCGCCTGCAGATGATCGAGCATCTGGCCGATGGCACGCGCCACCGGGTCGGGCATGTCGCCGCTGACACCGTAGGCATCGAAGCCGATCTTCTCGGCCATGGCCTTGCGCTTGGCCTCGACTTCGGTGTCTTCGCTCTTGACGATGATTCGCCCAGGAATACCCACCGCCGTGGCCCCGGCCGGCACCGCCTTGGTCACCACGGCGTTGGAGCCGATCTTGGCCCCGGCACCGACGGTGAACGGCCCCAGCACCTTGGCCCCCGCCCCTACCACCACACCGTTTTCCAGGGTGGGGTGGCGCTTGCCTTTATTCCAGCTGGTACCGCCCAGCGTCACACCCTGGTAAAGGGTGACGTCATCGCCAATTTCGGCGGTTTCGCCAATGACGATGCCCATGCCGTGGTCAATGAAAAAGCGCCGACCGATGGTGGCGCCGGGATGGATCTCGATGCCGGTCAGCCAACGGCCAAAGTTCGACACCAGGCGGGCCAGCCATTTGAAATCACGCTTCCACAGGGCGTTGCCCAGCCGGTGCAGCCAGATGGCGTGCATGCCGGGGTAGCAGGTGAGCACCTCGAAGGCATTGCGCGCAGCCGGGTCACGGTGGAATACGCTTTGAATATCTTCACGCAGGCGTTCGAACATCTATCAGTCCTTCCGTTTATGCGGCTCGCCCCGGACCACTTTCTGGGTCTCGGTCAGGATGCCGCGCAAAATGCTCATTTCCGAACGCTCGACCGCCACCCGCCCATACAGCCGGCGCAGGCGCGGCATCAGGTGCTTGGGCTTTTCGGGGTCGAGGAAGCCGATGCCCACCAGGGTTTTCTCCAGGTGGTCGTAGAACAGCTCCATTTCGTCCATGGTCGCCAGCTCGGTGGCGTCAACCTTCTCGACTTTTTCGGGTGCTTCACCGGCAGCCAGCCAGGCCATGCGCACCTCGTAAGAGAGCACCTGCACAGCAGCGGCCAGGTTCAGCGAACTAAAGTCGGGGTTGGAGGGAATGTGCACGTGGAAGTGACATCGCTGCAGTTCTTCGTTGGTCAGGCCGGCGTGCTCACGCCCGAACACCAGGGCGATCTCCTCGCCGCCATTGGCATGCTCCACCGCCTTGGCCCCGCACTCGCGCGGGCCGATCAACGGCCAGGGAATGCTGCGCTCGCGGGCGCTGGTGCCCATCACCAGGTTGCAGCCGACCAGTGCCTGTTCGAGGCTGTCGACCACCAGGGCGTTATCCAGCACATCGTCGGCGCCCGATGCACGGGCGCTGGCATCCACGGCGGGGAATTCTTTCGGCTGCACCAGCACCAGACGCGACAAGCCCATGTTTTTCATGGCACGCGCAGCGCCGCCGATGTTGCCGGGGTGGCTGGTATTGACCAGAACAACACGAATATTTTGCAGCAAGGTGTTGTGCTCACAGATGCAGGAATCAAGGCCTTCGATCTTACAGAACCGACAGACGTAACGCTATGAAAGCAAATGTGACACTTCTGCCGCCAAAGTTTTCTGCTAGAATGATCGGCTTTCTTCTTTAACATCTCCAGGTGACCCGCCCATGCAGCCTATGCTGAATATCGCCCTGCGCGCCGCTCGCAGCGCCAGTGAACTGATTTTCCGCTCCATCGAACGCCTGGATAGCATCAAGGTGGACGAGAAGAGGCTAAGGACTACGTTTCCGAGGTTGATCGTGCCGCCGAGCAGAAAATCGTCGACGCGCTGCGCAAGGCCTACCCGAACCACTCCATCCAGGGTGAAGAGACGGGCATGCACGCGGGCACCGGCGAAGAAGGCAAAGACTACCTGTGGATCATCGACCCACTGGACGGCACCACCAACTTCCTGCGCGGCATCCCCCACTTCGCCGTCAGCATCGCGTGCAAATACCGCGGTCGCCTTGAACACGCCGTGGTACTCGACCCAGTACGCCAGGAAGAATTCACCGCCAGCCGTGGCCGTGGCGCCCAACTCAACGGTCGTCGCCTGCGTGTCAGCTCGCGCACCAGCCTGGAAGGCGCCCTGCTCGGTACCGGTTTCCCGTTCCGTGACGGCCAGATGGCCGACATGGACAACTACCTGGGCATGTTCCGCGCCCTGACTGGCCAGACCGCCGGCATCCGCCGTGCAGGCTCCGCCAGCCTGGACCTGGCCTATGTGGCCGCTGGCCGCTTCGATGCCTTCTGGGAGTCGGGCCTGTCGGAATGGGACATGGCAGCTGGCGTACTGCTGATCCAGGAAGCCGGCGGCCTGGTGAGCGACTTCAACGGTGGCCACGACTTCCTCGACAAGGGCCACATCGTTGCAGGCAACATCAAGTGCTTCAAGGCCGTGCTGACCGCTATCCAGCCGCACCTGCCAGAAAGCATGAAGCGCTAACCGCAGATTGCCGAAACGCAAAAAGCACCCCTCGGGGTGCTTTTTTTGTGCCCGGCGCCCTCTCCCCCGGCTTTGCGCGATACTTGCGGGGGCAAACGGCGTACGGCTTACTGACCCGCTTCGCTCAGGATCAACTTGCCATTCTTGTCCAGCGGAATGGTCGAGCCCGGCTCACGGTCCATCTTCACCTTGCCTACCTGATCACCAATGGAGTAGGTGACGTTGTAGCCCACCACCTTCTCACTGATGTCGTTGACCGTGTTGCAGCGGGTTTGCGTGGTGGTGTAGGTGTCACGCTCCTGCATGCCCTCCTGCACCTTGTTACCGGCATAACCACCACCTACCGCACCAGCCACGGTGGCGATTTTCTTGCCGGTACCGCCACCAATCTGGTTACCCAGCAGGCCGCCGGCAATGGCACCCACCACGGTACCTGCAATCTGGTGCTGGTCCTTGACCGGCGCTTGGCGTGTGACGGCGACGTCCTTGCAGACCTCGCGCGGGGTTTTTACCTGCTGTTTGATCGGCTGCACGTCGGTAACCTGCGCATACTCAGGCCCCTTGTTGACCAAGCTGTAGGTCGCGACAGCACCTCCGGCAGTCACACCGACAGCACCCAGTACCGCACCCACCAGCATTGATTTGTTCACATGAACCTCCTGATCATACTTGCGGGTCCCACCCGCTTCTCCCAGCCTTGGAGCAAAAAAAAAGGCGCGAGTTCAATACTCGCGCCTTTCGGGCCGCCAAACGGCGTGGAACAGAAGCTTATGGACGCTCGTCCACGCCCTCTGCCTTGGTCGGCGGGATGAGGTCTTCGCTGTTCAGGTTCAGCCAGATCAGTACCACGTTGGCGATGTAGATCGACGAGTAGGTACCGGCCATGACGCCGATGAACAAGGCCAGCGAGAAGCCGAACAGGTTGTCACCACCAAAGAACAGCAGCGCGGCAATGGCCAATAAGGTCGAAACCGAGGTAGCGATGGTACGCAGCAGGGTCTGGGTGGTGGAAACGTTGATGTTCTCGATCAGCGAGGCCTTGCGCATGACGCGGAAGTTCTCACGCACACGGTCGAACACGACGATGGTGTCGTTCAACGAGTAGCCGATGATCGCCAGCACCGCTGCCAGCACCGTCAGGTCGAAGGTGATCTGGAAGAACGACAGGATACCCAGGGTCACCACCACGTCATGGATCAGCGAGATGATCGCACCCACGGCGAACTTCCACTGGAAGCGGAAGGCCAGGTAGATAAGGATGCCGCCCAGGGCCAGGAGCATGCCCATGCCACCCTGGTCGCGCAGCTCTTCACCCACCTGCGGGCCGACGAACTCGACACGCTTGAGGGTTGCCGGGTTGTCGCCGCCAGCCTTCTGCAGCGCGGCAGCTACCTTGTTGCCCAGCTGTGGGTCATCGCCCGGCATACGCACCAGCAGGTCGGTGGTAGCGCCAAAGCTCTGCACCACCGCCTCGTGGAAGCCCGAATCGACCAGCTCGGCCCGCACCGCCTTGAGGTCGGCCGGGCGCTCGTAGGTCAGCTCGATCAGCGTACCACCGGTGAAGTCCAGGCCGAAGTTCAGGCCTTTCTGCCACCAGCTGAACAGCGCCAGCACGGTGAGGAGCACGGTAATGGCGAACGCGACATTGCGTACGCCCATGAAATTGATGGTTTTCATCGCAGCTCCCTCAAACCCACAGCTTCTTGATGTCACGCCCGCCGCAGGTCAGGTTGACCATTGCACGGGTCACCATGACGGCGGTGAACATCGAGGTGAAAATCCCGAGAGACATGGTGACCGCAAAGCCCTTGACCGGGCCGGTCCCCATGGCGAACAGGATGCCGCCGACCAGCAGGCTGGTCAGGTTGGCGTCGATGATCGCGGTGTAGGCGCGGTTGAAACCTTCGTGGATGGCGCGCTGCACCGACATGCCGGCTTTGAGCTCTTCGCGAATACGCGAGAAGATCAGCACGTTGGCGTCCACCGCCATACCCATGGTCAACACGATACCGGCGATACCCGGCAGGGTCAGGGTGGCACCCAGCAGCGACATCAGCGCCAGCAGCAGCACCATGTTGCCCGCCAGGGCGATGGTGGCGATCACGCCGAAGCCGCGGTAGATGGCGATGATGAACAGCGAGACGAACAACATGCCCCACAGCGACGCATCGATACCCTTGGTGATGTTGTCAGCACCCAGGCTTGGGCCAATGGTACGTTCTTCAGCGAAGTACATTGGCGCGGCCAGACCACCGGCACGCAGCAGCAGGGCCAGCTCCGACGATTCGCCCTGGCCGTTCAGGCCGGTGATGCGGAACTGGCTGCCCAGCGGCGACTGGATGGTCGCCAGGCTGATGATTTTCTTCTCTTCCACGAAGCTTTGTACGGCAACGTCCTTCTCGACGCCGTCGACGGTCTGCTTCACATAGCGAGTGACCGGCTTCTGCTCGATGAAGATCACCGCCATGCTGCGACCGACGTTGCTGCGGGTAGCGCGGCTCATCAGCTCGCCACCGTGGCCATCCAGGCGGATGTTCACTTGCGGGCGGCCGTGCTCGTCAAAGCTGGCCTGGGCGTCGGTAACCTGGTCACCGGTAATGATCAGGCCGCGCTCGACCGGGGCGGAACGGCCGCCTTCACGGAACTCGAACACTTCGGTAGTGGCCTTGGAAGCGCCCGGCTCGGCACCGAAGCGGAACTCCAGGTTGGCGGTTTTACCGAGGATACGCTTGGCTTCGGCAGTGTCCTGCACACCTGGCAGCTCGACCACGATGCGGTTGGCGCCCTGGCGCTGTACCAGCGGCTCGGCCACGCCCAGCTCGTTCACGCGGTTGCGCACGGTGGTAAGGTTCTGCTTGATCGAGTATTCGCGGATCTCGGCGACTTTCGCCTGGGTCAGCGCCAGACGCAGCACCGCAAGCTCGTTGCGCTCGGTGGTGGTCAGGTCGAAATCATTGAAATTCTTGCGGATCAGGACACGTGCCTGTTCGCGGGTAGCATCGTCAGCGAAGCCCAGCATGATGCCGCCATCCTGCTGAGGCAGGCTGCGGTAGCGGATGCGCTCTTTGCGCAGCAAGGTCTTGACCTCGCCTTCGTAGACTTTCATGCGGGCAGTCATGGCCTTGTCCATGTCCACTTCCAGCAGGAAGTGCACACCACCGGACAGGTCCAGGCCCAGCTTCATCGGGCTTGCACCCAGGTTGCGCAGCCATTGCGGGGTAGTCTGAGCCAGGTTGAGGGCCACGACGTAATCATCGCCCAGTGCCTTGCGCACGACATCTTTGGCTGGCAGTTGGTCTTCCTGATTGGTCAGGCGGATCAGCCCGCTGCCCTTCTCACCCAGGCTGGCGCCCTTGACGGTGATTTTGGCATCGACCAGCGCCTTGCTGACGCGATCGAGGTCGGCCTGGTTCACCTGCAGCGCCGAGCTGGCACCGCTGATCTGTACTGCCGGGTCATCCGGGTAAAGGTTGGGAGCGGAATAAATGAAACCGACCACCAGTACCAGCACGATCAGTGCATATTTCCACAGAGGGTATTTGTTCAGCATCACGCCGCCCGTTCAAGACGCGGGGCGCGTTGCGCGCCCCGACTGGAAAATAAAACCGGTAACTCAGATAGCCTTGAGCGTACCTTTTGGCAGGGTCGCAGCGATCGCGCCCTTCTGGAACTTCAGCTCGACGGTGTCGGACACTTCCAGTACCACGAAGTCATCGGAAACCTTGACGATCTTGCCGGCGATGCCGCCGTTGGTGACAACTTCGTCACCCTTCTGCAAGTTGCTCAGCAGGTTCTTCTGCTCTTTGGCGCGCTTGGCCTGTGGGCGCCAGATCATCAGGTAGAAGATGACCAGGAAACCGACCAGGAAGATCCACTCGAAGCCGGTACCGGCTGGGCCAGCGGCAGGTGCTGCAGCGTCCGCGTATGCGGCGGGGATGAAGAAGCTCATTGGGCACTCCTAATGTAATTTTCTAATAATGGATGCGGACAGTCAGTCCAAGGGCGGAACAGGAAGCCCGCGCTTGGCGTAGAAGGCGTCGACAAAGGCGGCCAATTTACCCTGTTGAATAGCCTCGCGTAAACCGGCCATCAAGCGCTGGTAATGGCGCAAGTTGTGGATGGTATTCAGCATGCTGCTCAGCATTTCGCCGCACTTGTCCAGGTGATGCAGATAGGCGCGCGAGAAGTTGGTGCAGGTGTAGCAGTCACAGGTCGGATCCAGCGGCGATTCATCATGGCGATGGAACGCATTGCGGATCTTGATCACCCCTGTATCGACGAACAGATGACCGTTGCGCGCGTTACGCGTCGGCATCACGCAGTCGAACATGTCGACGCCGCGGCGCACACCCTCAACGAGATCTTCCGGTTTGCCTACCCCCATAAGGTAACGAGGTTTGTCAGCAGGCATCTGGCCCGGCAGGTAGTCCAGCACCTTGATCATTTCGTGCTTGGGCTCGCCCACCGACAGGCCACCAATGGCCAGGCCATCGAAACCGATGTTTTCCAGGCCTTCGAGCGAGCGCATGCGCAGGTCCTGGTACATGCCGCCCTGAACGATGCCGAACAACGCCGCGGTGTTGTCGGCGTGAGCGTTCTTCGAACGCTGAGCCCAGCGCAGCGACAGCTCCATGGAGGTGCGCGCCACATCGTGCTCGGCCGGGTACGGGGTGCACTCGTCGAAGATCATCACCACGTCCGAGCCCAGGTCACGTTGCACCTGCATCGACTCTTCAGGGCCCATGAACACCTTCGAGCCATCGACCGGCGAGGCGAAGGTCACGCCCTCTTCCTTGATCTTGCGCATGGCACCCAGGCTGAACACCTGGAAGCCACCGGAATCGGTGAGGATCGGGCCTTTCCACTGCATGAAATCGTGCAGGCCGTTGTGCTTCTTGATCACCTCGGTACCTGGGCGCAGCCACAGGTGGAAGGTGTTGCCGAGGATCATCTCGGCACCAATGGCCTCGATATCGCGTGGCAGCATGCCCTTGACCGTGCCATAGGTGCCCACCGGCATGAACGCCGGGGTTTCCACGGTACCGCGTGGGAAGGTGATGCGACCACGACGGGCCTTGCCGTCGGTGGCCAGCAGTTCGAAGGACATTCGACAGGTGCGACTCATGCTTGATCCTCGGGGCCGCGTGGCGCCGGATTGCGGGTGATGAACATGGCATCACCGTAACTGAAGAAGCGGTACCCGTGCTCGACCGCCGCCGCGTAGGCGGCCATGGTCTCGGGGTAGCCGGCGAAGGCCGAGACCAGCATCAGCAGCGTGGACTCCGGCAGGTGGAAGTTGGTGACCAGGGCATCGACCACATGGAACGGCCGGCCCGGGTAGATGAAGATGTCGGTATCGCCACTGAAGGCCTTGAGCACGCCATCGCGCGCGGCGCTCTCCAGCGAGCGCACGCTGGTGGTGCCGACCGCAACCACTCGACCACCACGGGCCCGACAGGCCTCGATGGCATCGACCACATCCTGGCCCACTTCGAGCCATTCTTTATGCATGTGGTGGTCTTCGATCTTGTCGACCCGCACCGGCTGGAAGGTGCCGGCGCCCACGTGCAAGGTGACGAAGGCTCGCTCGACGCCCTTGGCGGCGATCTTTTCAAGCAGCGCCTCGTCGAAGTGCAGGCCTGCGGTAGGCGCGGCGACCGCACCGGCGCGCTGGGCGTACACGGTCTGGTAGCGTTCACGGTCGGCGCCCTCGTCGGGGCGGTCGATGTACGGCGGTAGCGGCATGTGGCCGACGCGGTCGAGCAGCGGCAGCACCTCTTCGGTGAAGCGCAGTTCGAACAGCGTATCGTGGCGCGCGACCATCTCGGCCTCGCCACCGCCATCGATGAGGATGACCGCGCCCACTTTCGGCGCCTTGCTGGCACGCACATGGGCCAGCACCCGGTGGCTGTCGAGCACGCGCTCGACCAGCACTTCCAGCTTGCCGCCGGAGGCTTTCTGGCCAAACAACCGCGCTGGGATCACCCGGGTATTGTTGAACACCATCAGGTCGCCGGGGCGCAGGTAGTCGAGCAGGTCGGGGAATTGCCGGTGCGAAAGCGCGCCGGTCGGCCCATCGAGCACCAGCAGACGGCTGCCATGGCGCTCGGCCAACGGGTGGCGGGCGATCAGGGAATCAGGGAGTTCGAAGGAGAAATCGGCGACGCGCATGATGATGTTCGGTTCGGCAGGGCCGGGAAGTTTAGCCCAATGTGTGAAAATTGACCATGAAAGCCGATTGACCGACCAGCGGCAGCTCTCTATACTGCGCGCCACTGCCCTGATGGCGGAATTGGTAGACGCGGCGGATTCAAAATCCGTTTTCGAAAGGAGTGGGAGTTCGAGTCTCCCTCGGGGCACCAAAATCCGGAAAAAACCGACCTTATGGTCGGTTTTTTTTCGCCTGCACTTTGTTGAACTGCTGCCTCAGCAAATCCCTGTAGGATCGGGCACGCCCACTCCCACAGCTCAATCGTGGCTGGCTTTAGAAATCCGCTCGCAGGGTCAAGGTGTAATTACGCGGATCTCCGTAGTAGTTGGCCGCATACAGCCAACCGACGCTGGAGAAGTACTTCTTGTCGAACAGGTTGTTGCCGTTCAACGAAACGCTGAGGTTCTTGTTGATCTGGTAGGCCACCCGAGCGTTCCAGATGGCGTACCCCGCCTGCTCGATCTTCCCTACCCCGTCCGTACCACCAAAGTTGCCGTGGTAGTTGCGGCTCTGGATGTTGGCGCCAGCACCCACGGTCCACGGGTCCAGTTCGCCAGGCAAGTTGTAATCCGCCCAAAACCGGAACAGGTGCTTGGGCGTATAGGTGTTGAAGGTGCCGCCGGCCTCCGACTCGCCATCGGCTGGGTCGTTGCGGTACTCGGTATGGGTGTAGGTGTAGCCAGCGAACAATTGCAAGCGGTCCAGCACTTCACCGCTGATTTCGGCATCGAAACCTTGGGTGCGCACCTTGCCACCCGCTACGTAGCAATTCTCGCCGCCATTATCGCCGCACAGAGTGGCCTGGGCGCGGTTTTCCTGGTCGACCTGGAACAGCGCGAAGCTGGTATTGACGCGGCCGTCGAACAGTTCGCCCTTCAGCCCCATCTCATAATTGGAGCCGACGATAGGTTTCAGCGGCGCGTTGTCCACGCTCAGCTCGGTCTGCGGCTTGAAGATATCGGCGTAGCTCAGATAAGCCGACCATTGCTCGTTCAGCGCATAGATCAGGCCACCATAGGGGGTGAACTCACCGCTTTCCCGCGAATGAGCCGGGGTTGGCGACACACCGTTGAACCGGTTTAGCTCATAGTCGTAGCTGTAGTTGCTGCTACGCCCGCCGAGCACCAACGTCAGCGGGTCGCTGAGTTTGTAGCGAGTCACCGCGTAAATGCCGCTCTGGCGGATATTGGCCTTGGAAGTACCGGGGTAGGTGTTGGTCCCTTCGGCACCCAATAGCTGATCCATGGTCGGGCGCTGTGGCGAAACCGGGTCGTAGATGTTCATCGGGCCCAGGTTGATGAAGCCGCCTTGCAGGTCGTCAGTCTGCAGATCGCTGGCATTGGCCCCCACCACCACTTCGTGCTCGCGGCCAAATGCACGCCACTTGCCGGTCAGGTTGATGTCGCCGCCCTTGTTGATGTTTTCGAAGTCGTACAGGTAGGCACGCGAACGCATGCCGTTACCGGTAGCCGGGTCTACAGCGCCGCGGCCAAAGCTGTAGAGGATGTAGTTGGTTTCGCGCATGTAGCTGCCAGAAGCTTTCAGGCGCCAGTCTTCGTTGAAATCGTGGGTAACATCGGCGAAGTAGGTGGTCTGTTTGTTATCCCACTTGTTCCAGTCGGCACCGGTGTAGGTGGACCGGCTGACGTTGACCGCACTGCCATCCTTGTTGCGCGGCAGGCCGCTGAAGAACGGCGTTGAGTGCAGGTCTTCCACGCTGGCGCCCGCCGCTACCGTGGTGCGGTCGCTGAGGTCGTATTCAAGGATGCCGTAGAGTACGTTCTTGCGGCTCTCGGCAGTGTCGTAGAAGTAGTTCTGGTCTTCATGGCCTGCCACCAGGCGGCCGCGTAGCGAGCCGTCGGCGTTGAGCGGGGCACTGCCGTCGATGGTCTGCCGGTAGGTGTCCCACGAACCGGCGCTGGCGGTTACCGACAACGAAGGCTCGGCTTTCGGCCGCTTGCGCACCAGGTTGATGGCCGCACCAGGGTTGCCGCTGCCCTGCAGCAGCCCGTTGGCGCCGCGCAAGATTTCGACACGGTCGTACAGCAAGGTGTCGGAGGTGAAGCTGCTGCCGATTGCATAGTAGCGGCGATCGAGCGGCACGCCGTCGTACTGAATGGTTTCCACCTCGAAACCACGGGAGTAGATGTACTTGCCGCCCGATGGGCTCTGCAGGGTGGTGATGCCAGTGGTCTTTTCCAGCACTTCATCCAGCGTGTCCAGGCGCTGGTCGTCCATGGCCTTGCGCGTGACCACGCTGACCGACTGCGGAACATCCTTGAGGCGGTGGGTGCCTTTGCCGATGGTGACGGCATTGGCGGTATAGCTGCCCGAGCCCTCGGTGGTTGCATTGTCCTGGATACCGTTGATATTCAGCGGCTCCAGGTTAAGCGCCTCGCCACCAGAAGCCGCGCTCAGCGGCAAGGGCTGCAGGCCATAGACGTTATTGCCGCGACGCACGGCTTGCAGGCCGGTGCCCGCCAACAAATGCTGGAAACCTTCCTCGATACCGTATTGCCCCTGCAACCCAGGGCTAGAAAGGCCACGGGTCAGCTCCGAGGTATATTGCAGGGTAAACCCTCCCTCACTGGCGAAGCGGGCAAGCACCTGGGCCAGGCTGCCAGAAGCGATGCTATAGGCTTGTGGCGCCTGGACGGATGCGGCCTGGGCGTGCACGCCAGCACCCAGCAAGGCGATGGCCAGCGCACTCAGGGCGAGCGCACGTCGATAACCAGGCACGCGAGCGTTGCCCATGCTGCGATCGGTCATGACGACCGCTGAAGAAGAGCGAATCATTGAGAAATTGTCCCTTTATGTGTGGCAGTTTCACAGGTAAGGACTGATGAGTTTCAAGATCGGGCCAATTCTCATTAACGTTTGTTCACGGTAACCCAGTAGCGGGTGCGGTAATCCACCTGAACCGGCAACGTGGCGGGCAGCGCAGCCAGGATGGCGTCGGTGTTTTCCAGCTGGAAAGCGCCGCTGATCAGTAGTTGCGCCACATCGGATTGGCAGCGCAGCCAACCTGGCCGATAACGCCCCAGCTCACCGAGGAACTCGCGCAGCGGCATCTCGTCGACCAGCAGTTGCCCACGAATCCATTGGCTGTCTTGTTCCCGCGCAGGGGTCACGGCCCCCTGCCCTGCTGCATCGAAAGTGACTTGCTGGCCGGCGTCGAGGGTTTGCCGTGGGCCATGGCTGGGCGTGACAAGCACCGCCCCTTGAAATACGGTCAGTTGGGTCGCCCCCTCGCGCTGGCGGACCAGGAAGCGCGTACCCAAGGCCTCCAGCAACCCCTGCTCGCTGGCAACCCTAAGTGGCCGATGCTGAGGGCTGCTGCTGTCGCGCCCGCTGTCTATCAGGATCTCACCACGACGCAGACTGATCAGGCGCTGATGCGCATCGAAATTCACATCCACCGCAGTATCGGTATTGAGGTCGAGCAATGTGCCGTCGGCCAGCGTCAGCTGTTTGTGCTGGCCCACGTCGGTTGCATAAGCGTTCTGCGGTGCAAGCTGGCGATAACCCACATAGCCAAGTGGCGCGACGATGGCCAACGCCAACAACTGTTTCATCACCTGGCGGCGCTCGCGGTTCAAGGTGCCCATGGCCAGTTGTGGCGGCAGCAGGCCCAGCTGCGCTTGCACCCGCAACGCTTTCTGCCAGGCCCGCTCATGCTCGGGCGCAGCCGAACGCCAGCGGTTGCAGGCAGCACGCTGGGCCGGGCTGACGGCGTCTTCGAGCATCAGCATGTGCCAATTGGCTGCTTGCCGAGCCACTTGCGCAGTGATTCGAGGCTGTTGGTTGGGCATCAGAAGTCTTCTTCGAACAGGATGCAGGCTTGCAGGGCGTTGGCCATGTGCCGCTTGACCGTGCGCTCGCCAATGCCCAGGCGGCGTGCCACCTCGATGTAGGTCAAGCCCTCCAACTGCACCAGCAGGAACACCGAGCGCACCACCGGTTTGAAGGTGTCGAGCAGTGCGTCCAGTTGCTGCAGGGTTTCGCGCATGGACCACTGCTCTTCGGCGGACAGCGCGAACAGCTCGGGAAGTTGCTCGAGCATCTCCAGGTAGGCGCGTTCCAGTGACTGACGGCGGAAATGGTCGTAGACCAACCGCCGGCTCACCGTTGCCAGGTAGGCGCGGGGGCGCTGCAGGCTCAGCTTGGCGCCGGCCTTCTGCTGGGCCTGAAGAATACGCAGGAAGGTATCTTGTGCCAGGTCGGCAGCTTGCGCCGAGCAGCCCAACCGGCGGTAGAGCCATTGCTTGAGCCATCCATTGTGCTCGACATAGACCTGACTCAGATCGTCGTTCATCACGGGTATCCCTCCGGGCGAGGACAGCACCTTAAATGATAACGATTATCAGATCAATTATTCATTGAATGCGCCTTCACAGCGGCCGCAGCGCCATCAGGATTTGACGCCGCACCAATGACTTCAGGGCTTGCAGCCATACCTGCAATCTATTGGTCGCACACAGGATTAGCTCTTAAGCTGTCATTCATCGGATATATGCCGAAAGTATTGTTAGAGTAATAGCACTTAGCCATAGTTGCGCTCCCATTTCTCCACCCCCGTGTGTCTCATGAAAACAATCGCGCCCTGCATGGCGGCAATGATGCTGCTCAGTGGGTGCAATGGAGTGCCAACGTCGTACGTTTCAGATCCTGTCTACAACCAGGCTTTCGTGGTCACCTCCGGTGCCCCACTGCCGATGTTGCTGATGGCCAGCGCCATCCAGTGGAACGAGGATTACGCAGTAACCGCCAAACACACCCCCTTCCTGCGCAACGTGGTCCACGAGGGCCTCGGCGATGTGGTGTTCTTCAAGCACAAGGCCAGCAGCGTGCCGCTGTGGCGGCAGTACGTGCCGGGGGAAGCGGTGACGGCGGTAGGTTTCAACAGTTTGATGATGCCGATGCAGGGCAAGGGCCATGCCCTGCCGTCGTTGGTTCGGCTGGAAGGTACACCGGGCAGCGTCTTCTACTCGGTGCATGACGGCCCGATCACCAAGGGCATGTCGGGCGGGCCGGTGTTCGCCGATGATGGCAAGGTGGTGGGCATCAACGTCGCCATCATTCCCACCCGCGAGATCGACGCCGGCAAGCGCCCAGACCTGGCCGGCAAGGCGCGCATCAGCGTATTCATGTCGTTCAACGAAATCGACAAGGAATGGCGGCGCTATCAGTACCTGCTGGCGCACAAGGCCAAGCCCCAGGCACCGGCTTCGGTCAAAGGCTACGTGGCGGTGGCGGCCAAACCTTGAGTTGAATATGCCGATGCAAAGCGGCTTATGATGCAAGGCTGATGACCTGTTCGTGGGCTTGCCCGCCAATAGGGCCTACCCGCCAGCGCACGAAGGACCTGCCATGCATCTGACCCACCGCCCTGTCCGGCCTGAGGACATCCCTGTCATCTGCGGCTTCCCGCAGAGCCCGGACGAACTGTTCTACATGTTCCCCAAAGCCACCTACCCACTCACTCCCGCACAGTTGAGCGACGCCGTCGCCCAACGCAGCGGCTCCACAGTGGTGGAAGGCAACGGCGCAATTCTGGCCTTTGCCAACTTCTACAAAGCCGAACATGGCGGCGTATGTGCATTGGGCAACGTGGTAGTGGCACCTGGCGCCCGTGGCCACGGTGTAGCACGCTACTTGGTGACCGCCATGGTCGATCTGGCTCGGGAGCAATTCGCAGCCCAAGAACTGTGGGTGTCCTGCTTCAACCACAACACAGCGGGCTTGCTGCTTTATCCACAACTGGGCTTTGTGCCGTGCGGCATCGAGCAGCGGCAAGCGTGGGACGGCACACGGGTGGCATTGGTGCAGATGAAACAAATATTCAGCTAGTAAGATACGTTTGCTCACACACCTCGACGAACAGCACCGAACCATGCCCCCGCCTCGACGTCCGATCCTGCATCCCCTGCGTTTCGAGGCCCTCCGCGTGAAAGACATCATCACTCGCAAGTACCGCCTGGTCGTGAAGACCATCGGCTACATCGGCTGGTCGCTGTTCTGGCTGTTGATCTGGGATGTGCTGGTCACCATCGATTTCATGCTGTTCTTCAACAGCAAGTTCACCCTGCCGCTGATCCCGTTGACCTTGCTGGGTTCAGCGCTGGTGGTGCTGGTGAGCTTTCGCAACAGCAGCGCCTACAACCGCTGGTGGGAAGCCCGCACGCTGTGGGGGGCGTTGGTGAACGGTTCGCGCAGCTTCGCCCGGCAGACATTGACCCTGATCGATGACCCGGATGAAGGCCCGAACCCGGTCAAAGCTACCCTGCTGCGCCGGCATATCGCTTATGTGAACTGCCTGGCGGCGCACTTGAAGGGCGAAAAATGCCCGGACGAACTGATGGCCTTCATACCGCCAGGGGAGTTCGAACGGCGCAACCGCTCGAACAACTTCGCCAACGACATCCTCGGCGGCTCGGCGGCCTTGCTGGCGCGTGAATACCAGGCCGGGCGGCTGGACAGCATCCGCCTGGCCCGGCTGGAATCGACCCTGGTGGACCTGTCCAATGCCCAGGGCGGCATGGAGCGGATTGCCAACACACCGCTGCCCTACCCCTATGTGTATTTCCCACGGCTTTTCATCACCCTGTTCTGCTTGATCGTGCCGGTAGGGCTCGTGGAGTCGCTGGGCTGGTTCACCCCCCTGGCGTCGACGGTAGTTGGCTTCATGCTGCTGGCTATCGAGCGGATCGGGACTGATTTGCAGAGCCCGTTCAGGTTCAGTGAGCACCAGATTCAGATGGACACCATTTGCGAAACGATCGAGCGCAACCTGGAGTCGATGCAGCGGGAGGCGCAGCATGGGGAGCTGGCTTAGGGCCCGGTTATTGGTCAGGCCCGCACGTAACGCTGGCGCAGCACATCGCTCAACGCGTCCACCAGCAACACCAGCACCAGCATCCCGATAATCACCGTACTGGCCTGGGCCTCCTGGAAAAGGCTCAAGGTGGTGTACAACATCTGCCCCAACCCACCGGCACCGACAAACCCCAGCACGCTGGCCATGCGGATGTTGTTTTCCCAGCGGTACAAGCTGTAGGCCAGCAACTGCGGCCACAGGTTGGGCAAGGTACCAAAGCAGAACGCCGCCACCTGGCTACCGCCCTGCAGGCGGATCGCCGCCGCAGGCTCCGGCGGCGCATTTTCCAAGGCCTCGGCAAACAAGCGCCCCAGCACACCAGCGGTGTGCAGCGCCAAAGCCAGGGTACCGGCATTGGGCCCAAGGCCGGCCGCCAATACCGTCAGCGCGGCCCACACCAGCTCTGGAATGGCGCGCAGAGCATTCAGCAGCAACCGCGCGGCGCCCTGCAACGGCCAACCGAAGCGGCCAGCCGCCGGCAGCGCCAGCAACATCCCCAATACCATCGCCAACAAGGTGCCCAGGCCAGACATGGCCAGTGTCTCCAGCGCCCACGCCATACTGCCTTCAGGTGCCCGGCAGACAGGTCCGGGTGCAGAAAACGCCCGGCGTATTCGCCCATCTGCCCCAGCCCGCCGTTGCCGACCAGGGCTTGCAGGTCCAGCTCCAGGTAAGTGAACGAAGCCACCACCGACGCCACGATTGCAGCCAGCAGCAACAGGTTGATCACCCGGTTCATGCCAGCCTCCAGCGCAACAGGCGGCTCAGCAGGTCGGCCAGAATCACCAACAGCAGGAACGTCAGCAGCATGCTGGCTACCTCCGCACCCGCGAACATGCGCATCGACAGGTCGATCTGCTGCCCCAGGCCGCCAGCGCCGACAAAGCCCATCACCACCGAAGCCCGCACCGCGCATTCCCAGCGGTACACGGTGTACGACACAACTTCGGAAGCGGCATTGGGCAGGATGCCGTATAGAAACGCCGCCAGCCGGCCACTGCCCGCCTGCAACAACGCGTGGGCCGGACGCTGGTCCACCGATTCGAAAATCTCGGCGTAAACCTTGCCGAGCATGCCGCTATAGGTGATGGCGATCGCCAGAACACCCGCCGTCGGCCCCAGCCCCACGGCCCGTACGAACAACAGCGCCCAGACAATTTCCGGCACGCTACGCAGGAAAATCAACAACCCGCGCACCGGCAGGCGCAGCAGCCGCGACCACAACCCAGCGCGACCTCCACGAGAGGCGGCGCGCAACGACAAGGCGCGGCTGGCCAGCAGCCCTGTCGGGACTGCAAGCAGCAACGCCAACGCCATGCCAGCGGTGGCCACGGCCAGGGTCTGCAGCGTGGCTTCATACAACAGCGCGATAAAATCAGCATCATGTGCCGGCGGCCAGAAGGCGCTAGTGAAACTGGCGATCTGCTGACGGTTGTCCGCCTGCAACAGCACCCAAGGGTTCAGTTCGCTCAACTGGATACCCGGCCATAGCACCGCCACGGCCAGCAAGGCCAGCAGCAACCGTGGCAACGATGCCGGGTCGCGGGCGTCGGCCCTCAACATCTCGGGATCTGCACGGTCAGGGTAGGCCCCTGGGTTGGTGGCGAAGCCAGTTGTTCGTTGGCGTACAGTGCATCGAGCATGTGCTCGGTAACCGCTTGGGCCGGGCAGTCGAATACCACCTGACCTTCACGAATACCGATCACCCGCGGGAAATGCGCCAGCGCCAACTCGACGGCATGCAGGCTTGCCACCAGGGTCACGCCGTTAGCCTGGGCATGGCGATTGAGCAAGGCCAGGCTGTGATCGGCCAGCACCGGGTCCATGGCCGACACCGGCTCGTCGGTCAACAACACCTGCGGCCGCTGATACAACGCGCGGGCAATGCCCACCCGTTGCAACTGGCCACCCGACAATTGCCCACACTGCACGAACAGCTTGTCGGCCAGGCCCAGCTCGGCCAACACCTGGCGCGCACCCGGCACATCGCTGGGGTATAGCAGGTTAAGCAAACCGCGCAGCACACCCCACTGCCCCAGGCGGCCAGCCAACACCGCTGTCACCACCCGCTGACGCGGCGGCAAAGGCGGCGCCTGATGCACCAGGCCAACCCGCGCGCGCAGGCGCTGACGAGCCCTTGCCGACAACGCCCAAGGCTGCTCACCGAGCAGTTCCAGGCGCCCGCCGCTGGGCTGGATGGCCGTGGCCATCACATGCAGCAAGCTGGACTTGCCCGCCCCCGACGGCCCGATGATGGCGATGCGTTCACCCTGCCCGATGCGCAGGCTGATCGTTTCAAGCGCACGTACCTGGCCATGGCGCAGGCTGGCAGCGTGCAGATGGATTGCCACGTTCGAAGCGGTCACTTGAGCAGGCCGGCCTCGCGTGCGGCTTGTTCGGTGCCCACGTAGTTCTCAGGCTTGGTTTCGATGAAGCGGCTGGCGGCCTGCAGGTCGAGGATCGCCTTGTGCTCCGGGTTGGCCGGGTCAAGGCCAAGGAAGGCTTGCTTGATCTTCTCTTTCAACGCCGGGTCCATGTTGCCGCGCACGGTCCAGTTGTAGTCGAAGTAGGTCGGGGTGGTGGCGAACACTTTCACCTTGCTGGTATCGACCTTGCCTGCATCCACCAGCTTCTGCCACACACTGGCGTTGAGCACGCCACCATCGACCTTGCCAGCCTGTACCCAGGCCACGGTGGCGTCATGGGCGCCGGAATAGGCAACGCGGCTGAAGTACTCTTCAGGCTTGATGTTGTCTTGCTTGAGCATGAAGTAACGCGGCATCAGGCTGCCCGACGTGGACGAAATGGAACCAAAAGCAAACGACTTGCCCTTAAGGTCCGCCAGGCTTTTCACGTCGGGGTTGGCAGTGATGAACTTGGAGGTGAACTGCGCGTCCTGTTCACGCTGCACCAGCGGTGTGGCGGTTGGGTCCTTCAAGTGCACCTGGACGAACGTGAAGCCGCCCAGCCAGGCCAGGTCGAGGCGGTCCGCGGCCAGCGACTCGACCACCGCCGGGTAATCGGCCACCGGTACGAACTTCACGTCCATGCCCAACTGCTTGGCCAGGTATTCGCCCAAGGGCTTGAACTTGCGCTGCAGTTCGGTCGGTGCTTCGTCGGGGATGGCGCTGACCCGCAAGGTTTCAGCGGCCTGAACGACAACGGCGCAGCAAGACAACACAAGGCCGGCGGCGAGCGCCAGGGGGCGTTTGAGCATGGGTGTTCTCCGGTTCAATAACGGGACGATGCCAACAAATCCGCCGACAAGTCCGCCGACAGTGGGAATTATAAGAGGCAAAGGCCCAAAGGCCAGCTTTGCTACAATCGCGCAACAATTTGACCTGCTGAGGTACGTATGAGCGAGCCGATTCGCCTGACCCAGTACAGCCACGGTGCCGGCTGTGGCTGCAAGATCTCCCCCAAGGTGCTGGACGTGATCCTCGCCGAAAGCGGTGCCCAGGCCCTGGACCCGAACCTGTGGGTTGGCAACGCCTCGCGCGACGACGCGGCCGTGTACGCGCTGGACGACGAGCGCGGCGTGGTCTCGACCACCGACTTCTTCATGCCGATCGTCGATGACCCGTACGACTTCGGCCGCATCGCCGCCACCAACGCCATCAGCGACATCTACGCCATGGGCGGCGACCCGTTGATGGCCATCGCCATCCTTGGCTGGCCGGTCAACGTGCTGCCACCGGAAGTGGCGCGCGAAGTGATCCGCGGCGGCCGAGCGGTATGTGCCGAAGCCGGTATCCCGCTGGCCGGCGGCCACTCCATCGACGCCCCTGAGCCCATCTTCGGCCTGGCCGTCACCGGTGTGGTCAGCAAGCGCCATCTCAAGCGCAACGACACCGCCAGCGCCGGCTGCCAGCTGTACCTGACCAAACCGCTGGGCATCGGCATCCTCACCACCGCCGAGAAAAAGGCCAAGCTGCGCGCGCAGGACCAGGGCCTGGCCCGCGACTGGATGTGCACCCTCAACACCCCCGGCAGCCGCTTCGGCAAGCTCGACGGGGTCAAGGCCATGACCGACGTCACCGGTTTCGGCCTGCTCGGCCACCTGGTGGAACTGGCCGAAGGCAGTGGCCTCACCGCACACCTGGACTACACCGCCGTGCCGCGTCTACCCAGCGTCGAGCACTACCTGGCCGAAGGCTGCATCCCCGGCGGAACCCTGCGCAATTACGACAGTTACGGGCACAAGATCGGCGCCCTCAGCGACGAGCAGAAGCACCTGCTGTGCGACCCGCAAACCAGCGGTGGCCTGTTGGTGGCCGTTACCCCGAAGGGCGAAGCCGAGTTCCTTGCCGTGGCCGCCGAACTGGGCCTGCAGTTGTCGCCGATCGGCAAGCTGGTCGAGCGACAGAGCCACGCGGTCGAGGTGATCTGATGCGCCCCGACTGCACCGACTTCCGTCAGCTATTCCTCGACGACGTGCCGATGATGGACATGCGTGCCCCCGTCGAATTCGCCAAGGGCGCCTTCCCCGGTGTCGTCAACCTGCCGCTGATGAACGACCAGGAGCGGCAAAAGGTCGGCACCTGCTACAAACAGCAGGGCCAGGCCGCCGCCATCGCCCTTGGCCACCAGCTGGTCAGCGGCACCACCAAACAGGCACGCATGGACGCCTGGGTGGCGTTCACCCAGGCCAACCCGCAAGGTTACCTGTACTGTTTCCGTGGTGGCCTGCGATCGCAGATCGTGCAAGGTTGGCTACGCGATGAGGCGGGCATTCAGTACCCCCGTGTCAAAGGTGGCTACAAGGCCATGCGCACCTTCTTGCTGGAGACCACCCAACAGGCAGTGGCGCAATGCGATTTCGTATTGCTGGGCGGCCTGACGGGTACCGGCAAGACCGATGTATTGCACCAGTTGGACAACGTGCTCGACTTGGAAGGCCACGCCAACCATCGCGGTTCCAGCTTCGGCAAGCGCGCCACTGCGCAGCCGGCGCAGATCGATTTCGAAAACCAGCTGGCCATCGATGTACTGAAAAAACGCGCCCGCGGCTGCGAGCAGTTCGTGCTGGAAGATGAAGGCCGCATCGTCGGCAGTTGCACTGTGCCGCTGGAGTTGTACCAAGGCATGCAGCAATACCCGCTGGTGTGGCTTGAGGACAGCTTTGCCAACCGCGTTGAGCGCATCTTGCGCGACTACGTGGTCAACCTAAGTGCCGAGTTTATCGCCGTGCATGGCGAGGAAGATGGCCGCCGCTTGTTCGCCGAGCGCATGCTGCAAAGCATGGCCAACATCTACAAGCGCTTGGGTGGCGAACGTTATCAGCGGCTGTCGGAGATCCTGCGCCTGGCCTTGGAAGAACAGCAGCGCAGCGGTGCAGTGGACCTGCACCGGGGCTGGATCGAAGGTTTGCTGAACGAGTACTACGACCCGATGTATGCCTACCAGCGTGCGGCGAAGGCCGAGCGCATCGAGTTTGCCGGGGATGCAGTGGAAGTGCGCGAGTACCTGAAGGCACGGGCGCGGCGACAACCTCACCATTAACACCGGTAGAGCCGAACTCATCAACCGCGTCGCCTGCTTCGCGGGTAAACCCGCTCCCACAGGGACCGCGCTGCACTTGAGAACTGCACCCTACCTGTGGGAGCGGGTTTACCCGCGAAGAGGCCGGTGCAGGCCACCTCATTGCCCCGGGCTGAGCACCCGTTCCAGCTCCGCAGCCCGGTCGCGGGTCATGCTCATCACGCAGGTACCGCCTTCGAGCTGCGCCAGGGTCCCGCCACTGGCCTGCACATGGAACTGGCAATTGCCATCGCGGTAGGCCATCCACTTGCGTTGTACCTCCCGCAGGTTCTTCTGCTGCCCGGCCTCCAGCTTGCCCATCAATTGCTTGTACACCCGGTTCAGGCGCTGGTCCTGTACTTGCGTTTCAGCGTTGATGCACGCGCTCATGGCCACCGTGCTGGAAGCCTTGTCCATGCATTGCCCGTAGGCCGCCGTATAATCTTCTGCCACGGCCAGCGGCAGCACGCAGGCCAGTGCCAGGCCTGCCAGGTAATGCTTGATCATGCTAACCCTCCTTGTGGGAATCAAAGTGACTGCGGCTGTTCTGGCGGCATCAACACCTTGCCCGGCTCGAAGCGCAGCGACGGTATCTGCGTTGCCCAGTAGAGCGCAACGGCCAGCGCCGCAATCAACGCCACATCGAGCCAATTCCAGCCCGGCATGTCGTCGGCGCTGCGCGCCTTCCAGCAATGCCAGGCCTGGCCCAGGCAGAACACCCCCATTGCCGCCAGCCACAGGTAGAAACCGGCGCCAAAGCCGACCCGCTCATGAAACGCGTAGCTCTGGTTGTCCGGCAAGCGGTCAATTCCGAAACTACTGGCGGCCAGGTAGACAGCAGCCAGCCCTGCCAGCAAGGCCAGCCTGCGGAACCGTCGGTGGGCAAGAACCGCCAGGGCCAGCAGCGGGTTGGCGAACCATTGGTACAAACCGAAGGGCATGCCCCATGGCCCGTACAGCAGCATCTGCAAGGCCGGCATGTGGCGCTCGCCGCTCAGCAGCGCGCCATCGAAAAACAGGGCGAGCAGATACAGCAGCAGGCTGATGCTCAAGTAGAAAACGGGCAAGGGACATACCTGGGGAAGCGGGACAGGCTACGACCTTAACTCAGGCCCTGCCCCGCTTCCAAACCTTCAATAAGTGCCGCGCAGGGTCACCATGAAGTTGCGTGGCTCGCCATAGTAGTTGCCGTAGGTCGAGGTACCCACGGTTTCGTAGTACTTCTTGTCGAACAGGTTGTTGCCGTTGAGCGTGACGTTCCAATGGTCGTCGACACGGTATTCGACCAAGGCGTTCCAGATGGCGTAGCCGCTCTGGTCGAAATCGAAGGGCACATTCTGTTGCACCAGCTTGCCGCTGCTGTCGTAGCGGTTGACTTCACCAGTGGCGTAGGTAGCGCTTTGCACCTGCACACCTCCACCCACTTTGAAGTCGCTGAAGATGCCCGGTAGGCGGTAAGTGGTGTACAGCTTGAACAGGTGCTTGGGCATTACCGTGCTCAGCGGGGCGTCGGAGCTGCGGTTACGGTTGAGGTTGAAGGTGTAGCCACCCACCAGCATCCAGTCAGGCAACAGCTCGCCGGACAGCTCCATGTCGATGCCCTTGCTCACGACCTTGCCGTTGGGCACATAGCAGCAGCTACCGGAGAAGCCGGCGAAACTCGCCGGGAAGTTCGGGTCCTGGACCGCTTCGTTTTCGCGGGTGGTGTAGTACAGCGCCACGCTGGCATTGAGCGCACCATTGAACAACTCGCCCTTTAGGCCGGTCTCGTAGGTTTTTCCGGTCATAGGCTCAAGCGCCGTACCGGTTTCGGCGGGGCCGCTGATCTTGCTGGACTGCGGCCGGTAGATCTCCGAATAGCTGGCATAGGCCGACCATTGATCGTCCAGGTCGTACACCAGGCCACCGAACGGCGTGACCTTGGTGCCAATGCGCTGCTCGGGGCTGGTCCTGGACACATTAGTGGTCAAGGCATTGGTGTAGGTCTGCCAGAAGTGGAAGCGCTGGGCACGCGCCCCGACGATCAGGTGCAGCGGCTCGGCCAGCTGCAGGCGCAGGCTGCCATACAAACCATACTGGCGTTGCGAATTGGGGCTGTAGTCACGCTTGTAGTCACGCCCGTTGCCAGGGTCGTCGAACGCCGAGCTGTCGGGGTCGAACACGTTGGCCGGCGAGCCCGATGCAGCGTAGGGGGCGGTGCCCAGCCAACGGCTGTCGATCTTCTGGTAGTCGGCCCCGAAAACCACTTCGTGGTCCAGGCCAAAGGCCTGGAAGTGCCCGGACACGTTAGCGTCGTACAGGTGCTGCTCGTTCTCCTGGCGGGTCGACGTGCCGTACCAGGTCGCGCCGGTATTGGTCACCGGGTCCACCGCGTTCAGGGTGGTGGCGGTCTTGAACAGCCCGAGGTCCCAAGTGTTGGTGTAACTGAGATTGAGCTTCCAATCGTCGTTGAAGCGGTGGTCTACCTTGGCGAAGTACTCGCGCGCGGTGGCATCCAGGTAGGCCCAGTTCTTGGTCAGGCCAGTGTGCCGCGGCAGGTTCAGATCAGCACCGTTGCTATAGCGCGGCACCGCGCTGTTGCTGCCGGTTTCGTGGGACTTGTTGTAACGGGCGCCGAAGGTAAGCATGGTGTCGTCGGTAACGTCCGCCTCAAGCACGCCATACACCAGCGGCCGCTCGGTGGCGCGGTTGTCGGTGAAGTACTGTCGGTCGGTATTGGACATCACCAAGCGCCCACGTAGGCGGCCATCCCAGCCCAGCGGGCCGGACAGGTCGAACTCCTGGCGATAGTTGTCCCAACTGCCGGCCGACAGGGTCAGCTTGAGCTGGTTGTAGGCGGTGGGCCGCTTGCGCACCATGTTGATGATGCCGCCCGGGTCACCCGAGCCGCCATACAGTGCAGCGGTACCTCGCAGCACTTCGATGTGGTCGAACTCGGCCAACTCGAAGATGTTCGACGAGTAGAACGAGCCCATGGCGGTGCCCAACGCCTGCGGCGCAGCGCCGTCGATCTGCAGGTTCTGGATGCTGAAGCCGCGTGAAAGGAAGTCCTGGGTACGGAAGGTGGTGCTCTGGGTGACGATGCCCGGCGTTACTTTCATCGCCTGGTTGATGTCGGTCAGTTGCTGGTCTTCGATCAGTTGGCGGGTCACCGTCGACACCGATTGCGGCGTCTGGCGCAGGCTGGTGGGGCTCTTGGAGCCGACGCTGATCAAGCCTGGCGCATACGAGCCGGTGTTCTCGGTACTCTCGCCCATGCCCTGCCCGGCCACGGTGGTCACGCCCAGTTCCAGCGCGTCACCACTCACGGCCACCAGCGGCTCTGCCACCAGCCGGTAGCCGTTGTCGCTGCGTGCCACCCGGTAGCCGCTGCCAGCCAGCAGCACGGCAAAACCGCTGTCCACCGAATACAGGCCATGCAGGCCACTGCTTTGCAAACCGGCCAGCGCTTCGGGGGTGAAGGCCAGCGACACGGCGGCTTGCTGGGCATAGCTGCCAAGGGCCTCGGCCAGGTTGCCGGCAGGCACATCGAAGCTACGGCGGGCGGCCTCCTCGGCCACGGCCGGCAAGGCCGCAACGGAGAAGACCAGCCCGGCGCAGGACAGGCGCAAGGCCAGGGCTAGCGGGCTGAGGACGGGGTGGCCAGGAAATCGGCGCATGGTGGATCGGCTCCTTGTTCTTGATCGGTTGGCCTCTTGTTTGACGGGCCAGCGCACAGAAGCGGAACCACCTTGATCAATTTTCTCGCGGCGCTGGCTCGACCGTGGTCCACCAGCGACCAAAACCACCGATGCGAATCGGCAGCGCTTCGGCCAGCAGTCTCAGGGCGCGTTCGCTGTCATCCAGCGGCAGTACCGCCGATACCTTGATGGCCTGCATTGCCTGGCGGTCGAAGCGCAGCACGCCGCGCCTTTGCTGCGACAACGCGTCCAACACCTGATCGAGCGGCACGCCTTCGGCCACCAATTGGTGACGCTGCCAGGCTTGGTCCACACGTGCCGGATCGATAGCCGGCAGCGGGCCAAGCCCGTCGCGTGCCACCCAGGCCCGCTCACCGCGCCCCGCGACCAGTTGATCGCCGGACACGGCACTGCGCGCCTCGACACGGGATTCGAGCATGGTCAGCTCGCTGCGTTCGCGCCCTTGGCCGACCACGAAGCGAGTACCCAAGGCCTTGAAGCTGCCCTCGTCGGTTTGCACCACGAACGGCCGCGCCGGGTCATGGCTGACATCCACCAGTACCTGGCCGTGCAGCAGGCGGATACGCCGCTCGCCAGCACTGAACTCGACATCCACGGCGGAATTGCCCGCCAAAGTCAGTTGCGAGCCATCGCTCAGGGTTTGACTGTGCCACTCGGCCGGCGCGGTGTGCAGGTCGGCTAGCCAGTCTCGTGGCGACACACCGGCAAGCGGCAAGGTGCCCAGCAACGAACCCGCCAGCACCAGGCCGAGCAAGGTGCGCCGCGCCAGCGAACGTGGCGCCGAGGGCTGCATGCCGGCGCGTAACCCTGCGCCAACCGGCCCGCGTTGCTGGCGCAGGGCATGCATCTGGCTGATCACCCCTTGCATGCGCCGCAAGGTCGCACCGTGGCGCGGGTCGGCCTGCAGCCAGGCCTCGAACTCACGCGCCTCGGTGGCACCCAGTTCGCCCTCCCCCAGGCACAGGGCCCACTCGGCGGCCTCCTGCTCGATACGGGACGGGTTCACGGTGCGGCAATGTCCAGCGTGCGGTGGCAATGAATCAGGGCTTGGGCCAGGTACTTGCGCACCATACGCGGGGAAATCTGCAGGCGCTGCGCGATCTGTGGCTGGGTCAGCTCGTCCAGGTAGTAACCCACGAATGCTTCGCGTGCGTTTACATGCAGGCCTTCAAGCAGGAAGGCGATCTGTTCCAGCGCCTCGAGCGTGATGAGGATGTTTTCGGGGGGCTGATGCCCTTCCAGCAACTCGGCAGTCAGGGCCAGCTCGCTGAGGTAGGCCTCTTCGATCTGCCGCCGACGGGCCTGGTCAATCAGCAGGCGGCGCGCGGTGGTACTGAGGTAGGCGCGCGAGGCTCGCGCATGCCCAGCAGGGCATCGCGCGAGGCCAGGATACGCACGAAGGTGTCCTGGGCAAGGTCGGCTGCGCTGTGCGAGCAGCGCAGCTTGCGCCGTAACCAGCTGAACAGCCAGCCGTGGTGCTCGCTGTACAGCTGTTCGAGCGGGTACGGGCTCGGTGAGTCGGCTACGGGCATGGGGCACCGGGACACAAGTGAGAATTGTTCCCGAATAGTAGCTATTCGCCGTAAGACTATGCAACAGGTGGTTCGAGCAACAAGCCGTAGATACCCGAGTCGGACAGCTCGCCGGCCACGCACCAGCGCGCCCGCAGGGTGCCTTCGAGCACGAAGCCCTGGCGCTCCAGGGTGCGGGCCGAGCCCTGGTTGCGCGGGTCGATTTCGCCTTCAAGGCGGCGCATGTGCAGGGTGTGGGCAAGGTAGTCGATGAAGCAAGTCAATGCTTCGTCCATGTAGCCCCTGCCCTGCACCGCGCTGGCCAGGCAATAGCCGATTTCGCCACGGCGGGAGACGTCATCGATGTTGAACAGCTGGACCATGCCGATCAGCTCGCCGTTGTCACGGCGGTACATGCCGAGCTTGAGCTGGTCGCCATTGGCATAGGCTTCACGGTCTGCGGCCAGAGCGCTTTCGGCCTCGGCCAGGTCTTGCCAGGGGGCATGGTGCCAATAACGCATGACCTCGGGGTCGGCCATGATCGCCAGCCACTGCGCGGCATCGGCATGGCGCATGGGGCGCAATTGCAGGCGCGGGCTGTCGAGGCAGAGGTCACTGGGGAAACTGCGGGGTGGGGTCACGCCGGATCTCCTGTCCATTGCTGGGGAGATGACAGTTTAACTACATGCGGGGGTGGATGGGCATGGCTTGGGTCTTTTGGTGATGCAGAGATCGAGCGTCGCGCGGGCGGCGCTCGATTTCAAAATCCCCGCAAACGTTCCGACATGCACATGCCAGCCGTTACTGGCAACCTTGCAGTATCAGGCCACCTCAGCGCCATCATCCGGCCAATGCGGCTCGTTGGCCCCTGGCGGCGTGAGCGGTGGCAGCCCATACGCCGCCCGTGCATCGTCGCAGCTTGGGTTGTGCACCCCGCCTTCCCACGACGCCTCGAACTCACGGCAAGGGCTGGAACGGTTGGCATAAATGGTACAAGCCACTTCCTTGCCGATCTCGCCATCAAGGCTGACGCAGCGGCATGGCTTGGCATCGGTGCCGATCATGGCAACGCGGGTGGGGTTGATCTGCACCACCAGGTCATCCGGCACAACGCCCCCGGCAGACTGGCATTCGCCCCAGAAGAAGGACACACGAAAGTACCCGCAGCAGGCGCCGCAGTCAAGGCAAGGGTTATATTCAGACATGATGTCACGGAGGGAAGGTTGTTGTTATCGGGGCTGGCCCGCTGCGCCATTTTCAATCGAATCCGGGGCGGCTGGATAGAGGGCGCCTGCAAAAAAAATTGCCACTGATCCGGCCGCCCGTTTCATTTATCGCAGTGCCTTGTAGGTCGTGGTATCCCAACGCTGCAGGGCTAGGCCCTCGATCGGATCGTAGTCATCACCACACACCTTGCTGAAACCCGTGCGGGTCTCGCCGCAATGTACCAACCGGTCGTGCTTGTCACCCTCGGTCAGTACGGTGTACGACTTACTTCGCATGGCTTGGTACTGCCCCTCGGCAGCGGCCATGGCCTGGTGGTACGCCATCAGTTGCGTGTCGTTCAAGGCCAGCCGCTTGCCCAGCTGAACACCCCAACGGGTCAGGCAGACTTCGGCGAGATGGCGAACGATCAGCCCCGGTTCCTTGAGCACTTTGCCGTCGCTCGCACCATCGCCGGATGCATTACCCACCAGCGTGGCATGGCGCCCCGGCATCGGGTAAACGCAGATCCGCGTGCCACTGGCAATTGACGGGATCACGCAGGCAAACCCTTTGGACCGTTCATCCCGCGAGTAGAAGCCGACGTACTCTTTGACGTTATCAGCCAAAGTGACGCGCTCGGTTTGCACATTGCCGACCCCAGGCACCGGGTCGATGGCAAATATGTTCACCGGGATGGCGCGCAGTACAGGGTCTTGCGCCATGGCATTGGCCAGCATGTGGCAACTGATTCCTCCCCTGCTCCAGCCGACCAGGTTGACCTGGGTTGGAATGCGTGGTTTGCGGAACATGCTGATGATGCGCTCTTGCAGTTCCTGCGGGGTTGGGTGGCGCTCGCCGTAGTCGTAAGTGCGCCAGAACCAGGAGGCTGTGGAGGAAGGGTCCGGGATGGGTACGCCGGCGCTCTTCAGCCGCTCGTAATCCTCTTCGCTGAGTTTGGTGCGCTGCCAGCTGCTCTCCCCTTTGATCACCTGCAGCACATGGTTGACGTTTTCTTCCCAGCCGCGACCGAACAGCTGGCCCGTCCAGTTGAAGTAGCCGCCGGGCTCGACGAACAGGTTGTCATCCTGCAGGTTGCCGCTGCCAGGGCCGTCTACGGCGATCCAGTGGGCGAATTCGCGGCCCTGGTCGTTGCTGGCCAGGGTCGAGACCAGCTCGCCGTTCCAGAAGTTGGGGTTGGTATCGTCGAAGCGGTGGGAGCCGGTGCCGCAGAAATAGGCGGTGAAGACACTCATTCGTGGATCTCTGTGGTGAGAAATGAGTGCTGAAGATAGGTAGGCAGATCGATGGAATGCAGGCGGAAAGCTCTCACCTGAAGAAGGGGGGCCGCAAAGCGGCCCCCTGATAATTACTTGTTGGTCAGCCCGTCAGCCCGGAACATCTGCCGGATCCCGCGAATGGCCTGGCGAATACGGTCCTGGTTCTCGATCAGGGCGAAGCGCACATGGTCATCGCCATAGTCACCAAAGCCGATCCCCGGCGAGACGCAGACCTTGGCCTCGGCCAGCAGCTTCTTGGAAAACTCCAGCGAACCCAGGTGCGCGTATTGCTGGGGATCTTCGCCCACACATACATCGATGCCTTGGGGTTCTCGACCATCCAGCCCAGCTCGTGCAGACCTTTCACCAACAGGTTGCGGCGCTGGCGGTACTGCTCGGCAATGTCGCGTACACACTGCTGGTCGCCCTCCAGCGCAGCGATGGCTGCCACCTGCAGCGGGGTGAAGGTGCCGTAGTCGTGGTAACTCTTGATCCGCGCCAGGGCGTTGACCAATTCGGGGTTGCCGACCATGAAGCCGATCCGCCAGCCTGCCATGTTGTAGCTCTTGGACAGGGTGAAGAATTCCACCGCAATGTCCTTGGCACCAGGCACCTGCATGATCGACGGGGCCTTCCAACCGTCGTAGACGATGTCGGCGTAAGCCAGGTCGTGTACCACCAGCACGTTGTACTGCTTGGCCAGGGCCACCACGCGCTCGAAGAAGTCCAGCTCCACGCACTGGGCGGTGGGGTTGGACGGGAAACCGAGAATCATCATCTTCGGCTTGGGAATCGACTCGCGGATGGCCCGTTCGAGTTCGTTGAAGAAGTCCACACCCGGCACCAGTGGTACCGAACGCACCTGAGCGCCGGCAATGACCGCACCGTAGATGTGGATCGGGTAGCTGGGGTTGGGCACCAGCACCGTGTCGCCCTGGTCAAGGGTGGCCAGCATCAGGTGGGCCAGGCCTTCTTTGGAGCCAATGGTGACAATGGCTTCGCTTTCCGGGTCGATGTCGACCTCGTAGCGTTCCTTGTACCAGTTGGAAATGGCCCGACGCAGGCGCGGAATGCCACGAGAGGTGGAGTAGCCGTGGGTGTCTTCACGCTGGGCAACCTGCACCAGCTTCTCGACGATGTGCGGCGGGGTGGCGCCATCGGGGTTGCCCATGCTCAGGTCGATGATGTCCTCGCCACGGCGGCGGGCAGCCATCTTGAGTTCGGCAGTGATGTTGAAGACGTATGGGGGAGACGATCGATGCGCGCAAAGCGGCGCGGCGAACCTGGGATGGCCATGGCTTCCTCTGAGTACGTAAGCGCCCGGAACCGTCCGAGCGACGCTGGCCGATGTGGCGGCCTGAATCAGAAGATAATGCCGAAACAGGATATCTGTAAAGGAAGATTTCCTGTTTATATATATTTTTTCAGACGTATTTTTTGAAAATACGAAATCTATGTTTCAGGACTGGCCTCTGGTTCATCCGCGAAGAGGCCGACACTGGAAAACACCCATAAAAAAACCCCGGCACATGGCCGGGGTTTTCGTGAAACAGGCAGCAGTATCAGCGTGCGTAAGTCATCAGCACGTCCGCAGCGGTCTGGCTGTCCACACCCATCATCACGCTCAGGGCAGTGACGGTGAGGATGGAGAAGCCGAATACCTTACGGGCCCACTTGCTGTCGTCCTCGGCCTTGTAGCCACCCCAAGCCATGTACAGCCAGTACAGGCCCATGGCAGCCGCCACGGCCAGGTAGCCGAGGCCGGCGTAACCGCCGAGGGTAAGCATCAAGGTGGCGAGCACGAAGGCCAGCACGTACAGCACGATCTGCTTCTTCGCCGCAAGAACACCGCGCGCCACCGGCAGAACCGGAATGTTGGCAGCACTGTAATCCTTGAAGCGGAAGATCGCGATGGCAAAGCTGTGCGGCATCTGCCACAGGCTGAACATCACCAGCAGGGTTACCGCAGCCAGGTCGAAGCTGTTGCTGACGGCGCAGTAGCCGATCACCGGAGGCATGGCACCGGACAGGCTGCCGACCAAGGTGCCGTGCACCGATTTACGCTTCAGCCACAGGCTGTAGAAACCGACGTAGACGATGAAGCCGATCAGCGCGCAGAACGCCGACAGCGGGTTGGCCTGAACATACAGCAAGCTGAAACCCGCCACCCCGAGCAGGGTGGCGTAGATCAGCGCGAGGGGCAGCGACATGCCGCCCTGCACCATGACGCGGTTCTTGGTGCGCTCCATCTTGTGGTCGATGTCACGGTCGATGCAGTTGTTGAACACGCATCCGGACGCGACCACCAGCGAAGTACCGATCACCACCGCCAGGAACAGGGCGAAGTCCACATGGCCCTTCGAGGCAAGGAAGAAACCGCCTGCCACGGAAAGCACGTTACCGAAAATGATCCCCGGTTTGGTGATTTGGATAAAGTGCTTAACGGACATGCAGTCTTACCTCACTTGGCCAACATTTCGAAGTGGATGCTGAACATGATCCACAGCGACAGGCCGACAAGCAGAGCGATCACCATGGTGGTGAACAGGAACGTCGATACGTTGTTGCGTTGCTCTTTCGAGCGGTCCATGTGCAGGAAGTAAACCAGGTGAACAACTACCTGGATCACGGCCATGGCAACGATGATCAGTACGGTCAGGTTCTTCGGCAGGCTGGCGGTCATGGCCAGGCCGAACGGGATCGCAGTCAGGATGATCGACAGTACGAAGCCGATCATGTACGACTTGACGCTGCCGTGGTTACCTTCGTGATGAGTGTCGTGTGCGTTAGCCATTACAGAACTCCCAGCAGGTAAACGACGGTGAATACGCAGATCCAGACCACGTCCAGGAAGTGCCAGAACAGGCTCAGGCAGCTCATGCGGGTCTTGGCGGTCGGCGTGATGCCGTGCTTGTTGATCTGGTACATCATGATTGCCATCCAGATCAGACCAGCAGTCACGTGCAGACCGTGGGTACCTACCAGGGCGAAGAAGCCCGACAGGAAGCCACTGCGCTGCGGGCCGAAGCCTTCGCTGATCAGGTGATGGAATTCATAGATTTCCATCGCGATGAAGCCTGCACCGAACAGGAAGGTCACAGCCAACCAGCCCAGTACACCCGCTTTCTTGCCATCGAACATCTTCAGCATGGCGAAGCCGAAGGTGATCGAGGACAGCAGCAGGAACAGCGTTTCAACAGCTACGAAATCGAGCTGGAAGATGTCATGACCCGACGGGCCGCCGGCAAAACTGCCGGACAGCACCGCGTAGGTGGCGAAGAGCGACGCAAACAGGATGCAGTCGGTCATCAGGTACAGCCAGAAGCCCAGTACGGTCATCTGGCCCGAGTCGTGGTGGTGGTCGTCATGCCCATGGTCGTGACCATGAGCAGCGCCGCCGTGCATTACTTGACTGGACATTGATTACACCCGCTCAAACGATTCGACACGTGCGCCGGCAGGCAGAGCACCTGCTTTGGCCAGCGCTTTCATACGCTCGCCTTCGATGCGCGCCACTTCTTCGGCCGGAACCATGTAGCCCTGGTCGTCACGGGCAGCGTGGCGAACGAAGACAGCGATGGTTGCAACCAGGCTTGCGCCAACCAGCCACCAGATGTGCCAGATGAAGGCAAAGCCGAAGACGGTCAGGAACAGGCCCATGAACAGACCCGTCGAGGTGTTGCTTGGCATGTGGATGGCGTCGAACTTGGTCGCCGGCTTGTAAGCCTTGCCGGTTTCCTTGGTTTCGTGCCATGCATCCAGGCCAACCTGCTCAGGCATGTGGGCGAAGTTGTAGAACGGAGGTGGCGACGAAGTCGACCATTCCAGGGTACGGCCGCCCCATGGGTCGCCGGTCACGTCCAGGTTCTGGTTGCGGTCGCGAACCGATACGTACAGCTGGATCAGCTGGCAAGCGATACCGAACAGGATCAGCACGGCGCCGACAACGGCTACGTACAGGTAGGGTTCCCACAGTGGGTTGTCGGAGTGGTTCAGACGACGGGTCATGCCCATGAAGCCCAGGGCGTACAGCGGCATGAACGCAACGTAGAAGCCCGACAGCCAGAACCAGAAGGCAGCTTTGCCCCACTTCTCGTTCAGGGTGAAGCCGAAGGCTTTCGGGAACCAGAAGGCGAAACCGGCGATGTAGCCGAATACCGCGCCACCGATGATCACGTTGTGGAAGTGCGCAATAACGAACAGGCTGTTGTGCAGAACGAAGTCAGCACCCGGAACGGCCAGCAGTACGCCGGTCATGCCACCGATGGAGAAGGTGACCATGAAGCCCAGGGTCCAGAGCATCGGTGCGGTGAAGCGCACACGGCCTTGGTACATGGTGAACAGCCAGTTGAACAGCTTCACACCGGTCGGGATGGAGATCAGCATCGTCGCCAGGCCGAAGAAGGTGTTGACGCTGGCGCCGGCACCCATGGTGAAGAAGTGGTGCAGCCATACCGCAAAGCCCAGGATGGCGATCGCGCCCGATGCGTAGATCATCGAGTGGTGGCCGAACAGGCGTTTGCCAGAGAACGTCGAAGTCACTTCCGAGAACACGCCGAAGGCCGGCAGGATCAGGATGTAAACCTCAGGGTGACCCCACGCCCAGAACAGGTTGACGTACATCATCGGGTTCCCACCAAGCTCGTTGGTGAAAATGTGGAAGTCCAGATAACGGTCAACAGTCAGCAGTGCGAGTGCAGCGGTCAGAATCGGGAACGAAGCGACGATCAGTACGTTGGCCCAGGTGCAGGTCCAGGTGAAGATCGGCATGTCCATCAGCTTCATGCCAGGTGCGCGCATCTTCATCACGGTGACGAGGAAGTTCACGCCGGTAAGCGTCGTACCCAATCCGGATAGCTGTAGCGCCCAGATGTAGTAGTCGACACCCACCCCAGGGCTGTACTGAATGCCCGCGAGCGGCGGATAGGCAACCCAGCCGGTCTTAGCGAATTCACCAACGCCCAGCGAGATGTTGACCAGCAGCACGCCTGCCAGCAGCAGGTAGAAGCTCAGGGAGTTCAGGAACGGGAAGGCAACGTCACGTGCACCGATCTGCAGAGGAACCGCCAGGTTCATCAGGCCGGTGAAGAACGGCATCGCCATGAAGATGATCATGATCACACCGTGAGCGGTGAAGATCTGGTCATAGTGTTCAGGCGGCAGGTAGCCTTCGGAGCCACCGGTTGCGGCAGCCAGCTGGGTACGCATCATGATGGCGTCGGCAAAGCCGCGCAGCAGCATGATCATCGCGACGATGATGTACATCACGCCGATCTTTTTGTGGTCGACAGTAGTCAGCCACTCGCTCCACAAGTAGGTCCACTTGCGGAAATAGGTGATAAGACCGACGACAGCGATACCGCCGAGCGCGATCATGGCAAGCGTCACCATGACTATCGGCTCGTGATAGGGTATCGCCTCCAGGCTTAGTTTACCGAACATCTCTTACTCCTCTGCACCGGCAGCTGGTTGCATACTCGATTCCACACCCTTGGTTGTGGCCAGATCTTTGCTGCCTGCTTCTTCGTGGCTACGGCCGCGGTTCATGCCTTCGTACTTGTCGACGATCAGCTGGAACTGCTCAGGCGAAGCCTCGCTATACAGCGCGACTGGGTTGTTTTCGCTTGGTTTGGCCAAGGCGTCGTATTCGGCCTTGTCCAGCTTCTTCGGCGACTGCTTGACCTCGGCGACCCACTTGTCGAAGTCTTCCTGAGAGGTGGCAGTAGCCTTGAATTTCATGCCGGTGAAGCCAGCACCGCTGTAGTTGGCGCTGATACCGTCGAACTCGCCGTTTTCGTTGGCGATCAGGTGCAGCTTGGTGGTCATGCCGGCCATGGCGTAGATCTGGCCACCCAGGCCCGGGATGAAGAACGAGTTCATCACGGCGTCGGAAGTGACGCGGAAGTTGACCGGGGTGTTAGCTGGGAAGACGATCTTGTTGACCGTGGCAATGCCCTGCTCCGGGTAGATGAACAGCCACTTCCAGTCCAGCGCGACCACGTCGATCTGCACCGGCTTCACATCGGAATCCAGTGGACGGTATGGGTCCAGCTTGTGGGTGGAGTGGTAGGTGACGTAACCCAGGGCGATGATGATCAGGATCGGGATGATCCACACCGCAGCCTCGATCTTGGTCGAGTGCGACCAGTCAGGGGTGTAGGTGGCTGCCTTGTTGGAAGCACGGTACTTCCAGGCGAACGCCAAGGTCATGATGATGACAGGGATTACCACCAGCAGCATCAGGCCGGTAGCGATCAGGATCAGGTTCTTTTGCTCAATGCCGACCTGGCCCTTCGGGTCGAGCAGGGTCCAGTTGCACCCACTGAGTAAAAGCATGCCTAAAAAGGGCAATATGCCAAACAGTCTGGGGTAACGCTTTTTACTCATCTCACGACCTCTAGATCAGCTTGCTTCAATGCAATTTGTGTTTTGGTAGCCAACACTTCGTCCTGCCAAGTGAGGCATTTCGCGCCCGTACTCGCTCCTGCCTGGGGTCCGACTGCAGGACCTTGGCTTCAAGCGGGTTAGCGGTGCTTATGGTTTCGTAGGCAACAGGCCTGTACTTCAGACCAAGTCCATTTGGTGCGGGAAAACGCGGAGGGGTGTCCGCCCGGTATCGCCGTTGGGCGAAACTTGACGAAGTCAGCAAAAAGGAGCGCTGGGGCTTCCTTCAATCCTGCGACTCGCAAGCAGTGCCGAACGGAAATTGGGGGCGATTGTAGATAGGTCGCCAACCCTTGACTATGACTTATTGAGCAACAGTCTTTTACAGAATACGTAACAATGCTGCTCAATAATTCAACTTCGCGACAGTTTGTCGCACCCCGCTTGCTAGGCCTCAAAGCCGCATTCTGCAAGGCCTAGAGGTTGATCTGGATCAAGCGGTGCGCAACTTTTCGCTCTTCTCATGCGGTGTAAAAGACCCCATGCAATTCGGGACTTTTGTCTAAGCCTGGCGTCGGTTGCGGTAGATCCCGAGCGGAACCAGCACAGCAGTCAGCACGAACGCCACAAGTGCCCATTGCGCCAGCGACAGGCCGAGGATCGGCGGGTACGGCGTGCTGCAGAAGCCATCGACCTGGAACGCCAGCGGCCACAGCTTGGCCAGTGGCAGGTCATCCACGATCGGCTGCAGGGTATCGATGCCGCAACTGACCATGGGGTTGGCGAGTATATACACATGGTTGCCGGCCGCAACGACTCCGCCAATGGCACTGAGCACCACCAGCGCTTCGAAGAAGCTCAAGCTGCGGCGCCCAGGCATCGCTGCGGCGATGAAGGCAAACACGGCAATGAACAGCAGCGCATAACGCTGCAGGATGCACAATGGGCAAGGTGCCTCGCCCAGCACCACTTGCATATAGAGAGCGCCGCCGATCAGCGAGAGGCAGATCAGGCCCAGCAGCACCAGAAAGCGCCGTTCCCGATTCAGGCGCGATGTTTGTTCGTTCATTACCGGTTCCTTCGATGGATAGTGGCAGCGTGGTCCGCCTGCCTGAGCGCAAGTCTACACGCTGGGCAAGGCCTGTGAGCGTGCCGAGGAAGCGGCGTGATAGCGCTGCGCAGGGCTATCCGGTGTGGCTGAGACCGGCCGCAACGACGTCGGTTCAACGCCGAGCGGCAAAAAAACGGCTGCCCGAGTGCCGCGCAGGGGCAAGCCCCTCGACACCCGGGAGTGAAGGATACCGTGATTAAAGGAGGATTAAAGATGAAAGCGCTGTGCCCGGTTTCATCTTTCCTTATATATAGGCAGGAAGGTGTAGTGCCGCAGGGATAACGATATTTGCCTGTACCGGCCTTTTCACGGGCTTGCCCGCGAAAGGGCCGGTACAGGTTTCACATCACTCCAAGGCAGCCGCCGGCCCGAAGAACTCATAACGGCTCTGCTGCTCCGGCACACCCAGGCCCTTCAGCTGGCGCTTGACCGCGGCCATGAAAGCCTTGGGCCCCAGGAAGTAGGCATCCACATCACGCTCCTGCGGCAGCCATTCGGCCAGCAGGTCTTCGCTCAGCAAGCCCACGGCATCGGCTGCAGCGCCACCTTCTGGCTCGGCATAGCAGTAGAAGCGCTTGAGTTGCGGATGACGCGCTGCCAGCCCATCGATCCAGTCACGGAAGGCATGCACCGCGCCGTTACGCGCACAGTGAATGAAATGCACCTCACGGCGGGTTTGCAACGCTGCCTGCAGCATCGCCAAGGTCGGAGTAATGCCTACGCCACCGCTGATCAGCACCAGCGGCTTGTCGCTGGCGGCCAGGGTAAAGTCACCCGCCGGCGGGAACAGCTGCAGGGTATCGCCCACCACCAGCTCATCGTGCAGGTAATTGGAGACCTTGCCACCCGCCTCGCGCTTGACGCTGATCCGGTACTCCTTGCCATCGCACAGCGCCGACAGGGAGTAGTTACGGCGCTGCTCGGCGCCGTCGATGTCCAGCTTCACGCCGATGTACTGGCCAGGCTCGGCCTTGAGTACCGGTTTGCCGTCCACCGGGGCAAAGTAGAACGAGACGATCTCGCTGCTTTCCTGCTCGCGGCGCACCAGGCGGAATTCGCGAGTACCGCGCCAGCCGCCTTCGGCCTCTTCCTTCTCTTTATAGAGGTTCTCTTCAGCACCAATCAGGATGTCGGCCAACTGGCCATAGGCCGCACCCCAGGCATCGATCACGGCAGGGGTGGCGATGTCCTTGCCAAGCACCTCCTCGATGGCGCGCAGCAGGCAGCTGCCGACGATCGGGTAGTGCTCCGGCAGAATCTGCAGGGCAACATGCTTGTTGATGATCTGCCCGACCAGGCCACCCAGTTGTTCCAACTGGTCGATATGGCGGGCATACATCAGCACGCCGTTGGCCAGCGCACGCGGCTGGTCACCGCTGGCCTGGTGGGCCTGGTTGAACAGCGGCCGTACCTCCGGGTACTCACTAAGCATCATCTTGTAAAAGTGAGTGGTCAGTGCTTCGCCGCCGCTTTCCAGCAGGGGTACAGTGGCTTTGATGATTGCACGTTGTTCGGCATTGAGCATTGCAACAACTCCTGAGCCTGTGGCTTCAAATGACTGTTCCTGCTACTACAGCAATCGTGCCAACTTTTATCGCCCGCAAAATCAGGGGTTTGACGCAGGTCATGTCAAAACGACCCACCCCAGCGTATAGTCATATCGACCTACAGGAGTCCATATGACCACAAAGCCGCTGCTGACCGCCCTGCTGCCTCTGGTAAGCGACCTGTCCCGTGATTTGCCCGACCAGGAACGCTACCGCCGCCTGCTGCAGGCCATGCGCAGCCTGCTACCGTGCGATGCTGCCGCACTGCTGCGCCTGGATGGTGAATGGCTGGTGCCGCTGGCAGTGGATGGGCTGAGCCCGGACACCTTGGGCCGGCGCTTCCGGGTCAGCGAGCACCCACGGTTCCAGATACTGCTCAGCCGCCCGGAACCCACCCGCTTTGCCAGCGACTCCGAACTGCCCGACCCTTACGACGGCCTGGTCAACGCCACCGATGCCGACCTTGAAGTGCACGACTGCATGGGCTGCCCGTTGATGGTCGATGAGCGCCCCTGGGGCCTGGTCACCCTTGACGCCCTCACCCCCGGGCAGTTCCAGAGCCTGGAGCTGGACGCCCTGCAGGCCTTCGCCAGCCTGGCTGCCGCCACCGTTACCGTGGCCGAGCGCATCGAGCACCTGGCCCTGCGCGCCGAAGACGAACACCACCGCGCCGAGATCTACCGCCAGGCCAGCGGCCAGGATAAAGAGCTGATTGGCCAAAGCCCCGCGCACAAACGCCTGGTAGAGGAAATTCGCCTGGTCGGTGGCAGTGACCTGACCGTGCTGATTACCGGCGAAACCGGCGTCGGCAAGGAGCTGGTGGCCCAGGCCCTGCACCAGGCCAGCAGCCGCGCCGACAAGCCGTTGATCAGCCTCAACTGCGCTGCCCTGCCCGACACCCTGGTGGAAAGCGAACTGTTCGGCCATGTGCGCGGTGCCTTCACCGGCGCGCATGGCGAGCGCCGTGGCAAGTTCGAACTGGCCAACGGCGGCACGCTGTTCCTCGATGAAGTGGGCGAACTGCCCCTGACGGTGCAGGCCAAGCTGTTGCGCGTGCTGCAAAGTGGCCAGTTGCAGCGCCTGGGCTCGGATCGCGAGCACCGGGTGGACGTGCGCCTGATCGCCGCTACCAACCGCGACCTGGCTGCCGAAGTGCGTAACGGCAACTTCCGCGCCGACTTCTATCACCGCCTCAGCGTGTACCCGTTGCACGTGCCGCCGTTGCGCGAACGTGGACGGGACGTGCTGCTATTGGCTGGCTATTTCCTCGAACAGAACCGTTCACGGTTGGGTCTGAACAGCCTGCGCCTGAGCAATGAGGCCCAGGCCGCACTCATCGCCTACGACTGGCCGGGCAATGTGCGCGAGCTGGAGCACCTGATCGGCCGCTCGGCACTCAAGGCGCTGGGCCAGCACCCCGACCGGCCACGCATCCTCACCCTCGAAGCCATCGATCTGGACCTGCGCGTATCGCCGGCAATGCCAGGTTCGCCGCCCTCCCCCGCGGCCCCGTCGCCAGCGGCCACCCTGCCTGAAGGCGGCCTGCGCGAAGCGGTCGATATCTACCAGCGCCAAGTGATCGAGGCCTGCTTGCAAAAGCATCAGGACAACTGGGCAGCAGCGGCGCGTGAGCTTGGCCTGGACCGCGCCAATTTAAGCCGATTGGCCCGCCGGTTGGGGCTTCGCTGAGACCTACTCACAAAAGGATTAACCCAGAAAGCCATCTGGTTGCTTCCACCCTGGCTGCTATATCTCCCTAACCACCCCATTCTCGACTGCCTGGTCGAGGCTGTGCGTAAAAAGCCCGGAAATGGCTCTGCTACGCAGGTTGTGGCCCGAACAGTCGGGCCGGGGGATCCGGATACCAGCAGGGAGCATCCATGGACAACATCGTCGTCGCCGATAAGCAATCCGAAGTCGCCACTCAGAGCGCCTGGGGCAACATCAATCTCAAAGGGCCAGGCGTCGTGCAGATGCCGGTATCGCCCGACAAGGTGGCCACCGTTACCCAGCGCGGGCAAGACTTGATCGTGACCCTGAAATCCGGTGAAAAGGTCACCATCGGCAACTTCTTCGCCGTGGACCAGGCCGGGGTTGGCAGCGACATCGTCTTCGTCGGCGAAGACGGCACCCTGTGGCACGCCCAGTATGACGCGGCAGCGTTCACCGGTTTCACCTTCGAGGACGTGGCTTCGCTGGACGAACTGGTTGCAGGGATCGGCACCGCCGGTAGCGCCATGTCGACCTTCGCGATTGCCGGGCTCAGCCTGCTCGGTGTCGGGGGTGTGGCGGCTGCGGCCAATCACAGCGGTGGCGGCAGCAGCGGTGGCTCGGACCCTGACACCACAGCACCGGCCACGCCCATCGACCTGCTGGTTTCGCCGGATGGCCTGCGCCTGACCGGCCGCGGCGAAGCGGGCACCACGGTGAACATCCGTGACGCCGCCGGCAACCTGATTGGCAGCGGCACCGTGGCAGCCGACGGCAGTTTCAATGTGGCGTTGAACCCGCCACAGATCAACAACGAAAACCTTGAAGTCACCCTGACCGATGGCGCGGGCAATGTCTCGGCGCCCGGCACTGTCACCGCCCCGGATGTGACGGCGCCGCTGGCACCGACCGACCTGGTCATCGACGCACAGGGCACCACCCTTACCGGGCGTGCCGAACCGAGCTCGACGGTTTCGGTACGGGGCACTGGCGGCGTGCTGCTGGGCACTGGGGTGGCCGGTGCGGACGGCCAGTTCAGCATAACCCTGCAACCGCCACAAACCGACGGCCAGGCCCTTGAAGTCAGCGCGGCAGACGCGGCCGGCAATACGTCGCCTGTGGCCAGCGTCACCGCACCCGACGTCGACAACCCTGACACCACCGCCCCCGACCAGCCGACCGATCTGGCCTTGGCCAATGGTGTAACCCTCACTGGACGTGGCGAGCCCGGCGCCACCGTGCAGGTGCGTGATGCGGCCGGCAACCTCATCGGCAGCGGCCTGGTGAATGCCGACGGTAGCTTCAGCCTTACGCTTTCGCCTGCCCAGGCCAACGGTGAAGCCTTGGATATCCGCCAGGTCGACGCCGTCGGCAACAGCTCGATACCGCTGGAATTCACCGCCCCCGACATCACCCCGCCCGATGCTGTCAGCAATATTTTGGTTGGCCCGGGTGGCGCGGCGCTCAGTGGGCGTGGCGAACCGGGTGCCACCGTCGAAGTGCGCGATGCCAACGGCACCGTGATCGGCACGGGCGTGGTCGGTGCCAACGGCACTTTCCTGATCGACCTGAATCCCGCCGCGCAGCCGGGTGAACACCTGAGCCTGGTGCAGACCGACCCAAGCGGCAACGAATCCGTGGCCCTGGAGTACGACGTTCCGCTGACCACCGCCCCTGATAGCCCGAGCAATCTGGCCATCGATGCCGACGGCACAACGCTCACCGGTACTGCGCCGGCTGGCAGCCGCGTGGAAGTGCATGATGCCAACGGCACCCTGATCGGCAGCGCCATCGCCAATGCCGATGGCAGTTTCAGCATCGAACTGAATCCGGCCCAAGCCAATGGCGAACTGCTGGACGTGGTCGCCATCGATGGCAGCGGCCTTTCGTCGCTGCCAGCGCAGGTCACCGCACCGGACATCACTGCGCCAGCTGCACCAACCGAACTGACAGTCAATGCCAACGGTACTGTGGTTACCGGCCGCGCCGAACCGGGCAGCACCGTGCGCATCCTCGCACCAGACGGAAGCGAGCTGGGCAGCGCCGTGGTCGGCCCGACTGGCGTGTTCAGCATCAACCTGACTCCGCCACAAGTAGACGGCGAAGTGCTGCAAGCGACCGCCACCGATGCCGCTGGTAACACCTCTGTGGCCAGTTCGGTCACCGCGCCGGACATCGATGGGGTCGATACCACGCCACCAGATGCCCCAACCAACCTGGTCATCGGCCTGGCCGGCAGCCAACTCAGTGGTCGCGGCGAAGCCGGGACCACCGTCCAGGTGCGAGACGCCGCAGGCAACATCATCGCGAACGGCACCGTCGGCCCGGATGGCACCTTTACCGTCACCCTGGACCCTGCCGTCATTGACGGCAGTAGCTTGCAGGTGACCCTCACCGATGCTGCTGGCAACGTGTCGCAGCCAGGCTCGGTCACCTCGGCCGACCTGCTGCCGCCCGCACAACCGACAGACCTGGCCCTGGCCGACGGCGTGACCTTCACCGGGCGCGGTGAGCCCGGCGCCACTGTGCAAGTGCGCGACGCTGCAGGTACGGTCATCGGCACAGGTATCGTCGGTGCCGACGGCCTGTTCAGCCTCACCCTGTCGCCTGCCCAAGCCAACGGCGAAGCGCTCGACGTGCGCCTGGTGGATGCTGCCGGCAACACCTCGGCCCCGCTGCAGTTCGATGCGCCGGACATCACCCCGCCCGAGGCCGTCAGCAACATTACTGTCGGTGCCAGCGGCCTGGCCCTGAGCGGCCGTGGCGAGCCGGGTGCCACCGTCGAAGTGCGCGATGCCAACGGCAACGTGATCGGCACGGGTGTGGTCGGTGCCAACGGCACCTTCCTGATCGACCTGAATCCCGCCGCGCAGCCGGGTGAACACCTGAGCCTGGTGCAGACCGACCCAAGCGGCAACGAATCCGTGGCCCTGGAGTACGACGTTCCGCTGACCACCGCCCCTGATAGCCCGAGCAACCTGGCCATCGATGCCGACGGCACAACGCTCACCGGTACCGCGCCGGCTGGCAGCCGCGTGGAAGTGCATGATGCCAACGGCACGCTGATCGGCAGCGCCATCGCCAATGCCGATGGCAGTTTCAGCATCGAACTGAATCCGGCCCAAGCTAATGGCGAACTGCTGGACGTGGTCGCTATCGATGACAGCGGGGTGTCCTCGCTGCCAACACAAGTCACTGCACCCGATATCACTGCGCCTGCGGCCCCGACCGAACTGGCCGTCAGTGCTGACGGTACGGTGCTCACCGGCCGTGCCGAACCCGGTAGCACGGTACGTATCTTGGCAGCCGATGGCACTGAACTAGGCACTGCCGTGGTCGGCCCGACCGGCGTGTTCAGCATCAACCTGACTCCGCCACAAGTAGACGGCGAAGTGCTGCAAGCGACCGCCACCGATGCCGCTGGTAACACCTCTGTGGCCAGTTCGGTCACCGCGCCGGACATCGACGGCGGTGATACCACGCCACCAGATGCCCCAACCAACCTGGTGATCGGCCTGGCCGGCAGTCAACTCAGTGGTCGCGGCGAAGCCGGGACCACCGTGCAGGTCCGCGATGCGGCAGGTAATCTACTGGCCACCGGCACTGTCGGCCCGGATGGCACGTTCGTGGTAGCCCTGAGCCCCGTGGTGAACGACGGCAGTACCCTGCAAGTCACCTTGACCGATGCTGCTGGTAACGTTTCCCAACCGGGCTCGGTCACCTCAGCCGACCTGCTGCCGCCCGCACAACCGACAGACTTGGCCCTGGCCGACGGCGTGACCTTCACCGGGCGCGGTGAGCCCGGCGCCACTGTGCAAGTGCGCGACGCTGCAGGTACGGTCATCGGCACAGGTATCGTCGGTGCCGACGGTCTGTTCAGCATTTCCCTGTCGCCTGCCCAAGCCAACGGCGAAGCGCTTGACGTGCGCCTGGTGGATGCTGCCGGCAACACCTCGGCCCCGCTGCAGTTCGATGCGCCGGACATCACCCCGCCTGCTGCGGTGAGCAACATTACCGTCGGTGCAGATGGCCTGGCACTGAGCGGCCGTGGCGAGCCAGGTGCCACTGTCGAAGTACGCGATGCCAACGGCACTCTGATCGGCACGGGTGTGGTCGGTGCCAACGGCACCTTCCTGATCGACCTCAACCCAGCCGCGCAGCCGGGTGAACACCTGAGCCTGGTGCAGACCGACCCGAGCGGCAACGCCTCCGTGGCGTTGGAGTACGACGTACCGCTGACCACCGCCCCCGATAGCCCGAGCAACCTGGCCATCGATGCCGACGGCACAACGCTCACCGGTACCGCGCCGGCTGGCAGCCGCGTCGAAGTGCACGATGCCAACGGCACGCTGATCGGCAGCGCCATCGCCAATGCCGATGGCAGTTTCAGCATCGAACTGAACCCGGCTCAAGCTAATGGCGAACTGCTGGACGTAGTCGCTATCGATGACAGCGGGGTGTCCTCGCTGCCAGCACAAGTCACTGCACCCGATATCACTGCACCTGCGGCCCCGACCGAACTGGCCGTCAGCGCTGACGGTACGGTGCTCACCGGCCGTGCCGAACCCGGTAGCACCGTACGTATCTTGGCAGCCGATGGCACTGAACTGGGCACCGCCGTGGTCGGCCCGACCGGCGCGTTCAGCATCAACCTGACCCCGCCACAAGTAGACGGCGAAGTGCTGCAAGCGACCGCCACCGATGCCGCTGGTAACACCTCTGTGGCCAGTTCGGTCACCGCGCCGGACATCGATGGGGTCGATACCACGCCACCAGATGCCCCAACCAACCTGGTCATCGGCCTGGCCGGCAGTCAACTCAGTGGTCGCGGCGAAGCCGGGACCACCGTGCAGGTCCGCGATGCGGCAGGTAATCTACTGGCCACCGGCACTGTCGGCCCGGATGGCACGTTCGTGGTAGCCCTGAGCCCCGTGGTGAACGACGGCAGTACCCTGCAAGTCACCTTGACCGATGCTGCTGGTAACGTTTCCCAACCGGGCTCGGTCACCTCAGCCGACCTGCTGCCGCCCGCACAACCGACAGACTTGGCCCTGGCCGACGGCGTGACCTTCACCGGGCGCGGTGAGCCCGGCGCCACTGTGCAAGTGCGCGACGCTGCAGGTACGGTCATCGGCACAGGTATCGTCGGTGCCGACGGTCTGTTCAGCATTTCCCTGTCGCCTGCCCAAGCCAACGGCGAAGCGCTCGACGTGCGCCTGGTGGATGCTGCCGGCAACACCTCGGCCCCGCTGCAGTTCGATGCCCCCGACATCACCCCGCCCGATGCTGTCAGCAATATTCTGGTTGGCCCGGGTGGCGCGGCGCTCAGTGGGCGTGGCGAACCGGGTGCCACCGTCGAAGTGCGCGATGCCAACGGCACCGTGATCGGCACGGGTGTGGTCGGTGCCAACGGCACCTTCCTGATCGACCTGAATCCCGCCGCGCAGCCGGGTGAACACCTGAGCCTGGTGCAGACCGACCCGAGCGGCAACGAATCCGTGGCCCTGGAGTACGACGTTCCGCTGACCACCGCCCCTGATAGCCCGAGCAATCTGGCCATCGATGCCGACGGCACAACGCTCACCGGTACCGCGCCGGCTGGCAGCCGTGTCGAAGTGCACGATGCCAACGGCACGCTGATCGGCAGCGCCATCGCCAATGCCGATGGCAGTTTCAGCATCGAACTGAATCCGGCCCAAGCCAATGGCGAACTGCTGGACGTGGTCGCTATCGATGACAGCGGGGTGTCCTCGCTGCCAGCACAAGTCACTGCACCCGATATCACTGCACCTGCGGCCCCGACCGAACTGGCCGTCAGCGCTGACGGTACGGTGCTCACCGGCCGTGCCGAACCCGGTAGCACCGTACGTATCTTGGCAGCCGATGGCACTGAACTGGGCACCGCCGTGGTCGGCCCGACCGGCGCGTTCAGCATCAACCTGACCCCGCCACAAGTAGACGGCGAAGTGCTGCAAGCCACGGCGACCGACGCGGCCGGCAATACATCGCCAACCAGCGTAGTCACAGCACCGGACATCGATGGGGTCGATACCACGCCACCAGCAGCCCCGACCGACCTGGTCATCGGCCTGGCCGGTAGCCGGCTGAACGGGCGCGGCGAGCCAGGCACCACCGTCGAGGTACGCGATGCCGCAGGTACTGTGCTGGCCACTGGCACCGTCGGCGCCGATGGCAGCTTCGTAATTACCCTGGCCCCTGCCGTAAATGACGGCAGCACCCTGCAAGTGACCCTGACCGATGCCGCCGGGAATGTTTCGCAACCGGGCTCGGTCACCTCGGCCGACCTGCTGCCGCCCGCACAACCGACAGACCTGGCCCTGGCCGACGGCGTGACCTTCACCGGTCGCGGTGAGCCGGGCGCCACTGTGCAAGTGCGCGACGCTGCAGGTACGGTCATCGGTACGGGTATCGTCGGTGCTGACGGCCTGTTCAGCCTCACCCTGTCGCCTGCTCAAGCCAACGGCGAAGCGCTCGACGTACGCCTGGTGGATGCCGCCGGCAACACCTCGGCCCCGCTGCAGTTCGATGCGCCGGACATCACCCCGCCCGATGCTGTCAGCAATATTCTGGTTGGCCCGGGTGGCGCGGCGCTCAGTGGGCGTGGCGAACCGGGTGCCACCGTCGAAGTACGCGATGCCAACGGCACCGTGATCGGCACGGGCGTGGTCGGTGCCAACGGCACTTTCCTGATCGACCTGAATCCTGCCGCGCAGCCGGGTGAACACCTGAGCCTGGTGCAGACCGACCCGAGCGGCAACGCCTCCGTGGCGTTGGAGTACGACGTACCGCTGACCACAGCCCCTGATAGCCCGAGCAACCTGGTCATCGATGCCGACGGCACAACGCTCACCGGTACTGCGCCGGCTGGCAGCCGCGTGGAAGTGCATGATGCCAACGGCACCCTGATCGGCAGCGCCATCGCCAATGCCGATGGCAGTTTCAGCATCGAACTGAATCCGGCCCAAGCCAATGGCGAACTGCTGGACGTGGTCGCCATCGATGGCAGCGGCCTTTCGTCGCTGCCAGCGCAGGTCACCGCACCGGACATCACTGCGCCAGCTGCACCAACCGAACTGACAGTCAATGCCAACGGTACTGTGGTTACCGGCCGCGCCGAACCGGGCAGCACCGTGCGCATCCTCGCACCAGACGGAAGCGAGCTGGGCAGCGCCGTGGTCGGCCCGACTGGCGTGTTCAGCATCAACCTGACCCCGCCACAAGTAGACGGCGAAGTGCTGCAAGCGACCGCCACCGATGCCGCTGGTAACACCTCTGTGGCCAGTTCGGTCACCGCGCCGGACATCGATGGGGTCGATACCACGCCACCAGATGCCCCAACCAACCTGGTCATCGGCCTGGCCGGCAGCCAACTCAGTGGTCGCGGCGAAGCCGGCACCACCGTGCAGGTCCGCGATGCCGCAGGTACTGTGCTGGCCACTGGCACCGTCGGCGCCGATGGCAGCTTCGTAATTACCCTGGCCCCTGCCGTAAATGACGGCAGCACCCTGCAAGTGACCCTGACCGATGCCGCCGGGAATGTTTCGCAACCGGGCTCGGTCACCTCGGCCGACCTGCTGCCGCCCGCACAACCGACAGACCTGGCCCTGGCCGACGGCGTGACCTTCACCGGTCGCGGTGAGCCCGGCGCCACTGTGCAAGTGCGCGATGCTGCAGGTACGGTCATCGGCACGGGTATCGTCGGTGCTGACGGCCTGTTCAGCCTCACCCTGTCGCCTGCTCAAGCCAACGGCGAAGCGCTCGACGTACGCCTGGTGGATGCCGCCGGCAACACCTCGGCCCCGCTGCAATTCGATGCGCCGGACATCACCCCGCCAGCGATCGTCAGCAATATCGTGGTCGGCGGTGACGGCCTGGCCCTGAGTGGTCGCGGCGAAGCCGGCGCCACCGTGGAGGTGCGCGATGCCAATGGCACCTTGCTCGGCAGCGGCGTGGTCACGGCCAATGGCACCTTCCTCGTCGACCTTTCACCCGCCGTGCAGCCAGGCGAGCAACTGAGCCTGGTACAGACCGACCCAAGCGGCAATGCCTCTGCGCCACTGCAGTTCGAAGTGCCGGTCACCACTGCACCTGCCAGCCCCACCGACCTGGTGTTCGCCGAGGACGGCAGCAGTATCAGCGGTACGGCACCTGCCGGCAGCCGTGTGGAAGTGCATGATGCCAACGGCACGCTGATTGGCAGTGTGATAGCGGGCCCCGATGGCAGCTTCACCGTCACCCTCGCCCCAGCCCAGGCCAATGGCGAACTGCTGGATGTGCTGGCCATCGATGGCAACGGCGCTGCGTCGCTGCCGGTGCAAGTCACCGCGCCAGACATCACCCCACCGGTTACCCCGAGCGAACTGGTGATCAATGCCGACGGCAGCGTGGTCACTGGCCGCGCCGAGCCGGGCAGCACCGTACGCGTGCTGGCCGCCGACGGCACCACCGTGCTGGGTAGCGTGGTCGTTGGCGCTACCGGCAGCTTCAGCATCACCCTCGACCCGCCACAGGTAAACGGCGAGGTGCTGCAAGTCACTGCTACCGATGCGGCGGGCAATGCTTCCACCGCTGGCAGCCTTACCGCGCCAGATATCGACGGCGGCGACACCACCCCACCGGATGCCCCGACCAACCTGGTGATCAACGCTGCCGGCAACCAGCTGAGCGGTCGTGGCGAAGCCGGTGCCAGCGTTCAGGTGCGCGATGGCGCTGGCACCGTAGTGGCCACGGGCACGGTCAACCCGGATGGCACTTTCGCCATCACGTTGAGCCCAGCCATCACCGACGGCAGTACCCTGCAAGTCACCCTGACCGACGCTGCCGGTAACGTCTCGCAACCCGGCGCTGTCGCCGCGCCAGACCTGCAGGCCCCGGCGCAGCCAACCGAGTTGGCCCTGGCCGATGGTGTCACCTTCACCGGCCGTGGCGAGCCCGGCGCCACCGTGCAGGTGCGCAATGCCGCCGGCAGCCTGATCGGCACTGGCCTGGTCAACGAGGACGGCACTTTCACCGTCACCTTGTTCCCGGCCCAGGCCAATGGTGAAGCACTGGACATTCGCGTGGTGGACGCCGCTGGCAACAGCTCGACGCCGCTGGCGTTCACCGCACCGGACATTACCCCGCCAGCCGCCGTCAGCAATATCGTGGTCGGCGCCGATGGCCTGGTGCTCAGTGGCCGTGGCGAGGCCGGTGCCACCGTACAAGTACGTGACGCCAACGGCACTGTCATCGGTACCGCCACCGTTGGTGCCAACGGCACCTTCCTGATCGACCTCGACCCCGCCGCGCAGCCGGGCGCTCAATTGAGCCTGGTGCAGACCGATGCCAGCGGCAACGCCTCCGTGGCCCTGCAATATGAAGTGCCGGTAACCACCGCGCCAGCCAGCCCAGGCGACCTGGTTGTGGCTGCGAACGGCAGCAGCATCACCGGTACAGCGCCGGTGGGCAGCCGGGTGGAAGTACACGATGCCAACGGCACGCTGGTCGGCAGTGTGGTGGTGGGTGCTGGTGGCACCTTCACCGTCATCCTCAACCCGGCACAGGCCAACGGCGAGCTGCTGGATGTGGTGGCCATCGACGGCAGCGGCGCTTCGTCGCTGCCTGTGCAAGTCACCGCGCCAGACATCACCCCACCGGTTACCCCGAGCGAACTGGTGATCAGTGCCAACGGCAGCATGGTCACCGGCCGCGCCGAAGTGGGCAGCACCGTGCGCGTGCTGGCCGCCGATGGCACCACTGTGCTGGGTAGCGTGGTGGTGGGCGTCACCGGCAGTTTCAGTATCACCCTCGACCCACCACAGGTGAATGGTGAAGAGCTGCAAGTCACCGCCACCGACGCAGCCGGCAATGCCTCCACCGCCGGCAACATCACCGCGCCGGACATCGACGGTGGCGATACCACGCCACCAGATGCCGCCACCAACCTGGTAGTCGGGCTGGCCGGCGCCCAGCTCAATGGCCGTGGCGAGGCCGGTGCCAGCGTGCAAGTGCGCGATGCCCAGGGCACTGTACTGGCCAGCGGCACGGTTAACCCCGACGGCACCTTCCAGATCACCCTCAACCCACCGGTGAAGGATGGCAGCACCCTGCAAGTGGTGCTGACCGACGCCGCTGGCAATGCCTCCACACCGGCTACGGTGGTTACCCCAGACCTGCAGGCCCCGGCCCAGCCGACCGGCCTGGCCTTGGCCGACGGTGTGACCCTGAGCGGCAGCGGCGAGCCAGGCGCGACCGTGCAGGTACGCGATGCCTCGGGCAACCTGCTCGGTACCGGCCTGGTCAACGAGAATGGCAGCTTCAGCGTCACCCTGTCGCCGGCCCAAGCCAATGGCGAAGTGCTCGACGTCCGCCTGGTCGATGCCGCTGGCAACGTTTCTTCCCCACTGCAGTTCGACGCCCCGGACATCACCGCGCCCGCCGTGGTCAGCAACATCGTGGTCGGTGCCGACGGCCTGACCCTGAGTGGTCGCGGCGAAGCCGGTGCCAGCGTGGAGATACGCGATGCCAATGGCACGCTGATCGGTAGCGGCACCGTGACTGCGAACGGCACCTTCCTGATTGGCCTCGACCCGGCAGCGCTGCCGGGTGAACGCCTGAGCCTGGTGCAGACCGACCCGAGCGGCAACGCTTCCCAGGCCCTGACCTACGACGTGCCACTGGTGGTCACGCCGACCAGCCCAAGTGAACTGGTGGTGGCCGCTGACGGCGGCAGCATCAGCGGCGCTGCCCCGGCTGGCAGCCGCGTGGAAGTGCACGACGCCAACGGCACGCTGGTTGGCAGCATCGTGGTCGGTGCCGAGGGCACCTTCACCGTGGTGCTCACGCCGGCCCAGGCCAATGGCGAGTTGCTGGACGTCGTGGCCATCGACAACAACGGCACCTCGTCGCTGCCGGTGCAGGTCACCGCACCCGACATCACGCCACCTGTAGCGCCGAGCGACCTGGCAATCAATGGCGACGGTACCGTCGTCAGCGGCCGCGCAGAAGCCGGCAGCACCGTGCGTGTGTTGGCCGCCGATGGCACTACTGTGCTGGGCAGCGTCGTGGTGGGGGCCAGTGGCGCCTTCAACATCGGCCTCACACCGCCACAAGTGGCGGGCGAACAATTGCAAGTGACCGCCACCGACACCGCAGGCAATGCCTCCACGGCCGGCACAGTCACCGCACCGATCGTGGACAATGGCGGCGACACCACGCCACCGGCGCCGGCCACCGACTTGGCCATCAGCAACGATGGCCGCACGGTCTCCGGCCGTGGCGAAGTGGGTGCCACTGTAGAAGTGCGCAACGATCAGGGCCAAGTGCTGGCAAGCGGCACCGTTCAGCCCGATGGCAGCTTCAACGTGCAACTGCCAAGCCCGGTGGTGGATGGCTCGGCCCTGCAGGTGACCCTGACCGATGCCGCCGGCAACGTCTCCACGCCCAGCCCGCTGACAGCGCCAGACCAGGTGGCACCACTGCAACCGACCGGCCTGGTGCTGACCAATGGCGACAGCCTCGCCGGCATTGCCGAAGGGGGCGCAAGGGTGGAGGTGAAAGATGCCTCGGGCAACCTGATCGGCAGCGTCATCGTCGCACCGGATGGCAGTTTCAGCCTGACCCTCGACCCGCCACAGGCCAATGGCGAAACCCTGTCCATCACCGTGACCGACGCAGCAGGCAACACCTCGGTGCCGCTGAGCTACGTGGCCCCGGACATTACCGCACCGACGATCGTCACCGAGGTGGTGGCAGGTGATGGCAGCCTAACCGTGTCTGGCCGTGGCGAACCCGGTGCCACGGTGGAGGTACGGATACGCAGGGCGCCGCCCTTGGTAGCGGGATTGTCGGGCCAAACGGTACCTTCGTGGTCGATCTGGATGTACCACTGACCGCAGGCCAAACCATCGTCCTGGTGCAAACCGATGCCGCCGGCAATATCTCGGTGGGTGTCAGTGTGATCGTTACCGATACACCGCGGCCCGAAAGCCCGAGCGACGTGGTGGTGGCCGCTGATGGCTCCAGCGTTTCCGGTACCGCACCGGCAGGTACGCAGGTGCAGGTGCGTGACGCGCAGGGCAATGTGCTGGGCAGCGTCCAGGCCGGCCCGGATGGCAGTTTCACCATCGGCCTGACCCCAGCCCAGGCCAACGGCGAGGCTCTTGCTGTCGTGGCGGTCGATGGCGCTGGCAACAGCTCGCTGCCTACCCCGATCACCGCCCCCGACATCACCCCGCCCAATGAGGCCAGCGAACTGCAACTGAGCGCCGATGGCGGCCTGCTCACCGGCCGTGGCGAACCGGGCACCACCGTGCAGGTCATCAGCGCCGACGGTACCGTGCTGGGCAACGCCCAGGTCGGTGCCGATGGCGTGATCAGCGTGGTCCTGACCCCGCCGCAGACCGACGGCCAGGAGCTGGACGTGGTACTGCGCGACGCTGCCGGCAACAGCTCGACCGCCACCATCGTCGCGCCCGACACCGATGGCCCGCTGCAACCCTCGGGGCTGGCCATCGATACCGCTGGCCTTCACCTCACCGGCCAAGGTCAAAGCGGTTCCATCGTCACCGTGCGCGACGCCAACGGCAACGTGCTCGGCACCGCCACCGTGGGCGGCGACGGCCGCTTCGACGTCACCCTCAATGCAGCACAGCGCAATGGCGAAAGCCTGACCGTCGAAGCCACCGACACCCAGGGCAATAGCGCCGGGCCGGTGAACTTCACCGCACCGGACTCAACCCCACCGCAAGTAGTCACCAGCCCTGCCATCGACGGCACCGGCACCACGGTCACCGGCAACGGCGAACCGGGCGCCACCGTTACCGTGCGCGGGCCAGATGGCAGCGTACTGGGCAGCACGCTGGTCGGCGCTGGCGGCGCGTTCGAAATCACCCTCGACACGCCGCAGACCAACGGCCAGGCACTGACCGTGGAGCAACGCGACGCCGCTGGCAACCTTTCGGCGGCAGTCGACTTGGCGGCACCGGATACCCAGGCACCCGATATACCTACCGGCCTGATCCTGGCTAGCGACGGCAGCAGCCTGAGCGGCAGCGGCGAGCCAGGTGCGCAGGTGACCGTAACCGGCACTGGCGGCGCAGTACTGGGCACCGCAACGGTCCAGCCCGATGGCACCTTCCAGGTCACAATCGACCCGCCTCAGCTCAACGGCCAGACGCTGTCTGTCACCCAAGCGGACAATACGGGCAACGGCTCACTCGCGGGCACCGTGACCGCGCCTGACCTCGAGGCGCCACTGCCGGCGCAAGGCCTGGGCCTTGACCCTACCGGCACGCAGCTCAGCGGCCAAGGCGAGGCTGGCAGCACCGTAGAGGTACGCAACGCTGCAGGCGATTTGCTGGGTACCATCCAGGTGGGTGCAGGCGGCACATTCGAAGTGCCGCTTAGTCCCGCCCAGACCAACGGCGAAGTATTGTCCGTGGTGCTGATCGATGGCGGCGGCAATGCCTCGCCCTCGGCCAGTTTCACCGCTGACGACAGCACGGCGCCAAACGCGCCGGCCGGGCTCACCATCACCCCAGGCGGCAGTGCCATCCAGGGTACCGGTGAAGCAGGCGCCACGGTTGAAGTGCGGCTTACCGATGGCACGCTGGTAGGCACCATCGTGGTACCCGTAGGCGGAAGCTTCACAGTGCCACTGTCGCCCGCCCAGCTGGACGGCCAGGCCCTCAACGTGACCCTGACCGATGTGGCTGGCAATGTATCGCAGCCCGGCCAGATCAATGCACCGGACATCACGCCACCGGCACTGCCCACCGACGTGGCCGTCAGCGGCGATGGCACGGCTGTCACTGGCAACGCACCTGGCGCCACCTCGGTGACCGTGAACGATGGGGCCGGCAATGTGGTCACCGTCGCGGTCAACCCGGACGGCAGTTTCAGCGTGCCGCTGAATACCCCGCAAAACAATGGCCAGACCGTGACCGTGGTGGTGACCGACGCAGCCGGTAACAGCTCGGCGCCGGTCCCTGTCACCGCCCCTGACACAACCAACCCGGAACCTGCGACCGGCCTCACCGTGAGCCCGGACGGCAGCACGGTCGGCGGCACCGCCGAGCCTGGCAGCACAGTGGAAATCCGCAACCCGGATGACACCGTGCGCGGTACGGCAACCGTGGGGCCGGACGGCACCTTCGTGGTAGAGGTCGACCCACCGCTGACGACAGGCGAAACGGTCGATGTGGTCGTGATCGACCCTACCGGCAACCAATCGCCCGAAGTATCGCTGGCTGGCCCGGCCGGTACCGAAGCGGCCACGCCGTCGGCCCTCTCCATCAGCGCCGACGGCTTCCTGCTGACCGGCCAGGGCACGGTCGGCTCGCTGATAACCGTGACCTCCGGGGGCGTCACCCTGGGCACCGCCACGGTCGGCAGCGACGGCACCTTCCGAGTGTTCTTCCAGAATGCCCAGCTCAATGCCCAGACCTTGCAAGTCAGTGCCAAGGTTACCGTCGATGGCCTGCCTTCGGTGCCAGCCATCATCGTGGCCAATGACACCACGGCACCGAACGCACCGACCCAGGTAAACCTCAACGCCACCGGCAGCACGCTGACCGGTCAGGGCGAAGTGGGCGCAACCGTGCGCGTGACAGACGCGCAAGGCACTTTGCTGGGGACTACCACCGTCGGCAGCAACGGCCTGTTCAGCATCAGTTTCTCGCCAGCTGTGGCCAATGGACAGAACCTGATCGTCACCCAGGCCGACGCCGCCGGCAACGTTTCGCTTGCAGCCACCCTGCAGGCACCCGACCTGCAGGCACCGCTTGCAGCCAGCAACCTGAGCCTCAACAGTGCGGCCACCGTGCTCAGCGGGCAGGGCGAAGCCGGTGCCAGCGTTACCGTACGCGATGCCAGTGGCGCGATCCTGGCCACCGGCACGGTCAACCAGAGCGGCCAGTTCCAGGTCACCCTGCCCAGCGCGCAGGTCACCGGCAGCCCGCTGCAAGTCACCCTCAGCGATGCTGCGGGCAACGTGTCCGGCCCGGCCAGCCTGGCCACGCCAGACCGCACGCCACCCACGGCCATCAGTAACCCGCTGTTGAGCCAGGACGGCCGGCAGCTGTCCGGCAGCGGTGAAGTGGGCGCTACCGTGCAGGTACGCAACGCCGCCGGCACCGTGCTCGGAACCGCCACGGTGGGCGCCGACGGTCGCTTCACGGTGACCTTCGACACCCCGCAAACCAGCGGCCAGCCCATCGGCGTTACGCAAGTGGATGCCGCCGGCAACACTTCGCCAGCGATCAACGTGCCAACCCCGGACCTCACCCCGCCAGCGCCGCTGACCAACGTGGCGCTGAACAACAACGGCCTGACCCTGACTGGCCTGGGCGAAGCCGGCGCCACGGTCACCGTTCGCGGCCCGGACGGCACCATCATCGGCACCGGCCTGGTGGCAGCCAATGGCAGCTTTACCCTTACCCTCAACAGCGCCCAGCTCAACGCCCAGCACCTGAGCGTCACCCAGACCGACGCGGGCAACAACACCTCCACCCCCGTGGCCGTCACCGCGCCGGACTTCACCCCACCTGCGGCGCCGACAGCCCTGGCCCTGTCCGGTACCGGGCTGCAACTGACCGGTAACGCCGAGGCCGGCAGCACCGTGACCGTGCGCGATGCCAGCGGCAATGTGCTGGGCACTGCGTTAGCCAGCAGCAACGGCACTTTCCAGGTCACCCTGAACAGCGCCCAGACCAATGGCCAGACCCTGCAAGTGACCGCCACTGACGCCGCCGGCAACGTGTCGACGGCCGCGCCTTACACCGCCGCCGATACCACGCCACCAGCAGCCGTGACCAACCTGGCGGTCTCCGCCAATGGCGTCACCCTGACAGGCAACGGCGAGGCAGGCGCAACGGTTACCGTACGGGCACCGGACGGTACCGTGCTGGGCAACGCCACGGTCGCGGCGGACGGTCACTTCAGCGTGACCTTGTCGCCGGCCGCGATCACGGGTGAAAGCCTCAGCGTGGTTCAAACCGATGCTGCACAGAACGTTTCCCCTGCGCAAAGCGTCACCGCGCCGGGCGTGCTGGCACCGGCCACACCGGACAACCTGGTACTGGCGGCCGACGGCCTGTCGGTGACCGGCACCGCCGCAGCGGGTAGCACGGTCAAGGTGTATGGCCCCAATGGCGTACTGCTGGGCAGCAGCCCGGTCGCCAACGACGGCACCTTCACTGTCAACCTGGGCAGTGCCCAGGCCAATGGCGAAGTGTTGCAAGTGAACGCCACCGGCAGTGACGGCGCAGTTTCGCTGCCGGCTACCTTGCAGGCGCCGGACACCACGGCGCCGCAACCACTGACCAACCTGGTGCTGTCCAACGACGGCCTGGTGCTCAGTGGCCACGGTGAGGCAGGCGCGACCGTTACCGTGATTGGCGAAGGCGGTATCGACCTGGGTACCGCCCTGGTCGACGCCAACGGCAACTTCAGCGTCAACCTGAGTGCTGCGCAGATCAACGGCGAACAGCTCAGCGCCAGCCAAGCCGATGTGGCCGGCAACGAGTCCAATAGCGTCAGCCTGACAGCCCCTGACCGCGTCGCGCCGGATGCTGCTGGCAACCTGGCTTTTGCCGGGGGTGGCAGCCTGCTCAATGGCACCGGCGAAGCGGGTGCGGCTGTGCGTGTTATCGCCGCCGATGGCACGGTGCTGGGCAATGCCACGGTGCGACCCGATGGTACCTTCCAGGTCAACTTCACCTCGCCTCAAGCCAACGGCCAACAGGTGCAAGTGGTGCTGACGGACGCCGCTGGCAACCAGTCTGCCGCCAGCGCCATTACCGCCCCCGATACCACACCACCAACAGCACCCAGCGAACTGGCCGTTTCCGGTGATGGCGTCACCCTCACCGGGCGCGGCGAAGCTGGCGCGCTGGTAACCGTGACCAACCCGGCAGGCGAGGCCATTGGCAGTGCCACCGTCGATGCCAGCGGCCACTTCACCATCACGCTGAACCCTGCGCTGGGCAACGCCGAGCTGCTCAGCTTCACCCAGGCCGATGCGGCCGGCAACGTGTCGCCAGTGGCCACCCTGCAGACCCCGGACTTCACCCCACCGGCGCCGCTCACCCAAGTGGTGATCAATGCCGACGGCAGCGTGGTCAGCGGCCTGGGCGAAGCCGGTGCGACGGTGATCGTCAGCAACGCCGCGGGGGTCGTACTGGGCACGGGCACCGTGCTTGCCGACGGCAGCTTCCACGTCGAACTGTCTCCTGCACAAATCAACAATCAGACACTGTCGGTGCTGCAGGCCGACCCACCTGGCAACGTCAGCCTGCCGGTCAATGTGCAGGCGCCGGACCTTACGCCGCCTACCGCGGCAACCGAGCTGCGGCTCAATGCAGCGGGCGATGAACTGGTTGGTGTCGGCGAAGTGGGCGCCACGGTGCGCGTGTACGTCGGCACTACGCAGATCGGTACCGCCGTGGTGGCAGCCAATGGCACCTTCGTGGTCGAGCTGACGACAGCGCAGCTCAATGGCCAGGTTCTGCAAGTGACCCTGACCGATGCCGCCGGCAACGTCTCGCCAATCAGTTCGGTCACGGCGGTTGACACCACGCCACCGGCCACCGTGATTGCGTCCATCAACGACGGCGGCACACAAGTGGTGGGTACCGCTGAAGCCGGCACCCGCGTCACCGTGATCAACAACAATGGCGACCTGCTCGGCCAGGTGACGGTCGACCCGGACGGCACCTTCGTCCTTGACCTGAACCGCCCGCAAATCAACGGCGAGACACTGACCATCATCGCCCAGGACGCCACCGGCAACCCGTCGGCGCCACTGACAGTGACTGCGCCAGACCTGACGCCACCCGTGCAGCCGACCAACCTGCTGCTCAACCCTGCAGGTACGTCGATGACGGGTACGGCCGAAGCCGGCACCACCATCACGGTACGTGGCCCGAACAACAACATCGTAGGCACGGTGGAAGTCGGTGAAAACGGCCAGTTCACGGTGCCGATCAGCCCGGCGCAGAACAACGGCCAGCTGCTGACGGTGGTATCCACGGACGATGCCGGCAATGCTTCGGTGGCTGTCCCCTACCAGACCAATGACACCTCGCCACCCGACGTGGTAACCAACCTGGCGATCAACAACGCCTATAACGTGCTGACTGGCAAGGGCGAAGCCAATGCCACAGTTACCGTCAGTTTCGGCGGCGTCGTGATTGGGACGGGAGTGGTGGATGCCGCTGGCAACTTCCAAGTAGCGCTTTCGCCAACACCGGGCTCAGCCGCAACCCTGACAGTGACACAGTCCGACGGTATCAACACGTCTGCGGTCGCATCGTATGTCACCCCGCTGATCCCGCCACCGGAGCCACCTACCAACGTGATACTGGGCGGCAACGGCCTGACCTTGACGGGCAGTGCAACTACCGGCGCAAGCATTCGCGTCTACGATGCCGCAGGCAACCTGATCGGCTCAGGCGTGGCTAACCTCGGCGGCACCTTCACCTTGACGCTGAATGCGGCACAGCTCAATGGCCAACACATCTCGGTGACGGCAGTATCGCTGCTGGGCGGCGAATCGCAGCCGGTCTTCCTGCAAGCGACTGACATTACACCACCGGCCAATCCGCTGGTGACCGGCTTGTCCATCAATGGCCTGGTGCTGACCGGCACGGGTGAAGCCGGTGCCACGGTGACAGTGCGCGACGCCAGCAACAACGTGCTCGGCACCGCGCTGGTGAATGGCGGAGGCGTGTTCACCGTCAACCTGAACGCCGCGCAACTCAACGGCCAGGTACTGGGCGTGAGCCAGGCTGACGCCGCGGGCAATGTGTCCGGCAGTACCAGCTACACCGCCGCCGACCTGCAGCCACCTGCCGCGCCGAACAACGTCACCATCAACGGCGCGGGTACCGTACTCACCGGTAACGGCGAAGCAGGCGCGATCGTCACGGTCCAAGGCCCGAGCGGTCAGGTCGGTACTGGCGTGGTCCTCGCCAATGGCACCTTCAGCATTACGCTGACGTCGCCACAGAACGACGGGCAATTGCTGGTAGTGCGCCAGTCGGACGCTGCGGGCAATTTGTCGGCCAGCACCAGCTTGACCGCACCGGACACCACCCCGCCCGCCGCCCCGCTGGCCACCATCAACGCCAACGGCACCGCGGTCAGTGGTTCTGGCCAGATCGGCAGCACGGTCACCGTGCGCAACAGCGCCGGCACCGTGCTGGGAACCGCGACGGTGGGCAGCAACGGCCTGTTCGTGGTCAGCCTGACGGCGGCGCAGATCGACAACCAGGCGCTGAGCGTCACCCTCACCGACAGCGCCGGCAACGTGTCCACCAGCACGGGGCTGACCGCACCGGACCTGACCCCGCCTGCGGCTGCCGGCAACCTGCTGTTCAGTGCCGACGGCAGTACCCTCACCGGTACTGGCGAAGTGGGTGCCACCGTGACCGTACGCAGCGCCAGCGGTACCGTGCTGCAAACCGCAACGGTGCAGGCCAACGGTACCTTCAGCGTGACCCTGAGCCCGCCTCAGGACAACGGCCAGGTCGTCTCGGTGACCCTCAGCGACCCGCGCGGCAACGTGTCGGGCAACGTCAACGTCACCGCGCCGGATGTGGATGCCAACGCGCCGGTCATCGCCAGCGACAACCTGGCCACGGCCACGGTCAACCTGGCACCGGTCACCGCCACCAAGACCTACACCGACAGCTTCACCACGCTGCTGTCTGGCTTCACCAAGACCTACACCTGGACGGTGGCGGCCGGTACCACGGCCGACCCGACCCTGACACTGACCACCAACAGCGTGCTGGCCCTGCTCAACAACTCCAGCTTCACCCTGCAGGTGAAAGACGCCAGCGGCGCCTGGGTGACCATCGCCACCGGCAACACCCAGGGGTTGCTCGACCTGATCGTGCTGCCGCTTGGCCTGCAGGTGGATATCGGCGTGCTGCAAGCCGGTGACTACCGCCTGACAGTCGGCAGTGGCGGCATTGGCCTGGTCACCAACGTCACCACCTCGCTGGACATCACCTCCACTAGCCTGACCCAGTTCACCGGCACCGGCACTGCCACCTCGGGCAACGTCATCACCGATGTGGGCACCGACGGCGCCGTGGACGCCCGTGGCCCGGACAGCGCCGCCGTGCTGCAAGTGTTGAAAAACGGCAGCTACGTCTCGGCCGGTACGTCCACCACGGTGCAGGGCCTGTATGGCACCCTGGTGATCAGTGCCGACGGCAGCTACACCTACACGCCGAACGGCAGCCCGAACAGCGTCGGCAAGGTAGACGTGTTCAGCTACCAACTGGTGCACCCGAACGGCCTGTCCGATACCGCCAACCTGTACGTGCGTATCGACAGCCCGCAGGCCAACGAGGTGTGGAGCAACATCAACTACGCAGCGCCCGCCACGGTGGTCGACGCGGTCAACGATGTCGGCTTCAGCCACCTCACCCTGGCCAACCGGGTGGACACCAGCAGCAGTACGCTGGGTTCGCTGAGCCTGCCCTTGGTTGGTTCGCGCCAGGCGACCTACACCACCACGGTGGCCGCCGATACCACCGCAAACCTACAGGTGGTGGTCAACTCCACCAACCTGTTGAGCTTGCTCAACGGCACCACCATCGAACTGCTCAAGCTCAACCCGGCCACCGGTCAGTACGTGCTGGTGCAGTCGGTGCCGGGTGGTTCGCTGATCAGCCTGCTGGGTGGCGGCGCCGGCTATACCTTCCAGAACCAGGGGGCCGGCACCTACCACGTACGTGTCACCGCCGGCGGCATCGGCCTGCTCAGCTCCATCACCACCAGCCTGAACGCCACCACCACGCACCTGACCGAGTTCGTGGTCAGTGGTGCAACGGCAGCTACCGGTAACCTGCTGACTGACGACAACGTAGGTTCGGCACTGACCGTGCTGAGCGTGCTGACAGCGGCCAACACCTACACCATCCCGGGCTACAACGGGGTGAGCGTTGCCGGCACCTATGGCACCTTGCTGGTGCATGCCGACGGCAGTTACACCTACACCCTCAACGCGGGGCTCACCTCGGCGGCGGTCGGCCAGCATGACACCTTCACCTACGAGCTGACCCACCCCAACGGCACCACCGACACCGCAACGCTGACCATCAACCTGGACAATGCCGCCGGCCTGGTCACGACTACATCGCTGCTGGCCGACAGCGGTGACGAAGCCGTGGCGCTGGCCAGCCTGGCAGCCGCCACCGATGTGATCGCCGGCACCGACGGCAACGACCACCTCGATGGCAGCCAGGGTGGCCACATCACCCTGCAGGGTGGTGCGGGTGACGACACGCTGGTGGTGGTCGACCAGAACTTCGCCAGCGTTGACGGCGGCACGGGGACCGACACCCTCCTGTGGGGCGGCGGTGATGCCAGCATCGACCTGGGCAATCTGGCCGGGCGGGTGCACGACATCGAAATCATCGACCTCAACGACACCAGCTCGGTGGCGCTGACCCTCAACCTGGCGGACGTGGTGGCAATCACCGAAACCGGCACCGACACCCTGGTCATCAAGGGGGACGACAAAGACTCGGTTCACATGACGGACAACTGGACGCTGGTCGGGAACCAAACCGTCGACGGCATCGACTATAACCAATACACGGCTCAGGAGGATCCAAGCCATCACCTGTGGGTACAGAACGGTATCCATGTGGTCTGAAGCCGCTGCAAACCCGCCGAGCCTATGCCCGGCGGCATGGACGACCAGCAGTAAGGGAACTATGTGAAGCGAAGCAGTCCGCTGTCACCGCTGTTGCTGGGAGCCTTCGGGCTCCTGGCCCTTGACTTCCACCCGGTTGCCCACGCAGCCGATGACATAGACCCCCAACTACGCCAGATCGGGCCATCGCTGTTACGCGATGCGCCCGAAGCGGTGCCCGCCCGCCCGCCCATCGGCATGGCCCCGGTCGCCAGCGGCGAGCGCCTGGGGTTGACCGATGCGGTGCTGCAGGCCGCACAGTGGCACCCAAGCATCGCCGAGGCCGTCGGCAACCTGTACAAGCAGGGCGAAGGCATCAACGTCGCCCGCGCCGGGTACTACCCGCAAATTTCCGGCGGTATCCGCACCGGTTATGACACCGGCTACGGCGGCGACCGCAACAGCCAGGCCTTGAACCTGTCGCTCAAGCAAATGCTCTATGACTTCGGCAAGGTCGACAGCGCCGTCAGCGCGGCCCAGGCCGCCGCCGCTCGCGCCCAGGCCAATATCCTGCTGGTGGTCGACGAACTGGCTCGCGACACCGCCTATGCCTGGATCGAAACCCGCCGCTACGAGCAACTGATGACCATCGCCCGCGACCAGGTTCGCGGGGTTGGCGACATTGCCGGCATGGCCCGCCAGCGCAGCGACATGGGCGCCAGCACCCGTTCCGACGTGGTGCAGGCCGAATCTCGTGTGGAAAGCGCCCGCGCCACGCTCGAGGAGTACCAGTCGCAGTACGAGCGCTGGCGCTCGACCCTGGCGGCGCTGATGGGGCGTGTTACCCCACCAGCTCTGACCGAGGATTCACCCGCCGAGCTGAACCAGGCCTGCAAGCGCCCCGCGCAGGGCGATGACCGCCTGCCTGCGGTGCTGATGGCCCTGGCCCAGCGCGCCCAAGGCCAGGCCGAGCTGGCCCAGGCCAAGGCGGAGGCCTACCCGACGGTGTCGTTGCAACCGCAGGTCAACCATTACCTGGACAACGACTACAACCGCGACAACTCACGCATGGACCGCACCCAGGCGGGCATCTACCTCAACGTCGAAGTGCCCATTTACCAGGGCGGTGCCATCAGTGCCCGCACCCGCGCTGCCGGCCATGCGCTGACCGCCGCCGATTCCGCCGAAGATGCAGCACGCCTGCAGGCGCGTCGGGGCCTGGCCGAGGCCATGGCGCAAACCTCCGGGCTGGGCCGCCGGCTGACGTCGCTGGAAGCGCGCCAGGTCAGCATCCAGGAAGCACGCATGCTTTACGGCCGCCAATACCTGGACCTGGGCACGCGGCCACTGCTCGACCTGCTCAACGCCGAGCAGGAGATCTACCAGTCACGCTTCGAACTTGCCGGCACCCGCTCCGACCTGCTGCGCCTGGATGTCGACTGCCTGTACAACACCGGCGCCCTGCGCACGGCCTTTGGCCTTGAGGGGCGCAACCTGCAAGGTGTGGAGATCCAGCCATGAGCGATCCGATCAATGTAACCCTGCCCAACCAGGCGCCTGCCCCAGCGGCCGAAGAAGCTCATCGGCCAGACCTTGGGCCGTGGCTGGAAGTGATGCTTCAGGTCGCACACCACTACCGCCTGGACGTGTCGCCCCAGCGCATTCGCCTGGCCGCCGTGGAGGATGCTCGCCCACTGGACGAAATCCTCCGGCACATGGCCCGCCAGGCCGGGCTGGCCCTGCGCTTCGTGCGCTTCGATGCCAAGGGCCTGCGGCAATGGCGCACGCCGCTGGTGCTGGAGCTGGACGATGGCCAGCTGGCAGTGGTCGAGTCGGTGACCGAAGAGGACGACGTGGCGGTGGTGTTCGCCGGCGACCAGGGCCTGACCTCGCGCCTGCCACGCGACACCCTCAAGGGCCGCATCAACCGCGTTGCCCTGCTGCGCCCGGCAAGGCCGCTGCGTGACGTGCGCACCGACGACTACACCGCGCCCTACGACCGCCACTGGTTCGCCCGCATCGTGCTGCGCGACCTACGCCCCTATGGCCAGGTGATGGTCGCCTCGCTGGTGGCCAACGTGCTGGCGCTGGCCGGGGTGCTGTTCTCGATGCAGGTGTACGACCGGGTGATCCCGGCCGAATCCCTGCCAACCCTTTACGTGCTGTTTGGTGGCGTGGTGCTGGCACTGGTGTTCGACTTCAGCATGCGCCTGCTGCGGCTGAAGGTGACCGACCTGCTCGGCAAACGCGCCGACTTGCGGGTAAGCGACCTGGTCTACGGGCATGCCCTGCGCCTGCGCAACTCGGTGCGGCCGAAATCCACTGGCTCGTTCATCTCGCAACTGCGCGAACTGGAGTCGATTCGCGATCTGATCACCTCAAGCACCGCCACGGCGCTGGCCGATCTGCCGTTCTTTCTGCTGTTCCTGTTGGTGTTCTGGCTGATCGGCGGCGTGCTGGTGTTCATCCCACTGGTCGCGTTGCTGGCCATGGTCCTGCCCGGGTTGCTCGCGCAACGGCGCCTGGCACGGCTTGCCAATGCCTCGATGCGCGAGTCGGCGCTGCGCAACGCCATGCTGGTAGAGAGCATCCAGGGCCTGGACGAGATCAAGGCACTGCAGGCAGAGGCACGCTTCGAGCGGCAGTGGAACCAGTACAACGCCGCTTGCGCGCACACCAACCTGCGCCTGCGCACCCTCACCAACGGCCTGGTGACCTGGACGCAGAACGTGCAGGGCGCGGTGTTCGCCGTGGTCATCGTGATCGGTGCACCCATGGTCATCGCCGGCGACCTCACGACCGGTAGCCTGGTGGCGGCGTCGATGCTGTCGTCGCGGATGATGGCCCCGCTGGCGCAACTGACCCATGTGCTGACCCGCTGGCAGCAAGCCAAGGTAGCCCTCCAGGGCCTGGACAAGCTGATGCAGTCGCCGGTCGACCACCCCGAAGGCGAAGCCCGCGTGCACCTGCCGGCCATCCGTGGCGAGTACCGCTTGCGCCAGGCCAACTTCCGCTACAGCGAAGAGTCCCCACCGGTACTGAACATCGGCCAGCTGGATATCCAGCCGGGCGAGCGCATTGCCGTGCTTGGGCGCAACGGTGCTGGCAAATCGACCTTGCTGCAAGCCTTGGGCGGGGCCATGGACCTGGTACAAGGCGAGATCAGCCTGGACGGCATCGCCATGGCCCACCTCGACCCTGCCGACCTACGCCGTGATGTGGGCCTGCTGCCGCAATACGCGCGGCTGTTCCACGGCACCCTGCGGAAAACCTCACCCTTGGCGCCGGCCAGGCCAGCGACCAGGAACTGGTGGCCGCGCTGGCCACCACCGGCGCGCTGGACTTCGTCCGCCGTCTGCCCAAGGGCATGGACCACCTGATCCTCGAAGGCGGCCTGGGCTTGTCCGGCGGCCAACGCCAGGCCCTGGTGCTGTCGCGCCTGCTGGTGCGCCAGCCGCAGGTGCTGCTGCTGGACGAGCCGACCGCGTCGCTGGACGACATGACCGAGCGCAAGCTGCTGGATAACCTCGAACGCTTCTGCCAGGGCCGCACCCTGGTGATCGCCACCCACCGTCTGAGCGTGCTGCAACGGGTCGACCGCATTCTGGTGCTGGATGCCGGGCGCATCGTCATCGACGACGCGCGCGACGCCGCCCTGGCCAAACTGCAAGGAGCCCAGGCATGAGCAACCATGAACTTCCGGCCTCCTACCTGGACGGGCAGGACGATCAGGCGGTATTCCGCGCCGGCCGCATCATCACCCTTTGCGCGCTGATGCTGGCGGCGTTCCTGGCCTGGGCGGCCTGGTTCGAGGTGACCGAAGTGTCCACCGGTACCGGTAAGGTCATCCCCAGTTCGCGCGAGCAGGTGATCCAGTCATTCGAGGGCGGCATCGTCGCGCAGATGAGCGTGGCCGAAGGCGACCTGGTCGAGCGCGGCCAGGTGCTGGCCCAGCTCGACCCGACCAAAACCGCTTCCAGCGTTGGCGAAAGCGAAGCCAAGTACCGTGCCGCCAAGGCGAGCCAGGCCCGCCTGCAGGCAGAAGTGACCGGCAAACCGCTGACCTTCCCGGAAAGCCTGCGCGACTCTCCCGACCTGATCGATGCCGAAACCGCCCTGTACCAGACCCGACGCCGTGGCCTGGAACAGACCCTGGCTGGCATTCAGGACTCGCTGCAACTGGTGCGCAGCGAGCTGCAGATCACCGAGAACCTGGCGAAGATGGGCGCCTCCAGCCGGGTCGAGGTGATCCGCCTGAACCGCCAGCGTTCAGAGCTCGAGCTCAAGGCCAACGAAGCCCGCTCCGACTACCTGGTACGTGCCCGGGAAGAACTGGCCAAGGCCAGCGCCGAAGCGGACAGCCTGTCGGAAGTGATCCGCGGGCGCAGCGACTCGCTCACCCGCCTGACCCTGCGCTCGCCGGTGCGCGGCATCGTCAAGGACATCGAAGTCAATACCTTGGGCGGCGTGGTGCAACCGGGCGGCCAGGTAATGAAAATCGTGCCGATGGACGAGCGCCTGTTGATCGAAACCCGCATCGCCCCGCGTGACATCGCCTTCATCCACCCCGACCAGGCGGCCAAGGTCAAGATCAGTGCCTATGACTACTCGGTGTATGGCGGGCTGGATGGCAAGGTGGTGGGGATTTCGCCGGATACCCTGCAGGATGAGGTGAAGCCGGAGATCTACTACTACCGCGTGTTCATCCGCACCGAGCAGGACAGCTTGCAGAACAAGGCCGGCAAGCATTTCGCGATCGTGCCGGGGATGATTGCCACGGTGGATATCCGCACCGGTGAGAAGACCATCCTCGATTACCTGATCAAGCCGCTGAACCGGGCCAAGGAGGCCCTGCGCGAACGGTAGTGCATGCCTTGAGTTTTGTGTTGTTGGGGCGACCGAGCGCCGCCCCAACAACACAAAACTCAAGACAATCCCACCAAACCCTAAAGCCCAACCCAAACAGGCCGATAACCGGTTATTCCCTGTTCCCCACCGAAGGTCACCATGGCCACGCAAAATGCCCGCGCGGACTCGCTGTCCCTGCTGCTGTTCACCCTGCGCAGCGGCAAGCTGATGGCAATCAACCTGCTCAAGGTCAGCGAGATCATTCCCTGCCCGTCTCTGACCAAGCTGCCCGAGTCGCACCCCCATGTGAAAGGTGTGGCAACCCTGCGCGGCCATTCGCTGTCGGTCATCGACCTGTCCCGCGCCATCGGTGAACAACCACTGGCCGACCCGCAGGGTGGCTGCCTGATCGTCACCGAGATCAGCCGCTCGCGCCAGGGCCTGCATGTGCAGGCGGTCAGCCGCATCGTGCATTGCCTGAGCACCGACATCAAACCGCCGCCCTATGCCTCGGGCAACCGCTCGTTCATCACCGGCGTGACCCGCGTCGACAACACCCTGGTGCAGGTGCTGGACATCGAGAAGGTCATTCACGCCATCGCCCCGCCCGTGGCGGAGCCTGCGCACGGCACCTTGAGCGAAGAAGACGCAAGCCTGCTGGCCGCCGCCAACATCCTGGTGGTGGACGACAGCCAGGTGGCCCTGCAGCAGTCGGTGCACACCCTTCGCAACCTGGGCATAGAGTGCCACACCGCACGCAGCGCCAAGGATGCCATCAACGTGCTGCTGGAGCTGCAGGGCACCGCGCAGGAGATCAACATCATCGTCTCCGATATCGAAATGAGCGAAATGGACGGCTACGCCTTCACCCGTACCCTGCGTGAAACACCCGACTTCCAGCACCTGTACGTGCTGCTGCACACCTCGCTGGACAGTGCCATGAGCAGCGAAAAGGCGACCCAGGCCGGGGCCAATGCCATCCTTACCAAGTTCTCTTCACCGGAACTGACCGATTGTCTGGTGGTGGCCGCGCGTACCGTGGTATTCGCCGAGCACTGATATATTCAGAGACAATCTCCCCGGCTTGCCGTCGGGGGTGAGTCGGGCATAATTTGCGCCCTTCGCAAGAAAATTGCCGGAATCACGTATGAAGTTTTTCAGCGCCATCCTGATCAGCTGTGCCCTCTTCAGCGGTATTGCCCAGGCCTCAAGCAGCCAGGCCTGGAACGAGCAGCGCCAGCAGATGCTAAAAGCCTGCTTGGCCGCCAGCCAGTTCAAGGACGCCCACGCCCGCGGCAAGCCCGCCGAGTTCGATGACCAGGTGGGCATGAGTGCCCTGCTCATTGAAGGCGTGTACCCGCAAAAGCACATGCAGAAGCGCACCGGCACCGAACTGTGCCTATACGACCGCCAGCACCAGCGTGCCTTCGTCAGCGAATGGAGCCCGGAAGCCAAGTGACCGACAGCTTGCGTTTCGGCTGTACCGGCTGCGGCAAATGCTGCACCGGGCACCATGTACCTTTGACCCTGGCCGAAGCGCGCCGCTGGGCGCAGGATGCAGGCCAGGTAATCGTGCTGATCGAGGCCTTCGTGACCGACGGCCCCGGTATGCCGCTGGAGCAGCGTGATCATGTGCTGCGCCGTTCCCATCCGGTGCAGTGCGGCGACGGCGAGGCACGCGTTTCGGTGACCTTTGCCGCATTCAACCCTGGGCGTTGCCGCAACCTCGACGACAACGACCTGTGCACCATCTATGACCAGCGCCCGCTGGTCTGTCGCATCTATCCGGTGGAAATCAACCCCCATATTCCGCTACGCCCGGACACCAAGGACTGCCCGCCGGAGGCCTGGCAACAGGGCCCGGAGCTGATCCATGGCACGCAGTTGGTCGACGCCGAGCTAAAGGCGCTGGTACAAGCCTCGCGCCAGGCCGACCGCGACGACATTGCCATCAAGGTGGCGGTGTGCCAGGCACTGGGCATGACGACCAGTGCGCTCAAGGGCAATGGGTTTACCGCGTACCTGCCAGACATGGGGGCGTTTGCCACGGCCCTGGCACAGGTGCAGGGAGATGACGCAGCGCAGTGGACCTTGCATGTGCAGGATGAAGCGCTGGCGGGGAGCTTGCAGGGGCTTGGTTTGCGCACGACCAACGAAACCCCGCTGTACTACGCCTTTATCGGTTTCTAGCCAAGACGCACGCCCCCCTTGTAGGAGCGGCCTTGTGTCGCGATCGGGCTGCGAAGCAGCCCCCGGATTTCAGCGTTACCCCATAGATTGCCGGGGCCGCTTCGCGGCCCGATCGCGACACAAGGCCGCTCCTACACGGAATCGTATTCTGCGGCAGGCGAAACTGACAGCGCTGTCAGCCAGCGGTCACGCTGCCGACCCGGTTGGGGGGCTATAAGATTGAATACCGACAACCGTTCCCTCCTACCTGGTCAAGGTGCCCGCACCGATGCGACGTCCGTCCCGCTCAGTCATCCTCGCCGCCTTGGCGCTTCTGGTCCTGGTGGTAGCGGGCATCTGGTTCGGCCAGCGCCAACCCGAACCGGCCGCCCGCGCACAAACCGCCATCCCTGTGCGCGTTGTCAGCGTTGCCCAGCAAGACGTGCCGCGCTATGCCAGCGCCATCGGCTCGGTGCTGTCGTTGCACAGCGTCGAGGTCAGGCCGCAAGTCGAGGGGATACTCACGCAAGTGCTGGTCAAGGAAGGTCAGTGGGTCAAGGAGGGCGACCTGCTCGCCACCCTCGATGATCGCAGCATCCGCGCCAGCCTCGACCAGGCCCGCGCCCAGCTCGGCCAAAGCCAGGCTCAGATCCAGGTGGCCGGCGTCGACCTCAAGCGCTACCGCCTGCTCAGCAGCGATGACGGCGTGTCCAAGCAGACCCTTGACCAGCAACAGGCGCTGGTCAACCAGTTGCAGGCCACGGTCAAGGGCAACCAGGCCGCCATCGCCAACGCCGAGGTGCAACTCTCCTACACGCAGATCCGCTCGCCGGTCACCGGGCGCGTCGGCATCCGCAACGTCGACCCTGGCAACCTGGTGCGCACCAGCGATACCCAAGGGCTGTTCAGCGTCACCCAGATCGACCCGATCGCCGTCGAATTCGCCCTGCCACAGCAAATGCTGCCAACCCTGCAGAGCCTGCTGAAGGCGCCAACCCCGGCGCTGGTGCAGGCCTATATGGACGCCGATGGCGAACGCAGCCTGCTCGGCGAAGGCCATCTGGCACTGATCGACAACCAGATTTCCGCCACCACCGGCACCGTGCGGGTAAAAGCCGAGTTCGACAACAAGGACGGCCGCCTGTGGCCAGGCCAGTTGGTCACCATTCGCCTGCGCACAGCTGTGGAAGAAAACGCCCTGGTGGTGCCGCCGCCCGTGGTGCAACGCGGCGTCGACGGGCACTTCGTCTACCGCCTGGACGGCGACAAGGTCACCAGCGTGCCGGTCAAGGTGCTGTACCAGGACAGCGGGTTGAACATCATAGCCGGGGTCAAGCCGGGCGAGCGCCTGGTGCTCGATGGCCAGTCGCGGCTCAAGCCGGGCTCACGGGTCGAGATCACCCATGACGCCCCCGTGCCGTCGGAAATGGCGGATCGCCGGAGCCAGCCATGAACACGCGCAACGGTGTTTCGGCCTGGTGCATCGACCATCCCATCGCCACCTTGCTGCTGACCTTCGCCCTGGTGCTGCTGGGAGCCATCGCCTTCCCGCGCCTGCCGGTGGCGCCACTGCCCGAGGCAGACTTCCCGACCATCCAGGTCACGGCCCAACTGCCCGGCGCCAGCCCGGAAACCATGGCCTCGTCGGTCGCCACGCCCCTGGAAGTGCAGTTCAGCGCCATCCCCGGCATGACCCAGATGACCAGCAGCAGTGCGCTGGGCTCGACCACCCTGATCTTGCAGTTCACCCTGGACAAGAACATCGACACTGCCGCCCAGGAAGTACAGGCAGCGATCAACACCGCCACTGCGCGCCTGCCGCAAGACCTGCCCAACCCGCCGACCTGGCGCAAGGTCAACCCAGCCGACAGCCCGGTGCTGGTAATGACGGTCAGTTCCGACCAAATGCCCGGCAACGAGCTCAGTGACTACGCCGAAACCCTGCTGGCCCGCCAACTGAGCCAGATCGAAGGGGTGGGCCTGATCAACATCACCGGCCAATTACGCCCGGCCATCCGCGTGCAGGCGCAGCCCGAAAAACTGGCCGCCATCGGCCTGACCCTGGCCGACCTGCGCCAGGCCATCCAGCAAACCAGCCTGAACCTGGCCAAGGGCGCGCTGTACGGCGAGCACAGCGTGTCGACCATCGCCGCCAACGACCAGCTGTTCCACCCCGAGGACTACGCGCAACTGATCGTCTCGTACCGCGACGGCGCCCCCGTGCACCTGAAGGACGTGGCCAAGGTGATCAACGGCGCCGAAAACGCCTATGTCAAAGCCTGGTCCGGCGACCAGCCGGGGCTGAACCTGGTGATCTTCCGCCAGCCTGGGGCCAACATCGTCGATACCGTGGACCGGGTACTGGCCGCCCTGCCCAAGCTGCAAGAGATGCTGCCGGCCTCGGTCGAGGTGTCGGTGCTGCAGGACCGCACCCAGACCATTCGCGCCTCGCTGCACGAAGTGGAGCTGACCCTGATGATCGCAGTGGCCCTGGTGATCGGGGTCATGGCGCTGTTCCTGCGCCAGTGGTCGGCGACAATGGTGGTGTCCAGCGTGCTCGGTGTATCGCTGATCGCCAGCTGCGCGCTGATGTACGTACTGGGTTTCAGCCTGAACAACCTCACCCTGGTGGCCATCGTCATCTCGGTGGGCTTCGTGGTGGATGATGCCATCGTGGTGGTGGAGAACATCCATCGCCACCTGGAGGCCGGCGACGACAGCCGCACGGCGGCGCTCAAGGGCGCTGGGGAAATCGGCTTTACCGTGGTGTCGATCAGTTTCTCGCTGATTGCCGCGTTCATCCCGCTGCTGTTCATGGGCGGTGTGGTCGGCAGGCTGTTCAAGGAATTCGCCCTCACTGCCACCGCCACCATTTTGATTTCGGTGGTGGTCTCGTTGACCTTGGCGCCAACCCTGTGCGCACTGTTCATGCGCCGCCCGCCCGGCGAGCACAAGGGTGGGTTTGGCGAGCGCCTGGTCAAGTGGTATGAAAAAGGCTTGAACCGGGCCCTCGCCCACCAGCGCCTGACCCTCGGTGTATTCGGTGTGACCCTGGCGCTGGCGGTGGCAGGTTACGTGGGCATCCCCAAGGGCTTCTTCCCCCTGCAGGACACCGGCTTCATCCTGGGCACCAGCGAAGCGGCGGCGGATGTGTCATACCCGTCGATGATCGAGAAGCACCAGGCACTGGCCAAAATCATCGGCGCAGACCCTGCGGTGCGTGCGTTCTCCCATTCGGTGGGCGTTACCGGCAGCAACCAGACCATCGCCAACGGCCGCTTCTGGATCGCCCTCAAGCCGCGCGGCGAACGCGATGTCTCGGCCAGCGAACTGATCGACCGGCTGCGGCCCAAGCTGGCCCAGGTACCGGGCATCGTGCTGTACATGCGCGCCGGTCAGGACATCAACCTCAGCTCCGGGCCCTCGCGCACCCAGTACCAGTATGTGCTCAAGAGCAACGATGGCGACGCGCTTAACCTGTGGACCCAGCGCCTGACCGAACGCCTGCGGGAAAACCCGGCGTTCCGCGACTTGTCCAATGACCTGCAGTTGGGCGCCAGTGTCACCCGCATCGATATCGACCGCCAGGCCGCAGCACGTTTCGGCCTGACCACCACCGACGTCGACCAGGCCCTGTACGACGCCTTCGGCCAGCGGCAGATCAGCGAATTCCAGACCGAGACCAACCAGTACAAGGTGATCCTGGAACTGGACGCGCGCCAGCGCGGCAAGGCCGAAAGCCTCAACTACTTCTACCTGCGCTCGCCGCTGACCAGCCAAATGGTGCCACTGTCGGCCGTGGCCCACGTGGCACCGCCCAGCACCGGGCCCCTGTCGATCAGCCACGATGGCCTGTTCCCAGCCGCCAACCTGTCGTTCAACCTGGCGCCAGGCGTGGCCTTGGGCGATGCGGTAAGCATCCTTGATCGCACCCAGCGCGAACTGGGCATGCCCGACTCGATCAGCGGCAACTTCCAGGGTGCGGCGCAGGCATTCCAGAGTTCGCTGTCGAGCCAGCCTTGGCTGATTCTGGCGGCACTGGTGGCGGTGTACATCATTCTCGGTGTGCTGTACGAAAGCTTCGTCCACCCGCTGACGATCATCTCCACCCTGCCCTCGGCCGGCCTGGGTGCGCTGATTTTGCTGTGGGCCATGGGCCAGGACTTCAGCATCATGGGGCTGATTGGAGTGGTGCTGCTGATCGGTATCGTCAAGAAAAACGGCATCCTGCTGATCGACTTCGCCCTCGAAGCGCAGCGCCATCACGGCCTGACACCTGAACAGGCGATTCACCAGGCGTGCCTGACGCGCTTCCGGCCGATCATCATGACCACCCTGGCAGCCTTGCTCGGCGCCGTGCCGCTGATGTTCGGTTTTGGTACTGGGGCCGAGCTGCGCCAACCGCTGGGCATTGCGGTGGTCGGCGGCCTGCTGGTGAGCCAGGCGCTGACGCTGTTCACCACCCCGGTCATATACTTGGCCCTGGAGCGCCTGTTCCACCGCCGCCAGGCTGCCCGAACGGCAGCGCCAAGTGCCAGTTAGGACAAGACCATGCGTGTGCTGATCATCGAAGACGAAGAAAAAACCGCCGACTACCTGCATCGCGGCCTGAGCGAACAGGGCTTTACCGTGGACCTGGCGCGGGACGGCATCGATGGCCTGCACCTGGCCCTGGAGGGTGACTACGCGGTAATCGTGCTGGATGTGATGCTGCCAGGCCTGGACGGTTATGGCGTGCTGCGCGCCTTGCGCGCTCGCAAGCAAACGCCGGTGATCATGCTGACCGCCCGCGAGCGTGTCGAAGACCGCATCCATGGGCTGCGTGAGGGCGCTGACGATTACCTGGGCAAGCCGTTCTCGTTCCTCGAACTGGTCGCCCGCCTGCAGGCCCTGACCCGGCGCAGCAGCAGCCACGAACCGCTGCAGGTGCAGGTGGCAGACCTGTGGATCGATCTGATGGCGCGCAAGGCCACTCGCGCCGGTCAACGCCTGGACCTGACGGCCAAGGAGTTCTCGTTATTGAGCGTGCTGGCCCGGCGGCAGGGTGAAATCCTGTCGAAGACGGCGATTGCCGAGCTGGTCTGGGACATCAACTTCGACAGCGATGCCAACGTCGTGGAAGTGGCGATCAAGCGCCTGCGCGCGAAACTCGACGGGCCTTTCGACAACAAGTTGCTGCACACCATCCGAGGCATGGGCTATGTCCTGGAAAACCGTGCGGGGTAACTCCATCGCGCTGCGCCTGTCGGCGTTGTTCATCCTGGTGGCGCTGGGTGTGTTCGTGCTGATCGGCTCGGCGCTGTACCGCCAGGTCGATCGCAGCCTCGACTTGCTGCCACAGGCGGAGCTGGATGCGCGCTTCAGCGTGCTCGAATCCACCCTCAACCGCTATGGCACACCCGACCACTGGGCCAAGATCAACAACAAGCTCAACCTACTTAGCGAAGAGGACAAGCGCATTCGCTTCTGGGTGGTCAGCAGCAACCCGGCCTATGAATACGGCCACCCCAGCGAGCTGGTGCGTGCCTTCGCCGAAGGGCCGCAAGGCATGCGCGACTTGCGTCTGCCTGACCGGCCCTACCCATACAAAGTACTGGTCAGCGAACTGCCGGCGCTGGGCGAGCGGCCGGCGTTGCGTTTTCTGATCGGCATTGACACCGAAACCTTCTGGCAGGCACAGCACAGCCTGCTGGTGGCGATTGTCGGGCTGGCCGTGCTTGGCGTGCTGCTGGCTTCAGTGCTGGGCTACTGGGTGGCGCGCATTGGCCTGCGGCCGCTGCTGGCGTTGTCCAACGAGGCCCAGGCACTGGCGCCACCTCGCCTGGACGGGCGCTTGCAGACCCACGCGCTGGCCCCGGAGCTGGCGCAGTTTGCCGGCGCCTTCAACGCTGCGCTCGACCGCGTCAGCCAGGCCTATTCGCGGCTGGAAGCGTTCAACGCCGACGTAGCCCACGAACTGCGTTCGCCGCTGACCAACCTGATCGGCCAGACCCAGGTGGCGCTGACCCGTGGCCGCAGCGCCGAGCACTACTTCGAAGTGCTGCAATCGAACCTGGAAGAGCTGGAGCGCCTGCGCAGCATCATCAACGACATGCTGTTCCTGGCCAGCGCCGATCAAGGCAGCAAGGCCACCGCCCTGACCCAGGCCTCGCTGGCCGAGGAAGTAGCGACCACCCTCGACTACCTGGATTACATCCTCGAAGACGCGCAGGTCAGCGTGAGCGTGACCGGCGACGCCCAGGCGCCGATTGAAAAAGCCCAGCTGCGCCGGGCGCTGATCAACCTGCTGAACAACGCCGTGCAGCACACCGCACCACACCAGGTGATCCAGGTGCAGATCGATGCCGGGCCGGAACAGGTCAGCATTGCCGTGAGTAACCCGGGGCCGGCAATTGATGATGAGCACCTGCCGTTACTGTTCGAACGTTTCTACCGGGTGGATGCTGCACGCAGCAACAGTGGTGGTGGCAACCATGGGTTGGGCTTGGCGATCGTCAAGGCGATCGCGCTGATGCATGGTGGGGAGGTGTTTGTACGCAGTGCAGCGGGGGCCAATACCTTCGGTATCCAGTTACCCACCCACAGGGACCGCGTCTAGGACGGTGGTTTGCGGCGAAAGTACTATTGCTTTCTCATGGATCGTTACCTTTTGCGCAACAGTGCTTATCGCACTTCGCTCTGTTTCAAGTGCATTGAAAGGGCTAACTTTACCCCCGTCCTCATTAGCACTTGCACCGCAAGAAGGTAGTTTCAAATGTCCAACAGTATGGGTATTGCCAGCGTCTTCGTCCTGTCTTCCCTGTTGTTGTCGCCCCTGGCCATGGCCGAAGAATCCCAGGCTTTCGTCGCCCGTAATGCTGAGTTCGCCGCTGTCCATCAAGAGGCCCGCGACGCGGTAGCCGCAAATAAGGCAGACGCCGCCAAAGACGCAAAACAGACAGCTTCCAAAGTTTCTGTCGATGCCAATGCCGACAGCTGATCACGCGCTGTCACTGCTCCCGTTTTCCCTTGGCTACGCCATGGGCACCACCGGTGCCGATATGTTAGCCTTTTAAAGCCGCTGCCAATCAGCGGCTTTTTTTATGTGCTTTAACTCTCAGCCCGGCTGTAACGTCACCCTATAAAAAAGACGCACATTCAAAAATAAAAACTGCCCCACCGTCAGACCAAAGGAGCTAGTACCGGTGCCTTCCGCGTTTCGTTTTACCCCGCTTTTCATTGCGTTGACTGCAACGATCCCTTTCGCCGCCCAGGCAGATGAAGACAAGGCTGATGGCTTCATCGAAGGGTCGTCCTTCAACCTGCATTTTCGTAATGCCTACTTCAACCGCGACAACCACAACGCTGGCGTGCGCGACACCCGCGAATGGGGCCAGGGCGCGGTTGCGCGCTTCGAGTCGGGTTACACCCCCGGTGTCATCGGCTTTGGCCTGGACGCCCATGCCATGTTGGGCCTGAAGCTCGACGGCGGTGGCGGCCATGCCGGCACCAGCATCCTGCCTGAGCACATCAAGGACGACGGCGAACTGGGGGCTGCCCCGCACTCGTTCTCCACGGCTGGCGCTGCAGTCAAGCTCAAGGCCTTCGACACCGAACTGAAAGCTGGTGACCTGTTCCTCACCAACCCGGTGATCGCCGGCGGCGAAACCCGCATGCTGCCGCAAACCTTCCGTGGTGTGAGCCTGACCAACACCAGCATCGACGGCCTGCTGCTCGAAGGCGGCCAGGTGAGCTTCACCCACCCCTACAACCAGAGCGGCCACCGCCGCATCGACACCTACTACGGGTCGCTGGACGAGCACGACAAGAGCAAGCACCTGAACTGGGCCGGCGCATCGTGGAGCGGTACCGAGAACATCACCGCCAACCTGTACGCCGCCGAGCTGAAGGACATCTGGAACCAGTACTACGCTGACTTCGACTACACCTACGTGGTCAACGACCTGGTCAGCCTGAACCCGGGCGTGCACTTCTACCACACCCAGGACACCGGCCAGGCCCTGCTGGGCAAGATCGACAACAACACCTACAGCGTGCACTTCACCGTGAACGCCGGGTTCCACAGCATCACCGCCGCCTACCAGCGCGTGAACGGCAACACGCCGTTCGACTACATCAACCTGGGCGACAGCGTGTACCTGGACAACTCGCGCATGTACTCGGACTTCAACGCGCCGAACGAGCGCTCGTGGAAGCTGCAGTACGACTATGACTTCGCCGGTGTCGGCGTGCCAGGCCTGACCACTTCGCTGTCGTACTCGCGCGGTGAAGCCGACCTGACCAAGGCCGCCCAGGACACCACGCATTACGACTACTACCGGGAAGATGGCAAGAACGCCATGCACTGGGAACGCGACCTGGACGTGAAGTACGTGTTCCAGGCGGGTGACCTGAAGGACCTGTCGGTACTGGTGCGCTACGCCACCCACCGTGGCAGCCAGGGTTATGCGTCGATCGACAGCAACAGCGACAACGACGAAGTACGCGTGATCGTGGATTACCCGCTTAACGTGTTCTGATCGCCGTTTGTAAACAATACATATGACTCTGTGGGAGCGGGTTCACCCGCGAACACCGGCGAAGCCGGTGCCAAGCACCGCGGTGGATTCTTCGCGGGTAAACCCGCTCCCACAGGGTTCGGCGTGAAGCCGAAATACAGCTCTGCGCGATTCCGTCGGACAAATCTTGTCCGACAATCTCTGCTTCCCTAGAATATTGCCGCCGCGAATGGCCCTGCCCACGCAGTAGCGAGCATGCCCACCCAATCCCCGCGTTTCCCAGTCTACAGGTCGCACCCCGAACTGATCCTCAACCTGGGCAGTTGCCTTGCCGTGCTCGCCATCGTGGCTATCGTCAGCTACCTGCTGGCCCGCGAGCGCGACAGCGTCGAGCTGTCGGCGGTGCGCGCGTCGAACAACATCGTCCAGCTGATCGAAAGCGACATCCTGCGCAACGCCGAACTGTACGACCAGTCGCTGCAAGGCCTGATCTGGGCCGTCGGGCGCAAGGAGCTGGCGCAAACTCCTGGCCCACTGCGCCAGCGCCTGCTGTTCAATGAAGCGTTCGTCGACCGCAAGCGCGGTGACGTGCTGTGGCTGGACAAACAAGGCAACGTCGTCGGCGATTCCACCAGCAGCGTGCCGCGCAAGGCCAACTTCGGCGACACCGGGGTGTTCAAGGCTCACCAGCACAATGCCAACCTCGGCCTGCTGGTAGGCCCGCCGTTCAAGGCCAAGCTCGGCGACCTGGACTGGTGCATCAGTTTCAGCCGGCGTATCTCCGGCCCCAATGGCGAGTTCGCCGGGTTGGCGGCGGGTGCGCTGCGCCTGTCGTACTTCAGTGAACTGTTCCAGCGCCTGGACATCGGGGATGACAGCAGCATCAACCTGTTCAATACCGACGGGCAGTTGCTCGCCCGCCAGCCCTCCCGCGTGCACGACCCGCTGATCGGCAGCAACTACGCCGAACGGCCCAACTTCAAGCGCATCCTCAGTGAACGCAGCGGCAGCTTCACCGCCCGCTCCGGCGGCAGCGGCAAACCGCGCATGTATACCTTCGCCCGTGTCGCGCAATTGCCCCTGATCGTGTTGGTGGTGCACTCGGCCGACGAGGTGTTTCAATCCTGGCGCCGCACCGCAATTCTGGTCAGCGTCGCCACCGGGGTGCTGTGCGTGGGCATTCTCTGGCTGACGCTGCTGCTGGGCCGTGAATTGCGCCGCCGCCACGAAGCCGAAGAAGGCCTGGCCACGCTGGCGGCCACTGACAGCCTGACGGGCCTGGCCAACCGCCGCCGACTGGATCAGGTGTTGCGCCAGGAATGGGCGCGCGCCCAACGTAACCGCAAGCCACTGGCGGTGCTGATGGTCGATGTGGACCATTTCAAGGCATTCAACCAACGCCATGGCCACGCCGGTGGCGACCACGCCCTGCGCGAAGTGGCCAAGACTATCGAGGCATGTATCCGTCGCCCGGCGGACCTGGCTGCGCGCTATGGAGGGGAGGAGTTTCAGGTGGTGCTGCCAGAAACCGACCTGGCCGGTGCGCAGCTGCTGGCTGAACGCATCCGTGCGAGCGTCGAGGCGCTGGCGCCGTTTGCCGATGATGCCCACGCGGTTACGGTGAGCATTGGCATCGGCCTGTCCGGCACCCAGCATGACCTGAGCAGGGTGCTGGGTGCCGCGGATGAAGCGCTCTACCGGGCCAAAGCCAAAGGCCGCAACCGGGTAGAGAGCCCGGCCGATTAGGAACGGGCGCGGGCGGAGTCGCGCAGGGCTTTGACCTGGTCATGGTTGCGCTGCACGCCTTGCAGCTGCTTTTCTACCAGGCTGTAGGTCGTGTCGCTGGCAGTGCGGCCCAGCTTCACCAGTTTTTCGCGGGCTTCCTTGTAGGCTTTGAGGGCGTGGTCTTCACCGCGCTCCACTTCGTTCAGCACCGCTTCTTCGTCCTTGCCAGTAACCATCGACTTGAGGTTGACCCAGCCGCGGTGCAGGTCGCCGCTGATGCTGGTGGAGGTTTCCGGGTCGCCGCCCAGGCGGCGCACTTCGCTCTGCAGTTCACCGGCCGCGTTGGCGCACTCGCTGGCACGCTGGACGAAGAACGCTTTCAGCTCGGCGTTCTTCACATCATCGGCCGAGGCCTTGAAGCCCTTCTCGCCATCCTTGCTGTACTCGATCAGGTCGTTGAGCACGTCAATCACGTCTTTGTTGGGGTTGCTCATGGTCGAACTCCTTGGCAGGTGATAGTCATCTACACAGGTGCAGCGTTCGTGCCATGCTGCAAGATAAAGAAAAACTCTTATTATTCAGATAGTTACAAAACAAATGACGCGAACTGGCAACGGCGTTCTGCATGATTGCCGCTTGGGGCTTCGTGCAGATTGCAGTATGGTCGGCGCTTTTGAACAACCAGGTGCGCCGTAGATGAAGCCGGAAACCCTCGAACTGCTGGTGACCCGCAGCATGCCGTTCGGCAAGTACCAAGGGCGAATCATTGCCGACCTGCCCGGGGACTACCTGGCGTGGTTCGCGCGCAAGGGTTTCCCGGCGGGAGAACTGGGTGGGTTACTGGCGTTGATGCATGAGATCGACCACAACGGGCTGGGTGATCTGTTGGTGCCGTTACGCAAGAAACATGGGCGCTGACAGGTCAAATCGGGCTTAGTGGGAGCGGCCTTGTGTCGCGAAAAGGGCCGCAAAGCGGCCCCAGCAATCTATGCGGCGAAGCTGAAATCTGGGGCTGCCATGCAGCCCTTTCGCGACACAAGGCCGCTCCCACAGGACGGGGTCAGCTCAGGCACTTTTAACCGGCGCCACCGCCAGCTCCACCTGCTCGCTCTTCTTGATCACCGCATACACCACCGCCGTCAACAGGCTGCCCGCCACGATCGCCAGCAAGTACAGCAGCGCATGGTTGATCGCATTGGGGATCAACAGCACGAACAAGCCGCCATGCGGTGCCATCAGCTTGCAGCCAAAGTACATCGACAATGCACCGGTCAGCGCACCGCCGACGATACTGGCCGGGATCACCCGCAGCGGGTCCTTGGCGGCAAACGGGATAGCCCCCTCGGAGATAAAGCACAAGCCCAGCGCCAGTGCCGCCTTGCCCGCCTCACGCTCGCTCTGGGCGAACTTGCGCCGGGCCAGGAAGGTGGCAATACCCAGGCCGATCGGCGGCACCATGCCAGCGGCCATGGTCGCCGCCATCGGCGCGTAGCTCGACGAAGCCAACAGCCCCACCGAGAACGCATAGGCGGCCTTGTTGATCGGCCCGCCAAGGTCGACGCACATCATGCCGCCCAGCAACAGCCCCAGCAGAATGGCATTGGTGGTGCCCATGCTGTCGAGGAAGTGCGTAAGGCCTTCGAGCATCGCCGCTACCGGCTGGCCAACCACGTAGATCATCACCAGGCCGGTGAACAGGCTGGCCAGCAGCGGAATGATCAAGATCGGCTTGAGCGCTTCCAGGCTGCTCGGCAAGCGCGCCCAACGGGCAATTGCCTTGGCGCTGTAACCGGCAAGAAAACCCGCGACGATGCCACCGATGAAACCAGCCCCCAGGGTGCTGGCCAGCAAACCGCCGATCATGCCTGGGCCAACCCCGGTCGGTCGGCAATGGACCAGGCGATGTAACCGGCCAGCAAAGGCACCATCAGCTTGAACGCAGCCTCGCCGCCAATCTGCATCAACGCCGCCGGCAAGGTGCCCGGCTGTTTGTAGGCCTCGATGCCGAACACGAACGACAGGGCAATCAGCAGGCCACCGGCCACCACCATCGGCAGCATGAACGACACGCCAGTGAGCAGGTGCTTGTATACCCCACTCTTCTCGCCTTTGGCTGCCGTGCTGGCCGCCGCAGCCTCTGCACTGTTTTCCACCTTGGCTTCGGCCAAGGCTTTGTCCAGCGTGGCGCGGGCCTGCTTGAGGGCGATGCCGGTGCCGCAGCGGTAAATACGCTTGCCGGCGAAACGCGCGGTGGGTACTTCGATGTCGGCGGCCAGCAACACCACGTCTGCTGCAGCGATGGCTTCGGCGGACAACGGGTTGCGCGCACCGACCGAGCCCTGGGTCTCGACGGTGAGCTGGTATCCCAGTTGCTGTGCGGCTTGCTGCAAAGCTTCTGCAGCCATGAAGGTGTGCGCAACGCCGGTCGGGCAGGCAGTGACGGCAACGATACGAGCAGCGCCGCTGCCAGCTGCGGCCGGGGTGTCTGGCAATGCGGTCAGCAGTTGGGCGTTGGCGGCCGCTTCGTCGAGGAAGCCCTCGCGATCAGCCAAGGCCTGGGACGGCGTACTCTTGTATAGGCGCTTGCCGACGAAGCGGGCCAGGTCCACCGGGCCGGTGCTGACCACCAGCACCCAGTCGGCCTCGGCGATCTGTGCCGCACTCAGTTGCCGCTCAGGGTGCTCGGCATCCAGCACTTCGACACTGGTGCTCCAACCACGTCGCTGGGCAGCGGCAGCCAGCAGGCGCGCGCTCAGCACACTCGATACCTGGCCGTTGGGGCAGGCGGTGACAATGGCAATGTTCATCGGCAACCCTCTTGTTGTTCTGTCAGTTGCACGGCGGCTTCCAGACATTCCAGTTGCTCGCGGTCACGGATGCCGAAGCCAACCTGGGTGACGGCCTGGGCGGCAATTGCAGTGGCACGAATCAAGGTCTGCGCGGGGGCCTCGCCCTGCAGCAGGCCATGAACCATGCCGGCCACCAGCGAATCCCCCGCCCCCACCGTGCTGGCGACCCGCACCTTGGGCGGGCAGGCATGCACGGCCAGATCGCGGCGGAACCAGCTGACGCCCTGCTCCCCTGCAGAGACCACCACGTGCTCAACGCCAGCGGCCAGCAGGCGCTCGGCGGCAGCGCGCTGCTGCGCCGGATTATCCACAGCCAGACCAAGCACCTCGCCCAGCTCCTCGGTATTGGGTTTCACCAGCCAGGGCGCAGCCTGCAGGCCAGCACGCAGGGCTTCACCGCTGCTATCCAGGGCCACCTTGAGGCCTTGCGCCTTCAGCTGTTCGAGCAACTGACGGAACCAGTCGGCACTGATCCCACGCGGCAGGCTGCCGGCCACCACCACCGCATCATGACCTGGGGCGACCTGCTGCAGCCTGCGCAGCAAGGCGCTGCGTGCCGCCTCATCGACCTCCGGGCCCTGGCCGTTGATATCGGTGACGCGGCCATCGGCCTCGACCAGCTTGATGTTGCTACGGGTTTCGCCCGGCACGCGGACAAAACAGTCGGCAAAGCCGCGCCAGGCGATCAACGCCTCGAAGGGCTGCAGGTTGTCCTGCCCGAGGAAACCGCCGACGGTCACGCTGTGCCCCAGGTCGGCCAGTACCTGGGCAACGTTCAGCCCCTTGCCCGCTGCGTGACTTTGCTGCGCTTGACTACGGTTGACCTGCCCAGGGCGCAGGGTGTCCAGGCCGACGGTGATATCCAGCGCCGGGTTCAGGGTAAGGGTGAGGATCTTGGCCATTCAGTAACGCTCCACCAGCGCGCGAACTGCCGCAGCGCTGTCCTGTTGCAAGGCTTCGCGCGCCAGGGCGCGGGCCGTCTGGTGATCGGCCTGGCGAACCAGTGCCTTGACTTCGGCGATGCTGCGCGCGGATACACTGAGCTCGTCCACGTCCAGGCCCAGCAGCACGGCGACCGCCTGCGGGTCGGCCGCCAGCTCGCCACACACGCCCACCCACTTGCCTTGGGCATGGGCGGCACGCACCGTCATGTCGATCAGGGTCAATACTGCCGGGTGCAGGCCGTCGGCCTGGGCCGAGAGGCTGGGGTGGCCACGGTCGATGGCCAAGGTGTACTGGGTCAGGTCATTGGTGCCGATGCTGAAGAAGTCCACTTCGCGCGCCAATTGCGCTGCCAGCAGGGCCGCCGAAGGCACCTCGACCATGATGCCCAGTTGCAGGTCGGCGACCGGGATTTCTGCACGCAGGCGCTCGACCATGGCCCGAGCCTCGCGCCATTCGTGCACCTGGCCAACCATCGGGAACATGATGCGCAGCGGTCGCTGGTCGGCGGCCCGTAGCAAGGCGCGCAACTGGTCTTCCATGATTTGCGGGCGCTGCAGCGTCAGGCGTACGCCACGTACACCAAGGAACGGGTTTTCCTCGGCGGCGATGGGCCAGTAAGGCAGCGGCTTGTCGCCACCGACATCGAGGGTGCGCACCACCAGTGGCCGCCCGCCCAGGCCATCAAGCACACGGCGGTACTCGGCCTCCTGGGTGGCCACGTCCGGCGCTTGAGGGTGGGCCATGAAAATCAGTTCGGTGCGCAGCAGGCCAACGCCTTCGGCGCCCTGCTCCACCACCTTGGCGATGCCGTTGCTGTCGCCAATGTTGGCGAACACCTCGACGGCATGACCATCACGGGTGACGGCTGGCTCGAAGCGGTTGGCCCAGGCAGCCTGCAGGCGCTGCTCACGCAGGTCGCGCTCGGCCAGCGCCTGTTGCAACTCATCCACTGGCGGCGCCACGCTGACCACTCCACGCTGGCCATCGAGCAGCAGCGGCGTGCCACTCTCCAGCAGCAGAATCGACGCACCTGCGCCGACCACCGCCGGAATGCCCAATGCACGGGCGACGATGGCACTGTGGGCCGTGGCACCGCCTTGGGCGGTGACGATGCCGGCAACCCGGTTCGGGTCCAGGCGGGCGACATCGGACGGGCCGACTTCAGTCATCACCAACACATAGGGTTGCTCGGGTTCAACCTGCGCCTGCACTCCACACAGCTGCGCCAGCACGCGGCGGCCAATGTCGCGCAGGTCGGCGGCGCGCTCGGCGAGCAGGGCATCGTGCAACGACTCCTGCTGACGGGCTGCGGCTTCGATCACGGCCATCCAGGCGGCCGCAGCGCTTTCGCCCTGGGCCAGGCGCTGTTCGATATCGTCGGTCAGGGCCGGGTCGGCAAGCATTTCCTGATGGGTGACGAAAATTTCGCCAATGGCCTTGTCGCTGCGCAGCACCAACGCCTGCAGTTCGCCGTTCACACTGGCGATGGCTGCGCGCAGCTTCTGCCGCTCCTGGGCGCAGGATTCGCCACGCAACGGATAGTCGAACTCACGCTCGACACAGACATGCGCCGGGCCACTGGCAATGCCGGGCGCTGCGCCCACACCCTGGATACGGCTGCCGGCGGCTGGGGCCTGCAGCACTTCGGGCGGGTGATCGGCCATGGGCGTGACGCTCTGCGGCAGCGGTTCAACCTCTTCGCCAAGGCCTTGTTCGATAGCGGCCAGCAGCACCGGCAAGGCATCGGCGGCGATGCCAGGCTCGGCGACCAGCTCCAGCACCTGACCCCGGCGGGCGCCCAGGCTCAGCAGCTTGCTCAGGCTCTTCAGCGACACCGCTGGCTGCGCGCTGTCGACCAGGCGCACACGGATTTCCCCTTCAAAGCCTTTGGCCAGCTGTGCCAGCACCTTGGCCGGGCGGGCATGCAGGCCATGAGGGTTGGCCAGCACAATACGCGCGCTGGGCCAATCCGCCGGCGCTTCGCCGCCCAGCACTTCCAGTACCGCGCGGCTGCTGGTGGCCTGGTAGAGCATCTGCCCACGGCCTTCAATCAGCACTTCGCACAGGCGCTCGAGCAAGGCTTGGTGAGCGGCGCCTAGGCTCGCCAGGCAGAACAAACCGTTGAGCGGTTGGTCGCGATAGCGCAACGGCTGCTGGGGGGTGATGAACGCCAGGCCCGGCTGACGTACCTGACGCTCGCTGTGCAGCCACCAAAGGCCCTCACCCAGCGGCAGCGGCTCGGCTTGCTGCAATACGGCGGCAAAGCCGCTGTCGACACAATCGGCACGTTGCAACAGGCGGGCACCGCGCCAGGCCAGTTCGTCGAAGTCTTCAGCCGGCAGGTTCAGGCCAACCAGCTGCGCATCCAGCGCCAGTGCCTGTGGTGCGCCCTGCAGCAGCTTGAGCAGCGCTTCGGCGGAACTGGCCCGGCGCAGCGCTTCGGCCAGGTCGGTCTCGCCCAGGGCGCGGGTGAGCAGCTGCAGCAGGCGCAGGTGTTCGTCGGAGCGAGCGGCGATACCGATGGCCAGGTAGACCATTTGCCCGTCACCCCAGTCCACACCCTCGGGGAACTGCAGCAAACGCACGCCGGTGGTATACACCAGATCACGGGTTTGCGGCGTGCCATGGGGGATGGCGATGCCCTGGCCAAGGAACGTCGAGCCCTGCACCTCGCGGGCTTGCAGCCCTTGCAGGTAACCCTCGGCGACCAGGCCGTCCCCGACCAGCCGGTCCGCCAGCAGGCTCAATGCCTCGGCCTTGTCGGCGGCCGTCTGGCCCATGGCTATCTGCTCCTTGGCGAGCTCGAGCATGACCTTCTCCTTTTGCAGTTCCCGTTCGGGTACTGGAGTATTGTTGTGAAATTCACATAAAGGGCCAGTTCCGCAGCCTTGCACGGATGGCAGCCGAGGCAGAAAATTCGGCAGCTGAAACGTTTAACCTGACCAGACGGCCACGTTACTCGATAATCTGCCCGGTAAAAAGCCCCATCCTGTCGGACAATTGCGACAATGGTCGTCTGCGCGTGATGCCCGTGCCGGGTCAAACTACCCGGTCCGGCCTTACAGCCAGCCCCGGTAATAACAAGGAAAATTCGGTGAAACTCAGCGATATCGCCCGTCTGGCCGGTGTGTCCGTGACCACTGCCAGCTACGTCATCAACGGCAAGGCTGAACAGCAGCGCATCAGCAACAGTACTGTCGAGCGGGTACGCGCGGTGGTCGAAGCCCACGGCTTCACCCCCAACCCGCAGGCTGCTGGGCTGCGCAGCCGGCATACCCGCACCCTGGGCTTCATTCTCCCGGATCTGGAGAACCCCAGCTACGCCCGCATTGCCAAGCAACTGGAGCAAGGCGCCCGCGCCCGCGGCTACCAGTTGCTGATCGCCAGCAGCGACGACCAGCCCGACAGCGAGCGCCAACTGCAGCAGCTGTTCCGTGCGCGCCGATGCGATGCATTGTTCGTTGCCAGCTGCCTGCCGCCAGAAGATGACAGCTACCGTGACTTGCAGGACAAAGGCCTGCCGGTGATCGCCATCGACCGCCGCCTGGACCCTGCGCACTTCTGCTCGGTGATCAGCGATGACCGCGATGCCAGCCGCCAACTGGCCGCCAGCCTGCTCAATTCGGCCCCACGCAGCATTGCCTTGATCGGCGCACGCCCCGAGCTGTCGGTCAGCCAGGCGCGCGCAGGCGGTTTCGACGAAGCCCTGCAAGGTTATGCCGGCGAAGTGCGCCGCTACCAGGGCGAAGCGTTCAGCCGCGAGTGCGGCCAACGCCTGATGCAGCAGCTGATCGAAGACCTGGGTGGCTTGCCGGATGCCCTGGTGACCACCTCCTATGTGCTGCTGCAAGGGGTGTTCGACACCCTGCAGGCACGCCCTGCCGATTCGCGTCAGCTGCAACTGGGCACCTTTGGCGACAACCAACTGCTCGACTTCCTGCCGCTACCGGTCAATGCCATGGCCCAGCAGCATGGCCTGATTGCCGCCACCGCGCTGGAACTGGCCCTGGCCGCAATTGAGGAAAAACGCTACGAACCCGGCGTGCATGCCGTTGGCCGCACCTTCAAGCAACGCATCACAGCGGCCTGAAAATGCGCCTGATCGACACCCACACTCACTTGGACTTCCCCGACTTCGACGCCGACCGCTCGCGCCTGCTGGCCAACGCGGCGGCACGCGGGGTGGAACGGATGGTGGTGCTGGGGGTTTATCAGGCAAATTTCCAACGGGTGTGGGACCTGGCCTGCGCCAATGAACGCCTGTTTGCGGCACTCGGCCTGCACCCGGTGTACCTCGACGAGCATCGCCCAGAGCACCTGACGCAATTACGCCAATGGCTGGAGCGCCTGCGCGGCGACCCGCGGCTATGCGCCGTGGGCGAGTTTGGCCTGGACTATTACCTTGAGGACCTGGACAAAACGCGCCAACAGGGCCTGTTCGAAGCGCAACTGCAAATGGCCTGCGACTTCGACCTGCCCGCGCTGTTGCATGTGCGCCGCAGCCATGCCCAGGTAATTGCCACGCTCAAGCGTTACAAACCGGTGCGGGCGGGGGTGATCCATGCGTTTGCCGGCAGTTACGAAGAAGCCCGTGAGTACATCAAGCTGGGCTTCCGCCTCGGGCTTGGCGGCGCCGGCACCTGGCCGCAGGCGCTGCGGCTGCGCAAGACGCTGGCGCGGCTGCCGCTGGAGAGCGTGGTGCTGGAGACCGATGCGCCGGATATGGCGCCGGTGATGCACCCAGGGATGCGCAACAGCCCGGAACACTTGCCGGACATTGCCGGGGCGCTGGCCCAGGTGATGGGCTTGGATGTAGAAGAGCTGGCGCAGGCCAGTAGCCGCAATGCCTGCGAGTTGTTTGGCTGGTGAAATCCAGGTGAGCGTGGTTTTTGTGGCGGCGGCCATGAATCAAACCAGCACGGTCCACAGCGCGAACCCGGCATACCACAACACCGCACAGCGCAGCAGCAGCTCCCACAGGCTGTCCAGCCGCCCCAGCCCACGCTGGCTGTCTTCTTCCTCTGGAATGTCATCGGCAATACGCCCGACCCGGGCCACCAGGTGCGCGGCGCTGATGTGCCAGTTGAGCACCTCGTGCAGCATTACCCGTGTCACGGCGAGGAAGTTGCCCACCAGGGCAAAGCTCAGCGCCAGCACCCGTACTGGCAGCCAGTCCATGATGTGCCGCAGCTGCTCGGCACGCGCCTTGAGCGTCGGCTGCTTGCTGTGTTCGCCACACAGTGCCAGCAGTCGATAAGCCAACGCCGCACCGGGGCCCAACACGAAATACCAGAAGATCACCGCGAAAAAGCCCTGGTACACCTGCCACAGCAGGTTGCCTTGTACCCGTACCAGCAGGCTGTGCGGCTCATCGGCCACCAGGCCCAGGTCACGCTCGGCCACATGCAGCGCCGCCTGGTCGTCGCCCCGCCGCCAGGCATCGCGGAACGGGCCCATCGAGGCCTTGGCATCGCCACGGCCCAGGCTGTAGATCAGCACCAGCAGGTGCACCGGCAAGGCCAGCAAGCCATAGGCCACTGGCTCCAGCACATGCAGCAGCAATACCAGCAGCGCGACCGGCGCCAAGACCAGAATGGCCAGCGTCCACCACGGGTGCACCTTACCGCTGCGCTCAAGGCGTACAAGTTCGCCAAGGAAGAACCCATCGCGCTGCACCTGATGGCGCAAAGCCGAGAACTTCTCGACCCACAGCGCCAGCAACAAAACCAGAAAACTCATGCCTCATCCTCATTGTGCTGCAGCGCCTGACGGTAGCGCGGCCAATCGAAGGCCGGGCCGGGTCGGTCTTGCGCTGCGGGGCAATGTCGCTATGGCCCTGGATGCGGCTCAGGTCGATGGCCGGCCAAGCACCGCGGATGTGCCGGGTAAGTTGCTCCAGCACAGCGTACTGGGCATCGGTATAGGGCTGGTCGTCGGTACCCTCCAGTTCGATGCCGATGGAAAAGTCATTGCAGCCCTCGCGCCCGTCGAAGCTCGACACCCCCGCATGCCAGGCGCGGTCACGTAACGATACGAACTGGGTCACCGCACCGTCACGCTCGACGAACAGGTGCGCCGACACTGTCAGATGGTTGATGCTGGCAAAGTAGGGATGTTCATCGGGGTCCAGACAGTTCTGGAAGAACTGCTGCACCTTGCCGGTGCCGAAACAGGCCGGGGCAAGCTGATGTTGTGGATCACCAGCAGGGAAATCGATTCGCCCTCTGGGCGCGCATTGAAGTTCGGCGAGGGGCAGTGGGTGATTCCGATTCCGTGGAACCAGCCAGTGGCACGGTCCAATTGCATGGGGCAGATCCTGAAAACGCCATGAACAAGACAACAGTATGCCCTGTGGCCAACACCGTGTGCATGTGAATGATTGTAATGCTGCCGCTACTGCACCAGCCCTTGCCGCAAGCCGTCGAGCACGGCCTCCAGTGCACGCTCGAACAGCAGCCCGTCATCCAGCACGCGCACTTCGCCCCGCTGCAGTGCCTGGGCCAGGCTGGTGCTGCTCCATTCGCGCACTTTCATGCCGGTGCGATTGGCGAACACCAGCCGGTCACTGCTGTTTATACGTGCCACCAGCTTGCAGCGCAGGGGTTCGTCTTCATCGAGCGCCTCGACCCAGGTGCCGATGCGCAGGCGCTGAGCCTGGTGTAACGCTGCAGCTTGCCCGTCGGCGATCTGCAGCGGCACACAGGCGGGCTCTTCGGCCATTGCCAGCACAATGTCTTCGGCCACCCGTACATCAGCCAGTGGTTGCCCATCGCCACTCGGCAGCACCTGGGCACCTGCGCAGGCGCGCAGGTGCAACTGCTCCAATTGCAGGAAGAACTCGCGGGTGGCCAGCGCGTCCAGGGCCACGCTGGCCAAGCCCCCACGCAGCGCCTTGAGCAGGCCCGGCACCTGCTGCAACAAGGCTTGTGGCTCATGGGGCGCAGTGATGCTGGCCAGCAGCGTGTCCATCGTCTGCAACGCGTCGCGCCATTCCTGGGAATTCTCGCCCTGTTTCAGCCAAGCCAGCAGCAACACCTGGCTCCAGGCCTGTACCAACATGTGTACCACCACCTGCGGCAATACTCGGCCGCGCAGGCGCTGGTTGAGCACATCTTGCACCTGTTGCCTGGCCTGCAGCGTCCGGGCTCGGCCTTCTTCGGCATCACGGGTGCGTTGTTCCAGCAACTCGTTGCGCCGCCGCTCGTCCTGGTTGAAAGCGAGGAAGTCGTCGAGCAGCTCGGTGAACAAGCCGACATCTTCGGCAAAATCATTGAGCAGGCGCTGGACGATTCGCTCTACCCGCAAGTGCAAGCTGTCACGCTGCCCTTCCCTGCCGTATTCCCAGCCAATCGCCGCACCGGCGACCTCGTTGAGCAGCCGGCGCGCCGGATGGCTCGCCCGGCTGAACAGCCCCTTGTCCAACAAGGCCACCTTGAGTAGCGGAATGTGCAAGCGGGCAATCAGCGCCCGCAGGCTGGCCGGCAGGTTGTCGTCGTTGTGGATGAAGGCGAACAGCATGCCAACCAGGTTGATCATGTCTTCGTCGGCCACGGCAAGGCGCCGGCGCGTGCCACTGCGCACGCTGACCCGCAACAACAGTTGCTCAAGCTGCTGGCCGAGCTCGAAATCATCGGCCTCGTGGGTGGCGGGCACGTAGTGCTGCAAATGCGATAGCAGCCGGAGCAGGTCGGCGCAGCTGATCGGCTGGGCGGCAGACACTGCCTGCAAGCGCGGGGCGAACTGCCCGCGCACCGGGGCCAGCAGCGCCTGCACCGAGGCAAAGAAAGCCTGCCCTGCCGCATCCGCGCCCACCGTCTGACCAAGGTTCGCGTGCCCCCTCCGTGCACGCATGCGCTGGTCTTCAGCCCGCCGCCGCGGTGCCGGCTGCAGTTCGGGCAGCACACCGGCGGCGGCCAGCAGTTGGTTGGCTTCGCCATAGATCACATCGGCATCGCGCAGCACATAGCGCTCGAACAGCTTGAGCAGCACCAGCTTGACCCGCAAACCAACCCCAAGGTTACGCCCGGCATCGAGGAAGTAACTGCATAATGCGGCAGGCCCCAACGGGTTGTGCGGCTCGTACAGCGGCCGGTCGAGCAGCGCCTGCAAACGCAAGCCCAACTGCTGCAAGGCAATGCCATCGCGTGACAACACCCGCGCCACCATGCCATCGATGGCGGCAGCCCGCTCCAGTTGGGCCTTGCTGCAAAGGTTGCCCGGCTCGACCTGCTGAGCCAGCAGGTCGATTTGGCCAATGCGCGCAAAGGTGTCGTAGAACGTATCGAGAAAACCACGTTCGATGCTTTTGCGCTTCAGGCGCAAGTCGCGCATGGCCTCGAAGTACAGGCTCTGGTCACAGCAGTCCAAGGCCTTGTCGGCCATTTCGAAAAGGGTGTCGTCGGCGTTGTCGAACAAGTCCTGCAAACCCTGACGCAACTGCAGAGCAGCCTTGTCGCGCACTTGCAGTAGCAAGACCGGAAGGCAAGGCAGAGGCGCACGCCCGCCTCGGTCGATGGCTGCCGCCAAGGGCACCACCTTGCCTTCTTTTTGCATCCTGGACTCCTTGCAGGGTGTCTTGCCCGGACGGGCCCATCATCGTCAAAGCTATGACGCCAAATACTGGTCGCTATTATCGATAAAATTTCGTACAGCTGCCAGCGCCGTTTTACAGGCTGTTCAGTGACCCTGTTTTGCACGGTCTGCTCACCACGCCCGACCAATGGTCATCATCAAGGCGGCTGTACACGCAAGCCCCCTGCCCTATAATCGCCGGCATCTAGCTTGTGGAGCCGAACATGCCGAACCTACGCCTTGCCGACCTGACCGCTGAAATTGAAGCCAACGTGCGCCGCGCATTGTTGGAGGACATCGGCAGTGGCGATATCACCGCGCAGTTGATCCCGGCCGAGCGCCTGGCCAAGGCCACCATCATCACCCGCGAGGATTGCGTAATCGCCGGCACCGCCTGGGTCGATGCCGTCTTCCGCCAGCTCGACCCGCGTGTTGCAGTGCACTGGCAGGTGGCCGACGGTGAACGGGCTACTGCCAATCAGCCACTGTTCCATCTGGAAGGCCCGGCCCGCTCGCTGCTCAGCGGTGAGCGCAGCGCGCTGAATTTCTTGCAGATGCTGTCGGGGGTCGCCACCCGTGCACGCTTCCTCGCCGACCTGGTGGCAGACACCCAGGTACGCCTGCTGGACACCCGCAAAACCCTGCCTGGCCTGCGCTTGGCGCAGAAGTACGCGGTGACCTGTGGCGGCTGCGACAACCATCGCATCGGCCTGTACGACGCCTTCCTGATCAAGGAAAACCATATTGCTGCCAGCGGCGGCGTAGCCCAAGCCGTGGCGGCGGCGCACCGCATCGCACCGGGCAAACCGGTGGAAATCGAGGTGGAGAGCCTGGAAGAACTGCGTGAGGCGCTGGCCGCTGGTGCAGACATCATCATGCTCGACGAGCTCAACCTGGACGAAATGCGCGAAGCGGTGCGTATCAACGCTGGCAAGGCCAAGCTGGAGGCCAGTGGCGGGGTAAACGAAACGACCTTGCGGGTGATTGCCGAGACTGGGGTGGACTACATCTCGATTGGCGCCATGACCAAGGATGTAAAGGCGGTAGACCTGTCGATGCGATTGAGCCTGTGAACTGAACGCAGGCAACAAAAAACCGGCCACTGAGCCGGTTTTTTGTTGCCTTGCTGGATCAGAACGAAGCGTTGGCCAACCCGTCCAGGTAACGCTCCACATCCAATGCCGCCATGCAGCCAGCGCCGGCCGAGGTAATGGCCTGACGGTAAACGTGGTCAGCCACGTCACCGGCGGCGAACACGCCCTCGACGTTGGTGGCGGTGGCATTGCCTTCACGGCCGCCATTGACTACCAGGTAGCCGTCCTTCAAGGTCAGCTGGCCTTCGAACAGCGAAGTGTTCGGGGTGTGTCCAATGGCGATGAATACGCCGTCGACCTTGATCTCGTCACTGCTGCCATCGTTGTTCTTCAGGCGCGCACCGGTCACGCCCATGTTGTCACCCAGCACTTCGTCCAGGGTGGCGTTGAGCTTGAGCTCGATCTTGCCTTCGGCCACGCGCGCGTTCAGCTTGTCGACCAGAATCTTCTCGGCGCGGAAGGTTTCGCGACGGTGTACCAAGGTCACCTTGCTGGCGATGTTGGCCAGGTACAGCGCCTCTTCCACGGCAGTGTTGCCACCGCCGACCACGGCGACCGGCTTGTTGCGGTAGAAGAAACCGTCGCAAGTAGCACAGGCCGAAACGCCTTTGCCCATGAAGGTTTCTTCCGACGGCAGGCCCAAGTAGCGAGCGCTGGCGCCAGTGGCGATGATCAGCGCGTCGCAGGTGTACTTGCCACTGTCACCCTGCAGGGTGAACGGCTTGTTGGCCAGGTCGACAGCATTGATGTGGTCGAAGACGATTTCGGTTTCGAAACGCTCGGCATGCTCTTGCATACGCTGCATCAGCGCCGGGCCGGTCAGGCCGTGGGGGTCGCCCGGCCAGTTGTCGACTTCGGTGGTGGTGGTCAGCTGGCCACCGGCCTGCATGCCGGTGATCAGCAGCGGCTTGAGGTTGGCACGGGCGGCATACACCGCAGCGCTATAACCGGCAGGGCCGGAACCGAGAATGATGACGCGCGAATGACGTACTTCAGACATGTCGAACTCCTGTCGAGCGGGCCGGTATCGGTGTACCGGCTGCGCCAGCTGGAAAATTAAAAAGGACCCACGCAGCACTTGGGGAAGGCTACAACGCGCAGGCCCAGAAAGCGGAAAGTTGAGCGCACTGTAGCGAGGTCGCAAAGATTAAGGAAATATCCTTCGACAATCCACCTCATAGGCATCGTCTATGCTGCGATTTCATCGATAGCCATGCCCCTGACGCTTTTGTTACAGCCCGTTTCCCGCCCGCTACCCGCCTTTCGTCGGCGCGGCAAACTCGGTAAGGTCAGCGCGTTTTCCTTCTGTGCGGAGTAACTAGATGCAAGCCCCTGTCCTCTCTGGCCCCCAGTACCTGCGTGAAGGCCTGAAACTGGTGCTGAGCCCCAACCTGCGGTTGTTCGTGCTGCTGCCGCTAACGGTCAACCTGCTGCTGTTCGGTGGCCTGATCTACTTCGCCGGCCACCAGTTCGGGCTGTGGCTCGATGCCTTGATGCCAACGCTGCCTGACTGGTTGAGCTTCCTCAGCTACATCCTTTGGCCGTTGTTCGTTGCCTTGCTGCTGCTGATGGTGTTTTTCACCTTCACCCTGGTGGCAAACATCATCGCCGCCCCATTCAATGGCTTCCTGGCGGAAAAGGTCGAGGTGGTGGTCCGTGGCGAAGACACCTTCCCAGCGTTCAGCTGGGGCGAACTGCTGGCCATGGTACCGCGCACCTTCAGCCGCGAAATGCGCAAGCTGGGGTACTTCCTGCCGCGGGCCATCGGCCTGTTCATCCTGTCGCTGATCCCGGTGGTCAACGTGGTGGCGGCGCCGCTGTGGCTCATCTTCGGTGTGTGGATGATGGCCATCCAGTACATCGACTACCCGGCGGACAACAACAAGATGAGCTGGCAGGACATGCTCGCCTGGCTGCGCCAGAAGCGCTGGCAAAGCCTGGGTTTTGGCGGCATCACCTACCTGGCGCTGATGATTCCGGGGGTGAACGTGCTGATGATGCCGGCGGCGGTGGCGGGGGCTACGTTGTTCTGGGTGCGCGAGCGCAACTGATCCCAGCGCCCGCCATACCCCTGCCGGGCTGGGGCGTCACTGCCCCAATCGGCTGGAGAACTGCCCCACCACATCCACCACTCGCTTCGCCCCATCCTGAATCTCGACAATCACGCTGCCCGTCTCGTCCGCCAGCGCCAGCCCCTGTTCGGCCTGGCGCTTGCTGGTGTCGATGATCGACACTGCCGCCTGCGCCAGTTGCTCGTTCTGCTGCACCACCCGAGCGATTTCCTCGGTGGCGGTGCTGGTGCGCGAGGCCAGTTGGCGCACTTCGTCGGCAACCACGGCAAAACCCCGCCCTTGCTCGCCCGCACGGGCCGCTTCGATGGCTGCGTTAAGCGCCAGCAGGTTGGTTTGCCCAGCAATGTCGCTGATGGTCTTGATGATCGAACCGATCACCCGCGACTGAGTATCAAGTGCCTGGATGCCCTCGGCCGCCTCTTGCATCGAGGCCTCCAGGCCACGCATCACGCTGACGGTCTGGGTGACTACCTCGGTGGCCTTGCGGGCACTGACATCGGTACCCAGGGAGGTGCTGTAGGCGACATCTGCCGCCTCGGCCACTGCCTGCTCCTGGTTGACCTGATCGGTAATCACCGTGGCGAACTTGACCACCTTGTACAGCACGTCGTGGGCATCGAAAATCGGGTTATACGAAGCCTCCAGCCAAATCACCCGGCCATGGGCATCAATGCGTTTGAAGCGCTCGGCAACGTATTCACCACGGCGCAGCTTGTCCCAGAAGGCCTGGTAGCCGGCCGAGTTGGCCTCCTCCGGCTCGCAGAATATGCGGTGGTGCTTACCGCGAATCTGCTCCAGACGATAACCGACGGTGGCGAGGAAACGGTCGTTGGCGGTGAGGATGGTGCCGTCGAGCTCGAACTCGATCACTGCGGTGGAGCGCATCAGCGCCTTGATCAGGCTTTCGTGCTCGCGCGAGGTCTCGATAGTACGGGTAAGGTCGCTGGAATGCAGGGTGAAGTACTTGATGCGCCCCTCGCTGTTCTTGACCGGCTGCAGGATCGAACGCAGCCAGGCCTCCTGCCCATTGCCGCGCAACAGACGGAACGCGCCGTTCAGGTGCTCGCCCCGGCTGATCGCGCTTTTCATGCGCTGGTAAAAGTCGAGGGTCTTCACATGAGCCGGGACGATGTCCTCGATATTGCGCCCAAGCAATTGTTCGGCACGGTAGAGCATCTCGCTCTCGAAGTTGCCGTTGACCATCTCGATCCGTCCTTGAGGGTCGAGCTGCAGTACCAGCATCTCGCTGTCGAGGCTACTCTTGACCTGTTCCATGGACATCAGGTCTTCGCGCAACTGCCGGATTTCTTGCTTGAGCTTGTTGTTGAACATCACCGCTCTCCTGGAGCGCATCACGTAGTCGAATGCATCTTCATCGGCTGCCGATGACACCTTCTTGAGTGCCGTGCGAGGAAATATTCATAAAGGCGAAAGCGTCAGCGGTCAGGCGTCATCTGTACGTCACATGGCAGTCACATTGGCGCAATCCTGCAGGCGGAAACTTTTTGTCATGAATACACCCGCCCTACGCATTACCCTGGTCAGTGAAACCTTCCCACCCGAGATTAACGGCGTGGCCAACACCCTTGGCCGCCTCAGTGAAGGCTTGCGTCAACGCGGCCATGAGGTCGAGGTGGTACGGCCGCGCCAGGCCGGCGAATCACCCGTGCAAAACGACCCGCACCTGATGCTGTGCCGTGGTTGGGCCCTGCCGGGGTATCCAGGTTTGCAGTGGGGCGAGGTATCGATGCACAAGCTGTTGCGGCGCTGGCGCCGGCAGCGCCCGGATGTGCTGTACATCGCCACCGAAGGGCCGCTAGGTCTCAGCGCCCTACGCGCAGCCAGGCGCCTGAGTATCGCGGTCGTCAGCGGCTTCCACACCAACTTCCCGCAGTACTCCGGCCAGTACGGTCTGGGCCTGCTGGCGCGCCTGCTCACCCACTATCTGCGCTGGTTCCATCGGCGCACGGCGATCACCTTGGTACCCAGTGTCAGCCAGCGCCTGGAGCTTGAACGCCGTGGGTTCGAGCGCCTGGAACTGTTGGCACGAGGTGTCGATGCCGGCCTGTTCAACCCGACCCGGCGCAACCAGGCGTTGCGTGAAAGCTGGGGGCTCGGCCCGGATGATATCGCCGTATTGCATGTCGGACGGCTGGCGGTGGAAAAGAACCTTGGCTTGCTGCGGCCTTGTCTCGAGGCATTGCAGAAAACTTATCCCCAGAAGCGCTTGCGTCTGATCATGGTCGGTGACGGCCCGCAGCGTGCCAGCCTCCAACAGCAGGTGCCAGATGCAGTGTTCTGTGGCGCCCAGCGCGGCGAGGTGCTGGCCGAGCACTATGCCAGCGGCGACCTGTTCCTTTTCCCCAGCTTGACCGAGACCTTTGGCAACGTGGTGCTCGAGGCCATGGCTTCGGGGTTGGCGGTGGTTGCTTATGACGAGGCGGCAGCTGCGCAGCATATTCGCCATGGACACAGTGGCGGGCTGGCCATGCCAGGGGATGAGGCCGCATTCATCGATGCCGCCTGCTGGCTGCTGGAAGAAGAGGAAACCTTGCGCCGGGTGCGCCTGAATGCGCGGCAGCATGCCAGCCGTCAGGGCTGGCCCGCGATTGTCGAGCAGTTCGAGGGGTATCTGCATTCAGCCCAGAACCCATCTGCTGCCGCACCTGCTTCAAGCTTGGGCCCCACGCGATCAGTGTAGGAGCGGCCTTGCCCCGCGAATGGGCCGTACAGCGGCCCCCGGATTTCAGCACTACCGCAACCATCGAGAGGCCGCGTTGCGGCCCTTTCGCGGCACAAGGCCGCGCCTACAGGAAGTGCGTAAAACTTCAGGCAAGTGCTTTTTCTATGGCCTGGACTACCGCCGGGTCATCCGGCGCCGTGCGCGGTGAAAAACGCGCCAGTACTCGCCCATCCTTGCCCACCAGAAACTTCTCGAAGTTCCAGGTGATGTCACCGGGGAACTCGGCCCCCTCACCCGCCAGCAGACGGTACAGCGAATGGCGCTGCGGGCCGTTGACCTCCAACTTGCCCCCCAGCGGGAAGCTCACCCCATAGTTGAGGCTGCAGAAGTCCTGGATTTCCTTTTCGCTACCCGGCTCCTGGCCGGCAAACTGGTTGCACGGCAGGCCAAGCACGTTGAAGCCCTTGTCCTTGTAAACCTGGTAGAGGTTTTCCAGGGCCTTGTATTGCGGCGTGAGACCACATTTGGAGGCAACGTTGACCACCAGCACCACTTGCCCCTTGAACGGTGCGAGCGGCAGCTCTCCGCCGTTCAGCGCGTCCAGTTTCAGGTCGTGAAATGCACTCATGATGAAATCCCCTCTCAGGTTCCCGGTTGCCGCGGGGGCGAATTGCGCCCACTAAAAAGGCGCTCGTCCAAACCGTCCACCTCCCGTAGGAAGGCAAATCGGCTTGCCCGAGCGCCTGGCGACTTTCTGAGCTTAGCGCAGAAAATCAGTGGTGATGGCCACCTTCACCGTGGATGTGGCGGTGAGCGATTTCTTCTTCGCTGGCGTCACGCACGTCGACAACCTTTACCTTGAAGGTCAGGCGCTGGCCGGCCAGTGGGTGGTTGCCGTCAACGGTGACGTCGTCGCCGTCGAGGTCGCGGATGGTGACGATCTGCATCTGGCCGTCCGGTGCCGAAGCGTGGAACTGCATGCCCACTTCCAGCTCGTCGACGCCTTCGAACAGGCTGCGGTTCAGGGTGCTGACCAGCTCGGCCAGGTATTCGCCGTAGGCGTCTTCCGGCTCGATGGTAACGTTCAGCTCGTCACCGGCCTGTTTACCTTCCAGGGCCTTTTCCAGGCCTGGGATGATGTTGCCGGCACCGTGCAGGTAGACCAGCGGCGCGCCACCGGCGGAGCTGTCGATGGTCTCCCCGGCGTCGTTGGTCAGGGTATAGTCGATGGAGACAGCCTTGTTGGCGGCGATCAGCATGGGGCAAGACCTTTTGCAAAAGAATGTAGAGCGGACAAGTGTAACCAAGCCATCGTCCGATTGCGAACGCACCGCGGACGAGCAACGGCCCATCAGTCGGATCACAGGCTTCCATCAGGACGAAGAAGGCCACTGGGTGGCCGAACTGTCCTGCGGCCACACCCAACACCTGCGCCACCAACCGCCGTGGCAGGCACGCCCCTGGGTGCTCGACCCGGCCCAGCGCGCGCAGCACATTGGCCAGCCTTTCGCGTGCGGCTGGTGCGCACAAGGGGCCGATAGCGCTACCCTTGGCCGTTAATTTCTTGCACCGCTTATTTCGAGAAGCACGCATGCAGACATTTTTCATTGCGCCGACCGACTTCGGTGTCGGCCTGACATCCATCAGCCTGGGCCTGGTGCGTACCCTGGAGCGCGCCGGCCTGAAGGTCGGTTTCTTCAAGCCGATCGCCCAACCCCACCCGGGTGACACCGGCCCCGAGCGCTCTACCGAACTGGTGGCTCGCACCCACGGTATCAAACCTCCGGTACCACTGAGCCTGGCCCAGGTCGAGCGCATGCTCGGCGATGGCCAGTTGGACGAGTTGCTGGAGGAAATCATCCGTCTCTACCAGCAAGCCTGTATCGGCAATGACGTGGTAGTGGTCGAGGGTATGGTGCCCACGCGCCACGCCAGCTACGCCGCGCGGGTCAACCTTCACCTGGCGAAAAGCCTGGATGCCGAGGTGATCCTGGTATCGGCACCGGAAAACGAAGTGCTCAGCGAACTGTCCGGCCGGGTCGAACTACAGGCCCAGCTGTTCGGCGGGCCGCGCGACCCGAAAGTGCTCGGGGTGATCCTCAACAAGGTTCGCACCGACGAGAGCATGGCCGACTTCGCCACCCGCCTGCGTGAACACTCGCCGTTGCTGCGCGGCAATGACTTCCGCCTGCTTGGCTGCATTCCCTACCAACCCGAGCTGAACGCCCCGCGTACCCGCGACGTGGCCGAGCTGCTCGGCGCCCAGGTGCTCAATGCCGGCGACTACGAGCAGCGGCGCATGAGCAAGATCATCATCTGCGCACGCACGGTCGCCAACACCGTGCCGCTGCTGACCTCGGGTACCCTGGTGGTCACGCCGGGCGACCGCGACGACATCATCCTCGCCGTCAGCCTGGCAGCAATCAATGGCGTGCCACTGGCCGGCCTGCTGCTGACCAGCGACAGCAAGCCCGACGCGCGCATCCTTGGCCTGTGCCGCGGCGCCCTGCAGGCCGGCCTGCCGATCCTGTCAGTCAGCACCGGCTCGTACGACACGGCCAACCAGCTCAACTCGCTGAACCGCGAGATTCCTGTGGATGACCGCGAGCGCGCCGAGTTCATCACCGACTTCGTCGCCAGCCACCTCGACGCAGCCTGGCTGCACCAACGCTGCGGCACCCCGCGTGAAATGCGCCTGTCGCCGGCAGTGTTCCGCTACCAGTTGATCCAGCGCGCGCAGCAGGCCAACAAGCGCATCGTTTTGCCAGAAGGTGCCGAGCCGCTGTTGGTGCAGGCCGCAGCCATCTGCCAGGCCCGTGGCATTGCCCGCTGCGTACTGCTGGCCAAGCCCGAAGATGTCGAGGCCGTGGCCCGCGCTCAAGGCATTGCCCTGCCGCCCGGCCTGGAAGTCCTCGACCCCGAGCTGATTCGCGGGCGCTACGTGGAGCCCATGGTGGCGCTGCGCAAGAGCAAGAACCTCAACGCACCGATGGCCGAGCAGCAACTGGAAGACCCGGTCGTGATCGGCACCATGATGCTGGCCCTGGACGAAGTGGACGGCCTGGTCTCGGGCCTGGTTCACTCCACCGCCAATACCATCCGCCCGGCGCTGCAGTTGATCAAGACCGCGCCAGGCTCAAGCCTGGTGTCGTCGGTGTTCTTCATGCTGTTCCCCGAGCAGGTACTGGTGTACGGCGACTGCGTGATGAACCCCCACCCCAGTGCTGCCGAACTGGCAGAGATCGCCCGCCAGAGCGCCGAATCGGCGCAGGCCTTCGGCATCGCGCCGCGGGTGGCGATGATCAGTTATTCAAGCGATTCGGCCAGCGATGAAGAAGTCGAGAAAGTGCGCGAAGCGACTCGCCTGGCGCAAGGTGCAGCAGAGGCGTTGCTGATCGATGGGCCTTTGCAGTATGACGCGGCAGCCAACCCGGCCATTGCTCGGGAGCTGGCACCAGGCAGCCCTGTGGCCGGGCGTGCCACGGTGTTCGTGTTCCCCGACCTGAATACCGGCAATACCACGCACAAGGCGGTGCAGCGTAGCACCGACGGGGTCAGCCTGGGGCCGATGTTGCAGGGTTTGCGCAAGCCAGTGAACGATTTGCCACGCGGGGCACAGGTTGACGATATCGTGCATACCATTGCCCTGACGGCGATTCAGGCCAGCGTGGTGCGCTAGCAAATCACTGGGGCCGCAAAGCGGCCCCAGGAATCAATCAGGGATACTGCTGAACCTGACCTTACTGCTGGTCATACTGCTGCCCCGGAATCGGCTTCAGGTTCACTTCCACGCGGCGGTTCTGCGCACGGCCATTGGCGTCGGCGTTGCTGGCGATCGGCTGGTCCGGGCCCATGCCACGTACCGAGATGCGCGAGGCATCCACACCCTGCGAGGTCAGGTAGGTGCTGACTGCCTGCGCGCGGCGCTGGGACAGGTCCATGTTGTGCTGGCGGCTGCCGGTGCTGTCGGTAAAGCCGACCACTTCGATGGTGTTCTGGTTGAACTGCTTGAACGAGCCCGCCAGGTTGTTCAGCGGCGAGTAGAAGCTTGGCGCGATGTTGGCCGAGTCGGTAGCGAAGGTGATGTTGCCCGGCATGATCAGTTTGATCTGGTCACCCTGGCGCTGCACTTCCACGCCAGTGTTGGCCATTTGCGCGCGCAGTTCGGCTTCTTGCTTGTCGGCGTAATAGCCATAACCGGCGGCGGCGGCACCCACTGCAGCAGCACCGATCAGCGCACCCTTGCCACGGTTGTTGTGGTCGATGGCGGCACCGGCGATGGCGCCGGCCAGCGCGCCCAGGCCGCCGTACTTGGCGGTCTTGCTCATCCCAGTGGAGCCCTGCGCCTGACCCTGGTTGTCGTAAGGATTCTGGCTGGCACAGCCAGTCATCAGGGCAGCGGCAGTTGCGACGATAATCAGACGACGCATGGTGAACATGGACAAGCTCCTACTAAAATTCGTAAATGCGGCAGATCTCAAACGGATCTATGCCAGCCTTGGATTGCATCGGCAACGAAAAATTCCATGAAAGTGCCTTCATGTGCCATCAGGCACGCACGAAGGGGTTTTCGCGCATCTCGTCGCCCAGACGGGTGTCAGGCCCGTGGCCGGTCACCACGATGGCCTCCTCGTCCAGCCGGTACAGCCGCTCCTTGATGGAGCGAACGATAGCCCGCTGGTCACCACCCCACAAATCGGTGCGGCCAATGCCACGGCGGAACAGGGTGTCGCCGGCAATCAGCAGTTTGGCGTCGGCGAACCAGAAGCTCATTGAGCCTGGCGTATGCCCTGGCGTGTGAAGGGCCACGCCGCAGCCGCAAGCCAGTTCTTCATCATCGCCCAGCCAGCGGTCTGGCGCCGGTACCGGCGTGTAAGGCACGCCGAACATCTGGCATTGCATCTCCAGGTTGTCCCACAGGGCCTGGTCGTCCTTGTGCAGGTGCAACGTGGCGCCCGTCAGCTCCTTGAGCTTGCCCGAGGCCAGGAAGTGATCGAAGTGCGCATGGGTGTGGATGATGCTTACCAGCGTGAGGCCGTGGGCTTGCAGGCGCGCGAGGATCTTGTCCGGGTCACCGCCCGGGTCGACGACGATGGCTTTCTTGGTCAATGGGTCGCCAATCAGCGTGCAGTTGCACTGCAAGGGGCCTACGGGAAAGGTTTCGCGGATGAGGGTGGTCGGGGCAGTCTTCATGAAGGGCCTGTCTTGGACGCTGCAGCGCCTGTGAGATCGAGCGCCGCCCGCGCGGCGCATCGCGAGCTGGCGCTCGCTCCTACGCTTGTTTCGGGCCAATTGTACCAGCGAGATTTGCGCGCGAACCCTCTGGTGCATGTCTTGATATTGTGCCGTACGAAAAAAAGCGGTCGCGCGCGTCTGTAACAGGCATAACTGGCCCGAAACAAGCGTAGGAGCGAGCACCAGCTCGCGATGCGCCGCGCGGGCGGCGCTCGATCTGAAGGGCGCTGAAAATCCAACGCCATGCTCTGCCGGCCTAAGGCAGGAACAACCTGAACAACCCACCCCCCAGCGCCCCGCCATTGGAGATCTCGATCCGCCCGCGCACCCCGCCGCTTTCATGCAGTGCCGCGATCCGCGCCGCGAAGTACAGGCCAAGGCCGGTGCTGCCGCTGGTCGAGTCGATGCCCTGGATGTACTCCTCCTGGCGCTCGAGCATGTGCTTGGGATAACCCGGGCCGTCATCGTTGACGCAGATAGCCAACTGGTTGTCGGCCTCTTCGATGGTAATCAGCAAGGCGTGCCCGGCAAAGCGGGTGGCGTTGGTGATGACGTTGGCGATTACCGAGGCCACCAGCTCACGGTCGAAGAAGCCAAGCGGGTTGTCGGTGTCGATGCGCCAGGTGGCGAGGATGTCGTTGTGCTTGAGCACTTCCTGGTGCGCCGCCAACTGCGCTTCAATGAAATCATCCAGTTCGTGGTAGTCCGGGCACACCGGCAACTGGTTGATGCCCAGTTTGTACAGCCCAAGCAGCTGTACCAGCATGCCGTTGAGGTGGCGAAACTCGTGCTCCATGATCCCCTGCTCGGCACCACCGCGCAGCTCTTCGGGCAAGCGCTCCACCCACTGGCTATGGGACTGGATCAGCGCTGACAGAGAGCTTTTGAGGTCGTGCACGGTGGAGGCGATCACCGTGGAAAAATCCAGCCCCTGATTGTCTTGATTCATGCGCCGAACACTCGGATGTGCAGTTTGCGGTAACGGTCATAGCGATTGTCGCTGGCAGGGATACCGGCGACGCTGGTCAAGGCGTCCTGGCATTCCTGCATGATCGCGGGCTGAGGGTTGTCACCGCCGATGCGCAGCAGCGCCTGGGCGGTGTTGAGGGCGATGCTGATGTTCTTCGGCTGCATACCCAGCGCTTTGCGGAACAGTTGCAACGCCTCGCCAAGCTGCCCTCCCTGGTAACTGCGTACACCCTGGCGATTGAGGGTGACCGCTTCGGTAATGGCGTTGAGCACGCTGGGGTCGTCCGTCAGCTTGCCCACTTTTTCCATGACCTTCGGGTCATCGCCATAACTTTCCACACAGCTCTTCAGCACGCCGATGGCGGCGGCTTCCTGCCCCATTGCCTGCAACTGCGCAGCAACGGTCAGGGCCGAATCGACCGAGAAGAACTGGTTCATCTTGTCCAGGCGCTGGATCGCCTGTTCGGTCAGCTTGCCGGCTGTTTCCGGGTCGCCCGCCTGCTGCAGGCTGGCAGCCTTCATCATCCGCGCACGCACTTGCAAGCCCTGGTCCTCGGGGTTTTCCTTGGCCACTTCGCTGAGCGTGGTGTTGATTTCGACACGGGTACGGGCATCCAGGCCGAAGCCTGCGTTCTTGCTCATCAGCGCCTGCACCAGGCCGAGGTTGTTTTCGGCATCCTTGTAGCGCGAGCTCTGGCCCTGATTCACCGCATGGCGGAACGCCTTCGATGCACTCTCGAAGTCTTCGTTTTCCAGCGCCAGCTTGCCCAGCGTCGATTGCCGACGCACAGACAGAGGCGATAAACGTACGGCTTCTTCAAGCAGGTTCTGCGCGCGTCGGGTATCACCCTGAGCCACCAGCACCTCGGCCATGCCATCGTAAAGGCCTGGCATGATCGGGAACGCCTTGAGCGCCTGCTCGTAGACACCTTGGGCCTGGGCGTTCTGGCCACGCTTGTGCATCAGTGCGCCCAACGCGGCGTACACCCACGGCTGCGGGCGGCTGGCCAGGATGGCCTTGAGGAACTTTTCAAGTTCCTCAAAACGGTTGAGGTTGCGCAGGGCATCGGCCCGGTAGCGCAAGCACAGCGGTGCCAGGCGCGGGTCCTTCTTGCACAACTCGGCACAAGCGGCCAGCACTTCAGCCGGGCGATTGCGGTCCAGCGCCTGCAGGATCGGTTTGAGCAGCGTCTTGCGCTGGAACAGTTTCTCGACGCGCTGCGCCAGGCCAACCCGGTTGAAGGGTTTGGTCAGGTAAGCATCGGGCTCGTGCTCGATGGCGCTGAGCACGATGGCCTGGCTACTCTCGGCAGTGACCATGATGAACACGCACTCATGGCTGATGTGCTTGTCGATGATCAGGTCTTCGAGCACCTGTTGGCCGTTCTTCTTGCCGTCACCCAGGTGGAAGTCCTGCAGGATGAAGTCATAGCGCTTCTGCGCGCACATGCGCAGCGCCTGCTCGCCGCTGTCAGCGGTGTCCACGTCGCGCACGCCCAACTCACGCAACATGGAACGGGTCGACGTGCGAAAGTCGGTAAAATCGTCGACGATCAGAAAGCTCTTTTGCCCGTACTGCAGCATCAACACGACCTGCCTTGGAATGATTGAAAAATCGCGCGAGGCGATGCCACCGATCGCTGTATCGGCAGCCGGTCGGGAAAGATGAGGGTAGAGCATTACCGGCCACAAACCATGGCCTCATGCCATCACTTTAACGAGCAATGACCTGCAGAGCCAGTATCACGCCAGCAACCCCAGCGTTTTTGCCTTTGCCACCGCCTGGGTGCGTCGCTCAACCCCCAACTTGCTGTTGATGTGGCTGGCGTGGGTCTTCACGGTGTGCAAGGAAATGAACAGCCGCTCGCTGATCTGCTGGTTGGAACAGCCCTGGGCAATCAGTTCGAGCACGGCCAGTTCGCGGCCGCTCAGCGCCTCGCCGGTGCCTGTGCTGGCGGAGGGCACTGGCGGCAGGTGCTTGAGCAGTTCGGCTTGAACCGGGCAAGCGGCCGCTGGCTGCAGTTGCTCATGAAGCCATTGCGGGTGCTTTTCCAGAATTGGCTGGAACGGTTGCAGCACACCGCCATGGGCTGCCTCCAGCAAACCTGGCAGCAACTGCGCGGCCTGCCCTTCCCTGCCTTCGTCCAGCAGTTGGGAAAGCCATTGGCAAAGGGCACTGACGGTGAGCATCATGCCGCCACTGGCCTGGCCACGCGCTACCAGGCTTGCCAGGCGTTGCACGGCATCCTCGCCACGCAACTGGATGCGCTCGAGCAAAGCCTGCTGCAACGCAATATGCAACGGCAGCAGCGGGTGGAACTCCGGTGCTGCTGCCGGTTGCTCGCCACCGTAGGTCTGGCCCAGACGCAGCAGCCAGGACTCGGCCAGATCGGTTCGCCCCTGGGCCAGCCACAGTTCGCATTTGACCAGGGTAATCATGGCCAGGTAATAGACCGGGGGCACATCCCAGATATGCATCAGGCGCTCGGCCTCGGCCAATTCGGCAAAGGCTTCGGCAAAGTGCCCTTCCCGGCCATCGAGCGTGGCAATCACGCAATGACCGATGAGCACACTGATGTCTCGGCACGCCCGCGCCTCGCCCAGCCCTGCACGCAAGCGTGCTCGGCCCTGGGCCGGCTGCAGGCGTGAGACCAGCAGGTAGCCTTCGTAAAGCGTCAGGCGCGCACGCACGGCATACAGCCGCTGCGCCGAAAGCCCCTGCAGGCGTTGCAGGCCCTGGCGCACTTCGTCCAGTGCGCGCAGCACCTCGCCACGGGCGTGCAGCACTCGCGCCCGGTCGTAATGGGCCAGGGCCTCGAACAACGGGTTGCCGACCCGTTGGGCCAGCTCCAGGGCTTCGCGGTTCCAGCCTCGGGCCCGCCAGAAGTCTCCATCGGCAATGGCCAGGTTGGACAGCGTCGACAAACACACCAGGCGTTGGCCATAACGCTTGCTCGGCAGGCTCTGTAGCGCCTCGCCGCAATAGGCCAGGGTGCGTTCGCGGTCGCCACGGCCACGGGCAATGACCCCACTCAGCGCCAGCCACTGGGCCAGCATCGACTTTTGCGCGGTTGCCGAAGGCGCGGGTAGAAAACGGCTGAGGTAGCCGGCCAGTTCCTCGGCTGCGTCCAGCTGGCAAGCCAGGCCCAACGCCCAGCTGTACAGCACGATCAACCGTGGCGTGCTGATCAGCAGGCTGTCGGGCAGGTCCATCTTCCAGCGCAGCAACATACCGACGTTCTGTTCGGCCAGCAGTTGCTCCTCGGACAGGCTCTGCACCAGGTCTGCGGCGACATCCAGGTGGCCGGCACGCAAGGCCTGCTCCACAGCTTCGTCCAGCAGGCCCTGGGTTTCGAACCAACGGCAGGCCCGTATGTGCAGGCCAGCTAGCGGCTCGCTGGCCTGGCGGCTGCGCAACAGGTCGGAGAACAAGTGGTGATAGCGGAACCAGTGGCCATGCTCGTCCAGCGGCACCAGGAACACCTGATGCGCCTGCAGGAAGCGCAGGATCGCGGCACTGTCGTGGCGGCCCCGCAGCGCATCACATAGCGGGGCGCAGAAACGCTCCTGGCAGGCGGTTTCGTACAAGAAGGCCTGCACGTCCACGGGCAGCATGTCGATGACTTCTTCGAGCAAGTAGTCGCGGATCAGGCCCTCGCCGCCATGCAGCGCCTGGGGCAAGGCTTGCTCGTCAGCGCTGTCGCTGGCCGCCAGCTGCCAGAAGCGCAACCCGGCCACCCAGCCGTCGCTGCGCTGAATAAGGTTGTCCAGGGCCTGACCGCGCAGGCCCGTGGGCTGGCGGCCAATCACTGCCAGCGCCTCATCCGCGGTGAGGCGCAGGTCCTGCTCGTTTAGCTCGACCAGCTGCCGTGACAGGCGCAGGCGCGCCAGGTGCCAGTCTGGCCGCTGGCGGCTGGTAACCAGCAACACAAGGCCGGGGGGCAGGTGATTGAGGAAGAACTGCAGGCAGCGGTCAAGCACCGGCCCCTGGGCCAGGTGATAGTCGTCCAGCACCAGCAGCAGCGGCGTATCGGCTTGCAGGTACAGCGCCAGCTCGTCGAGCAGGCCGTCGAGCCACTCTTCGAAGGCGAACGGCTGGTGGCGCTGGCGCATTTTCAGCAGCCCCATGGCCTGGCCGCCCAGTGCTGGGCAGTACTGCTGCAGGCCTTCGAGCAGGCGTTCAAGGAAGCGGCCAGGGTCGGCGTCGCGCTGGCTCAGGCCTAGCCACAAGCTGCGCCAGTGTTCGGGCAGCGCTTCGGAAAATTCGATGGCCAGGGAGCTTTTGCCGAAACCTGCCGGGGCATTGACCAGCAGCAGCCGCCCGCCCAGGCCGGCGTGCAGACGCTGACACAGACGCTGGCGCGGCACATGGCCGTCCGGCAACGGAGGCCGGAAGAAACGCCCGTCCAGCAGGCCCAGGGCCTGACTCGCGAATCCATGCGTACGGGACAGATCTGTCATGGCCGGCTCGTTCTGGTTGGAAGACTACGGCGGTATGGATGTTTGCGAGACTAGCGGGTAACGCGGCGCATTTGAAGATGATGGGCGCAATTGCCACGGAAAAGACTGCGACAAAAAGCAACATGGCTGATGGACAGAGGCCGTAGCGGGGGTGTGGGTGGGTATTCAGCAGATTTATTGCCTGTTCTGGCCTCTTCGCGGGCAGGACCGCGTAGAGGCCAGAACAGAAAAATAGAAACGCCCCGGCAAGCCGGGGCGTTCTGGGGATCACACGGAGTTAGTGGTGTTCAGCTTAGCGAATACCCGACTGGCGCAGCGCCGCTGGTTGGAAGTCGGCCTTGCTGGCACTGAAACCGAAGTCGTAGGCACGCTTCTCTTCGTTCTTCATGCCCAGGGCCAGATAACGACCGGACTGCAGGTCGTAGATGGCTTCCAGGGTGTACCACGGCACCTCGACGTTGTAATACGGCTGGGCGTGGGCCTCGGACACGCGCCACAGCTGGCCACGGCCGTCGTACTGGTCGATGACGGCAGCCTGCCAGGTGTCTTCATCGATGTAGAAGTCTCGCTTGGCATAGATGTGTCGCTGGCCCGGTTTGAGGGTTGCGACCACGTGCCACACGCGGCGCAGCTCGTAACGGGTCAGGTCCTGGTTGATGTGCCCGGCCTTGATGATGTCGGCATATTTCAGCTTGGGGTCATCGAGTTTGAAGGCGTTCGACGCGATGTACAGCTCCTTCTTGCCTTCCAGCTTCCAGTCATAGCGGTCAGGTGCACCGTTGAACATGTCCAGGTTGTCGGAGGTACGCAGGCCATCGGCAGCGGTACCCGGGCCGTCATAGGACACTTGCGGCGCCTGGCGCACGCGACGCTGGCCGGCGTTGTAGATCCACGCCTTGCGCGGCTCCTTCACCTGGTCGAGGGTTTCGTGCACCAGCAGCACGGTCCCAGCCAGGCGCGCGGGCGCGGTCACTTCCTGCTTGAAGTAGAACAGGATGTTGCCTGGGTTGTTCGGGTCGTAGTCCTTCATCTTGTCACGGAAGACGAACTGGTCGGAGAAGTACACCGGGTTGAACGAGCCGTTCTGCTGCGGCGTAGCTTGGGTGACCAGGCGGCTGACACTGCCGCCACGGTAGCGGGTGATGTGGTTCCAGATCACTTCCAGGCCGGTTTTCGGGATCGGGAACGGTACCGCCGTGCGGAAGTTGTTCAGGCCGTTGCCGCCCTCGACCAGGGTGGTCTTGGTGGCGTTTTCCTTGATGGCCGCGAACACATCGGCCGGGACGGTTGAACCTCGATGGGTTTTGAACACCGGGATCTTGAAGGTGTCCGGGTAGCGCTTGAGCATGGCCAGCTGGCCTGGCGAGAGCTTGTCCTTGTACTGGTCGGCGTTTTGCGCCGTGATGGTGAACAGCGGCTTGTCACTGCCGTACGGGTCGGACAGGAAGCCCTTGCCGTCGACGCTGCCCGCCGTTTTCGACAGCGGCTCCCACGCGCCGATGGAGCCGTCGGCATTGCCGGCCTTTTCCGCCCCCATTGGGGTCAGGGTGCTACCCAGCTTGGCCGCCTCGTCAGCGGATACCGCAGCCATGACACTGGTCGCCAGCAGGGACAGGCCCAGCACACCGGCTTGCAGCAGACTTCTGGTCTTGTTCATGTCGTGTCGTCCTGGATCTGAATGCTTAGAAGTTCACGCCGAAGCTGAGGGCGACGAAGTCGCGGTCATCCACGGTGCTGTACTTGCCGTCGAAGAAGTTGGTGTACGACAGGCTTGCCGTGTAGGTGTTCTGGTATTCGGCATCCAAGCCCAGGCTGACAGCCTTGCGGCCTTCCTCGAAGTTGGCGCCAGGGCCCGGCGAGTAGCCGGACACGTCATGCGACCAGGCCACGCTCGGTTTCAGGTTCACCCCAGCGAATACGTCGTTGTAATCCCAGATGACACGGGCGCGATAACCCCAGGACGTGCTGGTGGTGTAGCCATCGTTCTCGCATTTGCGGTTCAGGTTGGTGGTGGATGCACCGGCACCGGCGCCGGCGATGGTGCTGGCGTTGAGCGCCTGGCAGGTGTCCGCTCCGCCCGTGGACGGCAATGGGCCAGGGCCGAACACCGGGTCGCGGCCATAACGGGTATCGTGCGCATTCTCCAGGCCGCCGACGTGGGTGACGCCCAGTTCGCCCACCACGGTCATGCGGCTAGCGCCCATCACTTGGTCGAAGAAGTGCGTCAAGGTGGTCTGGAACTGGGTGATCTCTTTACGGCGATAGCCGTGCAGGTCCTGGCCCGGTGTACCCGCCAGCAGCGAAGCATTGGTCAGTGCGCCGCCCAGAGGACGAACACCGGCAAACAGGATATCGGTGGTGTTCAACTGTACCGGCGCGTTGGGCCGGTAGCTGATCTCACCGCTCCATGCCGTGCCGGTTGGCAAGGTGGTGGAGAAACTGAGGCCGTAGAGTCGAATATCTTCCGGGTACTCGACGAAGTACTGCGAATTACCCGCCACGATCAAGGGTGCCAAGGCTCGCAGCTGTGCCGGCAGGCCGGCGATACCGGAGAACACCGAAGCCGGGGCGCCGGTGGCGCTGAAGATTGGCGCACGGCTGTGGTAGTTCATGAAGTAGGCACCGAATTCGGTGTCCAATGGCTCGAACATGTAGCGCATGGCCACGCCGAACTGCCCGCTGTCACGCGCGTCGCGGTCAGCGCCACGGCGCACCATCACACCCTCTTCGTTGATGTTCACGCCCTGGGTAGCAAGGAATTGCTGGGCCGCGCCCGGCACCGTACGGCTGCTGTTCAGCACGCGCAGGTTGTCGGTACAGCCGTCGGCAATGATGTCCGGCTGCGAGAAGAAGGTGCCGCAGTTGTCGACGACCGTCTGGTCCCATTCAAGCTGGTAGAAGGCCTCAGCCGACAGGTTGTCGGTCAGGCTCTGGGAGATGTAGAACATGTTGACCGGGATCAGGCCTTCCTTGATCTCGGCCCCTGGGCGGCGAAACGCCGACACGTCGATGGGGTTGATCGAGTTGATGCCGCCGCCGATGAAGGTACTTTCACCCCAGCTCACCACCTGCTTGCCAAAGCGCACCGAACCGGGCTGATCGCCGATGGAGTAGTTGTGGTAGACGAAGGCGTCGAGCAGCTCGGCGCCGGACGACTTGGCGCCCTCCTTGCGGTTGGAGTCGCTGATGTCCTTGAACTCGCGGCCTTCGTCCTTCAGCTCGAAGTCGTACCAGTACTTGCCACGCACGAACACGCCGGTGTCGCCGTACTTGAGCTCCAGGTCATGGATGCCTTTGAATATCTTGGAGAAGGTTTCGCCCTTCTTGAAGTTCAGGTGGCCATCGTCGGATGTCTGCGACAGGCCCTTGCCGCCGTTGTTCACCCCGATCAGGTTCTTGTTGGGGTTGGCCGTCGACCAGCTGGCGCCGATGGAGAGCGACGAGTCGAACTGGCCTTCGATTTCACCCATGTTGAAGCTGACAGCGAAAGCAGGACTTGCGAGCGTGGAAGCAAGGCTGACGGCCAAGGGCAACTTGGCCCGGCGCCAGAACAGGTTTGCAGATTTCATCGACGCTACTCCATGTACTTTATTGTTATGGCAGTGAGTCCTTTCAAGAACGGCCCGAGCGACCGGTTTGCAGGTTTGCACCCGCGGCGACACGGCTTGCGCGTGTTGCCCTCCCCCATTCCTGAAAATCCCCTGGCCCCGACTATAGCCAGCAAGGCACAGGCGCTTGATCCCTCTAAAGTGTGATTTGCGCTCCATGCCGCCAACTCGCTGCTATTTGTCCCGATTGCGTGCTGGCAGTGCTCAAGGATGGCGCATTTTTGCCATTTGGCAAGGCGCCAGCCTCTCTAGCATGCGGGTCGCGTTCTGACGCACACGACCCGCAAAGCAGTTACAAGGTGGAAAGGAACGCGCTGTTGCTGGCCTGCCATTGGACGATGTCCTGGCGGATGCGTTTCTTGTCGAGCTTGCCGACGCTGGTCTTGGGAATTTCAGTAACAACGGCGATCTGGCTTGGAATCGCCCACTTGTTGATGTGACCTTGCTCGACAAACGGCTTGAGGTGCTCCTTCAGCGACTTGGCGTCGATGGCGTGGCCATCACGCACCACCAGCAGGGCAAACGGACGCTCACCCCATTGCGGGTCGGCCACCCCCACCACCGCCACTTCGCGCACCGCCGGGTGGCGGCTGACCAAGTCTTCCAGGTCGAGTGAGGAGACCCACTCGCCACCGGTCTTGATCACATCCTTGATGCGATCGCGGATGTCGATGTAACCCATACCGTCGAGGGTGGCGACATCGCCGGTGTGTAGCCAGCCACCCTGCCACAGCTCCTCGCTCTTTTCCGGTTCCTTGAAGTAACCCATGGTCAGCCACGGCGCACGCAACACCAGCTCGCCTTGTGTCTCACCGTCTGCTGGCAGGAAGTTACCGTCGCCATCGACGATGGCTGCCTCGACCAGTGGCACCGGCACACCGGCCTTGATGCGGTAGGTAACACGCTCATCCTCGCTGCCGGCCTGCAACTCATCGTTAAGGTGGGCGGCGGAGATCAGCGGGCAGGTTTCCGACATGCCATACGCAGCAGTCAGCTGGATGCCACGTGCCAGAGCGGCCTGATACAACGAGCGGTTGAGCGAGCTGCCGCCAATGATGATCTTCCAGCCGCCGAAATCCTGCCCTTGCGAAGCCGGGCAGTTGAGCAGCATCTGCAGGATGGTCGGCACGCAATGGGAGAAAGTGACCTTCTCCTCGCGCCAGAGCTTGACCAGCATGTCTGGCTCGTAGCGCCCAGGGTACACCTGCTTCATCCCGAGCATGGTGGCAGCGTAAGGGATGCCCCAGGCATGCACATGGAACATCGGAGTGATCGGCATGTACACGTCGTTACTGCCCAGCAGCCGCACGCTGTCGATACTGCCGGTGACCGAGGCCTCGGCCAGTGTGTGCAGCACCAGCTGACGATGACTGAAATACACACCCTTGGGGTTACCGGTGGTGCCGGTGGTGTAGAAGGTGGTGGCCACCGAGTTCTCGTCGAAGTCAGGGAAGTCGTAGCGCGGGCTGGCGGCGGCCAGCAGTTGCTCGTACTCGCCGACCAGGTCGGGCAAATCGGCGGTCTTGTCCGGGCCGTCGGTCAGCAACAGGGTCTTGTCGACGGTGGTCAACTGCCCGGCGATGGCCTGGTACAAGCCGACGAAGTCGCTATTGAGCAGCACCACGCGGTCTTCGGCGTGGTTCATGGTGTAGAGGATCTGCTCGGGCGACAGGCGCACGTTGATGGTGTGCACCACGGCGCCGATCATCGGAATGGCGAACATGCATTCCAGGTAACGGTGGCTGTCCCAGTCCATCACCGCGACGGTGTCACCGGCCTTTACCCCGGCCTCGGTCAGCACATTGGCCAGGCGTGCGATGCGCTCGTTGAGCTGTGGATAAGTGAGCCGCAACTGGTCGCGGTAGACGATTTCGCGGGTCTTTTCATAGCGGCAGCCAGACATCAGCAGGCGTTTGATCAGCAGTGGGTAGGCGTAGGCGCCCTCGGCGGGCTTGATGATGCGGGTCTGCAACATGGGTATCCCTTTTCTGAAAAGCGGGCCAGACAAATGTGGTAACCACTGTAGTTCGCCAATGTGACGGCTAAATCAGCCGAAGGAATGATTTGGCTACGCGGGGTATGAGTGGCATTGTCCGAGTGATGGATCATCCCTGCCCTGCCAACGGAGCCTTACTGATGCCCAGCCCGCGTCGCGCTGTGTTTCTCGACCACCAATCCCTAGATCTTGGTGACCTCGACCTTTCCCCGTTACGAAGCCAGTTCGATGAGCTCGAACTGTTCGATGCAACCCGCCCGGACCAGGTAAGCCAACGCCTGCAGGGCGCCGTCGCGGTGGTCAGCAACAAGGTCATGCTCGACGCCGCGACCCTGGCCGCCAACCCGCAGCTCAAGCTGATTCTGGTGGCCGCCACCGGCACCAACAATGTCGACTTGGCAGCAGCCCGCGCCCAAGGCATCACGGTGTGCAACTGCCAGGGCTACGGCACGCCGTCAGTCGCTCAGCATACCCTCGCCCTGTTGCTGGCCCTGGCGACGCGTCTGTGCGACTACAACCAGGCGGTTGCCGACGGCCAGTGGGCCAAGGCCAGCCAGTTCTGCCTGCTGGACTTCCCCATCGTCGAACTGGAAGGCAAAACCCTCGGCTTGCTCGGCCACGGCGAACTGGGCGGCGCGGTGGCACGGCTGGCCGAAGCCTTCGGCATGCGCGTGCTGAGCGGACAGATTCCCGGTCGCCCGGAGCGCGCCGACCGGTTGCCGCTTGACGAACTGCTGCCGCAAGTCGATGCGCTGACCCTGCACTGCCCGTTGAACGAGCATACCCGGCACATGCTCGGCGCTCGCGAACTGGGCCTGCTCAAGCGCAATGCACTGGTTGTCAACACTGCCCGTGGTGGCCTGATCGACGAACAGGCACTGGCCGACGCCCTGCGCAGTGGCCACCTGGGCGGCGCGGCCACCGACGTGCTGAGTGTGGAGCCGCCGGTCAATGGCAACCCATTGCTCCAACCCGACATCCCGCGCCTGATCATCACCCCGCACAGCGCCTGGGGCGCGGTGGAATCGCGCCAGCGCATCGTTGGCCAGCTCAGCGAAAACGCCCAGGCCTTCTTCGCTGGTCAGCCACGCCGCGTGGTCAGCTGAGCCCGGCGCCGGCCTCTGCTACACTGCGCCACTTTTTTCCAGGAGGCGTCGTCCATGGACCCGCGCAGTGAAGTGTTGCTCCGCCAGGCAGAGCTGTTCCAGGGGCCGCTGCTGATCGCTGGCGCCCCCGCCGACGACCTGCTCGGCCAGTTGCCCCAGGCCCAGGCCTGGACCTGGCATGCCGGCGATCAGGCCATGCTCGACAGCCGCTTTGCCGGCCGCAGCCACTATGCGGTCGAGCCGCCCGACCTGCCCTTCGACAGTGCCGTGCTGTTCCTGCCCAAGTCCCGCGAGCTGGCCGCCTACCTGCTCAACGCCCTGGCGTCGCGCCTGGCCGGCCGCGAGCTGTACCTGGTCGGCGAAAAACGCGGCGGCATCGAAGGGGCGGCCAAGCAGCTGCAGGCCTTTGGCAAGCCACGCAAGCTGGACAGCGCTCGCCATTGCCAACTGTGGCAAGTGACCATCGACCAGGCACCGCAGGCAAAACCGCTGGAAAGCCTGGCCGAGCGCTTCGAGCTGGCCCTGGAAGACGGCCCGCTGCAAGTGGTCAGCCTGCCGGGTGTATTCAGCCATGGTCGCCTCGATCGGGGTACCGCCCTGCTGCTCAAACACCTCGATGGCCTACCCGACGGCCACATGCTGGACTTTGGCTGTGGTGCCGGGGTGCTGGGTGCCACGCTCAAGCGCCGTTACCCACAAAGCCGGGTGACCATGCTGGATGTGGATGCCTTCGCCGTGGCCGCCAGCCGCCTGACGCTGGCCGCCAACGGCCTGGAAGGCGACGTGATCAGCGGAGATGGCATTGACGCAGCCCCCACCGAACTGAGCCTTATCCTGAGCAACCCGCCGTTCCACACCGGCGTACACACCAATTATCAAGCTTCGGAGAACTTGCTGAAAAAATCAGCCGTTCATCTGCGAAAAGGTGGCGAAATGCGCCTGGTGGCCAACAGCTTCCTGCGCTACCAGCCGCTGATCGAAGGGGCATTGGGCAACTGCCAGGTACGCGACGAGGCCGATGGTTTCCGCATCTATCAGGCAACGCACGGATAAAAACAGCGCTTGCCGAAAGCGTTTTGCCTAGGCAGAATCCGCACCGTCCTAGGGGAGTAGTCTCCCGCGAGCACCCAGCTCGCCCGGTACGCGTCAACATACTTGGTCCACAGACCATGGCGCGTGCGACCCGCCATGCCAGCCTGCATGGAGAGATCCGCATAGACGGATCCAGGGTTTGACAAGACCTATGACACGCACACCTTACCCGGGGCGGGGAGGCTGTACGTGTCATAGCCGTGTCGACCCGCCCCCGTAGGAATCCTGATGCTGGAATCTCTGCTGGTCCCCACCGCTATCGTTGCCCTCGCCGAAATCGGCGACAAGACGCAACTGCTCGCGCTCATTCTCGCGGCTCGCTTTCGCAAACCCTGGCCGATCATCGCCGGCATCATCGCCGCCACCTTGGCCAACCATGCGGCGGCCGGTGCCGTAGGGGCGTGGTTCGGCAGTTTCTTCAGCGACTCGGCACTGCACTGGATCCTGGCCGCGAGCTTTACCGCCACAGCGCTGTGGACCCTGGTACCGGACAAGATGGATGACGACGAGAACCCGGCACGCCGCTTCGGGCCGTTCCTGACCACGCTGATTGCGTTCTTCCTGGCCGAAATCGGTGACAAGACCCAGGTTGCCACGGTGATGCTGGCAGCACAGTACCCGCACCTGATCATGGTCATCCTCGGCACCACCCTGGGCATGCTGATTGCCAACGTGCCGGTGGTTCTGGCGGGTAACTTCGCGGCAGACAAACTGCCGTTGACGCTGATTCGTCGCCTGGCGGCCACGGCGTTCTTCGTCCTGGCGATCGTGGCCGTGTACTCGGCAATGAAGGCCAGTGGCTGGGTAGGTTAAGCAGGGAAGCGGGGCCGCAAAGCGGCCCCAGGGTTCACACAGTTACGGCTTGGCCGCGGCCTGATACAGCGGCATCACCTTCGGAATTGCCGCCTGCAGCGAAGCAATGCGGCTTTCCGACGCCGGGTGAGTGCTCATGAACTCAGGCGGTGCACCCTCGGAAGCCTTGCTCATCTTGTTCCACAAGGTGATCGCGGCATTCGGGTCATAACCGGCACGCGCCGACAGCTCCAGGCCAATCAGGTCGGCCTCGTTTTCGTTGGCCCGGCTGTTGGGCAAGGTCATGGCGTAGTTCACCACGGTGTCGGCCATGGCCATGCTGCTCTGGCCGAGGCCGAAGATGGCACCGGCACCCTGACGGGCCATTTCCACACCGTACGCCTTGGACATGGCCTCGCGGCTGTGCTCACGCAGGGCGTGGGCAATCTCGTGCCCTACCACTGCGGCAATTTCCGCATCGCTGAGCTTGAGCTGATCGATCAGGCCGGTATAGACGATAATCTTGCCGCCCGGGCCGCAGTTGGCGTTGAGTTCGTCGCTCTTGATCACGTTGACTTGCCAGTCCCACTGCGCGGCATCCGGGCGGAACTTGGGCGCCTGGGCGATCAGTCGGTTGGCAATGACCTGCACCCGCTTGGCATCGGCACTGGACTTGTCGAGCACACCCTTGCTCGAGGCCTCACCCAGGGTTTGCTGGTACGACTGGGCGTACATCTGGTTGACCTCATCGGTCGAGAGCATGCTGAACATGTACTGCTGACGCTCGACGCCAACAGCACCTCCGCTGGTGGTGTTCACCGCCTGGCAGCCGGCCAGCAGGATGCCAGCACTCAGCAGGCTGACGACAAAAGACTTACGCATGAAAACACTCCCTATCCACATGCGGCGTATCCTAGGCCGAGTCGCCATTGGCTGCCATAGCCACAGGGAAGATTTATCAAACCGGGGTGAGGCACTCCGGCGCATCCAGTTTCGGGTCATTGACGAAATTGGCCAAGGCCCGCTCACGCAACACCGCAGGCGGGCTGGCCAGCAGCTCGTGCAGGCGGGCAATTGGCGTATCCGGGTCAAGCCAGGCCGCCTGCCCGGCCTCATCCAGTATCAGCGGACGGCGCTGGTTCATGGCCGCCTGGGTCACCACCGCGCAGCTCAGCCACACCTGGTCCTGCACCGGGTAGGCTTCCCACACCGCCGCGAAGTACAGCGAGGCGCCCTCCCCCGGGTCAACCAGTATGGGCGCTTACGCACGCTGCCCCGCCACTCGTAAAAGCCGTTGGCCGGCATCAGGCAGCGGCGCTGGCGAAATGCTTCACGAAACATCGGCTGCTCTGCCAGGGTTTCAGCGCGGGCGTGGGCCGGGGTGCGGGACAGGTCGGTGAGCCAGGCCGGGGTCAGCCCCCAGCGCGCCTTGACCAGTTGCTGCTGGCCGTCGAGCTGACGCTGGATCAGCACCGAAGCCCCGGGCGAGATATTCCATTGGGCCGGCTGACCGACGGGAAAGCCCGGCAGACTGGCAAGGGCCTGGGGCCAGCGAAACAGGGCGTAACGTCCACACATGGGCGAATTCAGAACCTAGCAGATCAAGGTACCGGGGAAACTCTCCGGTTCGTCGCCAACCAGTGGCTGGGCGTCATTGTACGCATCGATCAGTTGCCGTGCGTACTCGGCCTGCTCATCGGCCACCGCAAGCCCCAGCAGCCCTTGCAGCGGCAGCTCGCCCACACCGCCCATCAAGTCACGGCCCACCAGTTGCACGTCGACGCCCTCACTGGCCAGCATACCGACCAGCATTTCGGCTTCGAGCAGGTTTTCCGGTTCGTAGATCCGCCGCATCAGTCATTCTCACCAAAGACATCCAGCATCCACTCCTCGCCATGCACCTGCAGCACGAAACGGATAGGCTTGCAGCACACCTGGCAATCCTCGATGTACTCCTGATCGCCACCGGACAGGTCCACCGTGGTTTCGACTTCTTCGCCACAATAAGGGCAATCGTAGATCGCAGTTTCCAGCATCGCGGCCTCCGGGGTGACTTATGCGTATAATTGCCGGTCTGTTTACAGGGCCTATGTGCGTCCGAGCCGTTTTTCGGAGCCCGCCCCTACCTATTACCCTAGCCGTTTCCAACAAGAGAGCATGATGGGCGAATTCGATGCCATCCGACCGTACGACGACGCTGAGGTCCCTGCCGTTCTGGCACGCCTGCTCAGCGACCCGGCATTCCTCGATATCCTCACCCACTTCCGCTTCCCGCGTGCGGCTGGTGCTCTCGGCTGGTTGCTCAAGCCGTTGATTGCACGCCGCCTGCGCAAGGAATTCGCCGGCGTCACCTGCGTTTCCACCCTGCAGGACAAAGTCGAGTATTACGTCGACCAGACCATCGACCGCGCCACTGACGGCGTTACCTATTCCGGCGTGGAACAACTCAAGGCCGGCACCGCCTACCTGTTCCTGGCCAACCACCGCGACATCGTCATGGACCCGGCCTTCGTCAACTACGCGGTGTACCATGCCGGCCTGCCCACGCCACGCATCGCCATTGGCGACAACCTGCTGCAAAAGCCCTTTGTCAGCGACATGATGCGCCTGAACAAGAGCTTCATCGTGCACCGCTCGATCAGCGGCCGGCGTGAGAAGCTGGCGGCTTACCAGCTGCTTTCGGCCTATATCAACCACTCGATCCGTAACGATGCTACGTCGATCTGGATCGCCCAGGCAGAAGGCCGGGCCAAGGACGGTGACGACCGCACCGACTCGGCGATCCTCAAGATGTTCCACATGAGCCGCAAGGACGAGCCGTTCGGTGCGGTGATCCAGAGCCTGAACCTGACGCCGGTGTCGATCAGCTACGAATACGACCCGTGTGACCAGGCCAAGGCCCGCGAGCTGTACATCCGCGCCACCACCGGTACCTACAAGAAGGCGCCAGGCGAGGACGACAACAGCATCGCCAAGGGCATTACCGGCTACAAGGGCCGGGTGCACATCAACTTCGCCCCGCCAGTGACCGCATACCACGAAGACACCAAGCAGCTGGCGTCGGAAATCGACCGGCAGATTCTGGGTGGCTACCGGCTGTTCCCGGTGCATTACCTGGCGTATGCGATGTGGGATGCCAAGGATGAGGCGTTGCAGGTGCCGAGTGCCGAGAAGGTGTTCCCGACGGATGAGCTGGCAAAAGCCAAGGAAGAATGGCAGCGCCGTCTGGATGCCTGCCCTGAAGAGCAGCGGCCATACCTGGTGTTGCAGTATGCGACGCCGGTGCGTAACCAGTATCAGGTCAAGCAGCAGGCACCTGTGGCCTGAAGGATTGTCGGGGCTGCTTTGCAGCCCAATCGCGACACAAGGCCGCTCCTACAGGGGACCGCGATCTCCTGTAGGAGCGGCCTTGTGTCGCGATGGGCCGCAAAGCGGCCCCAATGGTTCTCAGACCCAGGTACTGAACCAGGACAGCAACAACGCCATCGCCAGGCACGAAAAACCGAGAATATAGAAGTACTTCGGCACCCGCAGGTCGAACGCGTCCACTACCCCTTCGTCCACAGCCATGTATTCGCGGGTCTCGGCCTCGCGTCGCCGTGCACTGTGCAGCAGCAAACCGCCTGGGCAGGTCAGCAGCAGCGCCAGCAGGTTGATCAACTTGGTGGGATGGGCGGCCAAAAACCCCCAGAGCACTTGCAAGGACATCACGCGACCTCGGTGTGAGCAGCGGCAAAGGCCCGCATTCTACCCAAGTCGATCTCCGGCGCCCGGTATGGGCGACAAAGTGTCATTAAATTTCATCTGTCATCCGCTCGTCATCTGAGCAGGCCACCCTGTCGGCCTTTCATGACCCGGAGCTTGTTCATGCTGCACGCCGAAAACCAGGACCGCCTCTACCTCGTTGCCCAGAGCGATGAACAACAGGCGTTGATCGATGGTTTTGCCATCAATGTGCAGGACCGCCAGTGGCTGGTCTACTGTGCGCTGGGCGGGCATATGCATGAAGACTTGCCCGAGGTGGATACCGGGACTGGTTTCAGCTTGCTGGATTTTCACATTGCAGCAGCTTGAGCCAGCAATAAAAAAACCCGCTGCCTGGCAGCGGGTTTCTTTTATGCGCCTAAACGCTTACTGGCCCAGCACCTGCCCAATGGTTGGGTCCTTGAACATGCGGGTCAAGGCATCGCTCAGCACGTCGCCCACCAGTTGGGTGTTGGTGTCCTGATTCGGCGCCATGCCGAAACGCTGGTCCAGCGAAGCACCGTAACGGCCGCTGTAGCTGCGACCGCCGTTACGTACGTCGGCACGGAAGGTGGCGCCGATGGTGGCCTCGGTCACGTACAGGTTGTCTTTCGGCGACTGATATTTCAGTTCGGCCAGGGTCACGGTCAGCTGTGGCGCGTTGTAGGCGTTCGCCGTCGGGGTGAAGCCGAGCAGGCGCACAGCGGCTTCGGCTTGAGCCTGCAGCTTGGGCACCACGTCGTTACCGCTGACGCTGATGGTGCTGGTTTCGGGGTACATGCCACCGCGAGTGCCCAGGGACTGCGATGGGCGGCCATCAACTACCCGGACCACCACTGGCTGGCCATGGCCGACCGGGGCGAGCTGGGCCTTGAGCGTGGGTTGCGGGTTGAGTTGTTGCGGGCTGTGGGCACAACCGACCAGGCTGAGGCTGGCCACGGCGATCAAACCGAACAACAGACGTTGCAACATGCGCGTTTCTCCAGAAAATGCGGCAAAGGCCCACAGTATACCTAGCCAGGCACAGACCAGTCATCGGCCAGCCTCGCTTGTCACAATCGTTTCATGGCCACGCCCTTATCCTTGCGCCAAGCCCTAACGCAAAGGACTCACTGCCATGGCCTCGCTCTGGACTCTGCTCTTCCAACGCCCGCGCCACAACGCCTACGCCCGCCTCGACGCCCAAGGCAAATGCCTGGCCTTCAAGCAATGCAGCCAGGCGCCAAGCGGCAGCGGCTGGGTCCAGGTCGGTGAAATTCAGCTGGCCTGGCTGGGCCGCGAGCTGCCCGCCGACGCCCGTGTTTGCGCGCGTGCAAGCCGCCGTTGGCATCAACGCCTCCTCGCGGCCTGACAAACGCTGCAATAAAAACCACGAATGGCGACATTTCTGCCCGCGACATCGCTATAATCTCCCCCCGATTATAAGGACGTCTCCTGATCGGGCCCCGCACTCGCCGATTGACCCGGCAACTTCACCGCTTCGCCCACAGAGAGCCTTCCACTCAGGTCTTGCATCGGCTGTCGTGCCTGCTTTTCCGGCCCTTCACACTGCATGAACCTGCGGGTTGCCATCGCGCAGTCCCCTTTTGAGGTTCACGTCTCCAAAAGAGCGTGAAAAAACGGTTTTCACAACTTCACAAGAGTGTGGCGAGCAAATGAACAGTCTGGCATGTGCAAAAGCGGCAGATGTGTCCCGAACAGCCCTGAACAGGCGGCAAATGCGCTCATCCCGTATGAGTGTCTGAACCGTTCCATAACGCACGCACGACACCTTGACCATAAGTCGAATTGCCGCACCTGTGGCAAACGGCGTTCAATACACGAACCCGAAGACTGATTGGCGGTGTCCGCGGAAGTTGCAAGAACTGCGAAAAGTCGGACATGGCGACCCTGGCAAACCCAGGTCCTATGCTGTCAATTAGGTAGCTGTAGATTGTGGAGACGCGTTAAATGGCGCAGAACGAATCGGTTGATGTGGTACTGGTAGGCGCGGGCATCATGAGTGCCACCCTGGCCGTACTGCTCAAGGAGCTTGACCCGACCCTGAAGCTTGAGGTCGTCGAGGCGATGGACTCCGGAGCCGCGGAAAGCTCCAACCCCTGGAACAACGCAGGCACCGGCCACGCCGGCCTGTGCGAGCTGAACTACACGCCGCAGGCCGCCGATGGCAGCATCGACATCAAGAAGGCCGTGCACATCAACACCCAGTTCGAGGTTTCGCGCCAGTTCTGGGCCTACCTGAGCAAGAAGGGCAACTTCGGCTCGGCGCGTGCTTTCATCAACCCTGTCCCACACCTGAGCTACGTCGAGGGTGACAAGGGTGTTTCCTTCCTCAAGAAGCGCTTCGAGCTGCTCAAGCAGCACCACGCCTTCCATGAGATGGAATACACCGAAGACAAGGCCGTGATGAACGACTGGATGCCGCTGATGATGCCTGGCCGCCCGGCCGACCAGCACATCGCCGCTACCCGCGTGGCCAAAGGCACCGACGTGAACTTCGGGGCACTGACCAACAAGCTGCTCAAACTGCTGGGTGACTCGCCGGACGCGCAGGTCAAATACAGCAAGAAGGTTGTCGGCCTGCGCCGTAATGGCAGCGGCTGGACCGTGAGCATCAAGGACGTCAACAGCGGCGGCAGCCGTGAAGTCGACGCCCGCTTCGTCTTCCTCGGTGCTGGCGGCGCGGCCCTGCCGCTGCTGCAATTGTCCGGCATCCCGGAAAGCAAAGGCTTCGGCGGCTTCCCGGTCAGCGGCCAGTGGCTGCGCTGCGACAACCCGGAAATCGTCAAGCAGCACCAGGCCAAAGTGTACAGCCAGGCCGCCGTAGGTGCCCCGCCGATGTCAGTTCCGCACTTGGACACCCGCGTAGTGGACGGCAAGACTTCGCTGCTGTTCGGCCCCTATGCCGGCTTCACCACCAAGTTCCTCAAGCACGGTTCGCTGATGGACCTGCCGCTCTCGGTGCGCATGGGCAACATCGGCCCGATGCTGGCCGTGGCCCGCGACAACATGGACCTGACCAAGTACCTGGTCAGCGAAGTGATGCAGTCGATGGAGCAGCGCCTGGAAGCCCTGCGTCGCTTCTATCCACAGGCCAAGGCCGAAGACTGGCGCCTGGAAGTGGCTGGCCAGCGCGTGCAGATCATCAAGAAAGACCCGAAAAAAGGCGGCGTGCTGCAGTTTGGTACCGAGCTGGTCTCGGCCCAGGACGGCAGCCTGGCCGCGCTGCTCGGCGCATCGCCGGGTGCCTCGGTGACCGTGTCGATCATGCTGGAACTGATCGAGCGCTGCTTCCCCGAGCAGGCCAAGGGTGCCTGGGCTGCCAAGCTCAAAGAAATCTTCCCGGCTCGCGAGAAGACCCTGGCAACCGATGCCGCCCTGTACCACAAGATCAGCGCCGACAACGACGTGGCGCTGGAGCTGGTAGAAAGCAGCCCGGCAGCCAAGCATTACGCCTGATCCGCCCGGTAACGAAAAAACGCCCCTCGGGGCGTTTTTTTGTGGCTGGACCTTGGTCAGCCGCGGGCGTTGTCGATAATCTCGATGTACTCAGGTGCATTGCGCTGGTCGGCAATCTGCTCGACGAAGGTTTTGCCGTGCTCGTCCTTGCCATCCAAGTCCAGGCCTGCTTCGACGAAGAAACCGACAAATCGCTCGAAATCGTCGACGCGCAGGCCACGGTAGGCTTTGACCAGCTTGTGCGCCGACGGCGAGGTCACACCATCGGCCGGCTCGAACTGAAGGAACGACTTGATGTAGTCGTCGCTGATTTCGTCACCGATTACCTGTTTCTTGTCTTTACGCATTGCCGACTCCAACTGGACCATCACGGAATTTCGAAGGCCGGCAGTTTACCCCCGCAGGCTACGCGCCTCAACGCGTACGTACGGTACCGGTGTGCAGGTCGGCCCAGATGTGGCCGTTGCCGTAGGTGAGAAATTGCACGTACAGGGTTTCGTTGCGCAACAGGTCCATGATTACGCGGTAATCGCTAACCGGGTAATTCAGGCTCAAGGTGCGGCTTTTTTCGTCATACACGGGCTTTTTAAGGCTCTTGGCGGCTTCACCGTCGAAGGTCAGCAGCACCTGAGCGATGGTCGCGCCCTTGCTCAGCGGTTTGCCCTTCAGGCGCACCTGCAACGACGAGGTGATCGGGATCGGTTGCTGGTCGGACTGGCGCTGGGCACCTACGACCACCGAATAGTCGGTCACTTGCAGCAATTGCTGGCTGGTCGGTGCTTCCTGGCGCAGGGACTGATCATCGGGTGGCAGGAACTGGCTGTGCAGTGGTGCGGCGGCGAGTGGCAGGCTGACGGCCAGCAGGAGGGGAAGAATCGCACGCATGTGAGGCTCCTTGTATGAAGGAGCACTCTAGCATGCCGGGTACAAGCAACATCAATCGAACTGCGCAAGCATCCAGGCCTGGTATTGGGCGACGCCGTCTTCGCCTTCACGTGGCGCCCAGTGTGCATGTTCACCTTCGCCCACCGGCCGGTATGGGCCGGCCTTGCATTCGAACAGGATGCTGTCCGGCTCCAGCACCACCAACCCATGGTAGGTACCGGGCGCCAGGTCCACACCCAGACAGTCGCCACCCGCTTGCAGCACCCGCTTGTCGGTCACGGCGCCCTGCTCGTCGAAGATCAACAGGCCGAAGCGCCCCTTGAGCACGAGCAAGGTCTCCGCCTTGTCGTCGCTCAGGTGGCGGTGCGGTGGAATGTAGGTGCTCGGCTGCAGCCCGACCGCCATGCGGTGGCAAGGATCTTCCATTTCATGGAAGTTGTGGTGCTGCCGCCCACGCGGGTTGGCAGCAGCCTTTTCGGCCAGCCCGGCGAACAGCGATTGGTCGATGAACGCAGGCTGGCGCATGGTCACAGCCCCTTTACGGCGAAGATGCCGTTAGCGTTGCGCCAGTAACCTTTGTAGTCCATGCCATAGCCGAAGATGTAGCGATCGACACAAGGCAGGCCTACGTAGTTGGCTTTGAGGTCCGGGCTGGCCTTGCGGTCGTGATCCTTGTCGATCAGCACTGCGGTGTACACCGAGCGCGCGCCGGCATGCTTGCAGAACTCGATGATGGCGCTGAGGGTGTGGCCCTCGTCGAGGATGTCGTCGACGATCAGTACGTCGCGATCGATGAAAGAGACTTCCGGCTTGGCCTTCCAGAACAGCTCACCGCCGCTGGTCTGGTTGCGGTAACGAGTGGCATGCAGGTACGAGGCTTCCAGCGGGAACTGCAGGTGGGTCAGCAGTTTGCCGGAGAAGATCAGGCCGCCGTTCATCACGCAGAACACCACGGGGTTCTTGTCGTGCAGGTCCTTGCAGATTTGCTCGCCGACATTGGCGATGGCCGCTTCGACTTCGGCTTCGGTGTACAGGCAGTCAGCTTCACGCATGACTTGACGGATATGCTCGAGATCGGCGGACATGGCGCTCTCCGGGGGGTGCATTTTGGAAAAGCGGGCAAAGGTACGCATCCGCTCGTCACAGATCAAGCATTTATGGACTAACGTCCAGAATGACCAGACGACAGCACAGGCTGAATAGATTAATCTAGCGCGGTTTTTTTGCCCGCCTTTCGGAGCCCCCCTATGCCCACTCGTGAGATCCGCCATCCGCTGATCCGCCACAAGCTCGGCCTGATGCGCCGTGCCGATATCAGCACCAAGAATTTTCGCGAACTCGCCCAGGAAGTCGGCGCGCTCCTGACGTATGAAGCCACCCAGGACCTGCCCCTCGAAACCTACGAGATCGATGGCTGGTGTGGCAAGGTCTCGGTTGAAAAAATCGCCGGCAAGAAGATTACTGTAGTACCGATCCTGCGCGCCGGCATCGGCATGCTCGACGGCGTGCTCAGCCTGATCCCTGGGGCGAAGGTCAGCGCCGTCGGTGTTGCCCGTAACGAAGAAACCCTCGAAGCCCACACCTACCTGGAAAAGCTCGCGCCGGACATCAACCAGCGCCTGGCCCTGATCATCGACCCGATGCTGGCCACCGGCGGCTCGATGGTCGCCACCATCGACCTGCTTAAAAAGGCCGGCTGCAAAGAGATCCGCGCCATGGTGCTGGTCGCCGCGCCAGAAGGCATCGAAGTGGTGGAAAAAGCCCACCCGGACGTGAAGATCTACACCGCCTCGATCGACCAGCGCCTGAACGAACACGGCTACATCGTGCCGGGCCTGGGCGATGCCGGTGACAAGATCTTCGGCACCAAGCAAAAGGACGCCTGACCATGCAGGACGGCTTCAACGACCCGCTGTGGCGCCAGGTCGTTTCGGGCGCGCAGATGCTCTTCGTGGCATTCGGCGCGCTGGTGCTGATGCCCCTGATCACCGGCCTCGACCCGAACGTCGCGCTGTTCACCGCCGGCATCGGCACGCTGCTGTTCCAGCTGGTCACCGGCCGCCAGGTGCCGGTGTTCCTGGCCTCGAGCTTTGCCTTCATCACCCCGATCATCCTCGCCAAGGGCCAGTTCGGCCTGGCCGAGACCATGGGCGGCGTGATGGCTGCAGGCTTCGTGTACACCTTCATGGGCCTGATGGTAAAAATCAAAGGCACCGGCTTCATCGACCGCATGCTGCCACCGGTGGTGATCGGCCCGGTGATCATCTCCATCGGCCTGGCCATGGCGCCAATCGCCGCCAATATGGCGATGGGCAAGGGTGGCGACGGCGCGGCACTGATGCCGTACAAGACCGCCATGCTGATCTCCATGCCAGCCCTGCTGACAACCCTGGTCGTCGCCGTGTTCGGCAAAGGCATTTTCCGCCTGGTACCGATCATTTCCGGCGTACTGGTGGGCTTTGCCCTGTCATTCGCCTTTGGCGTGGTCGACACCGCCAAGATCGCCGCTGCACCGTGGCTGGAAATTCCCAATTTCACCGCACCTGCGTTCAACTGGCAGGCCATTCTGTTCATCGTACCGGTTGCCTTGGCGCCAGCGATCGAGCATATCGGCGGGGTGATCGCGGTCGGCAGCGTGACTGGCCGTGACTACCTGAAAAAACCCGGCCTGCACCGCACCCTGCTGGGTGATGGCCTGGCTACCACTGCAGCCGGCCTGTTCGGCGGCCCGCCCAACACCACCTACGCCGAAGTGACCGGCGCGGTGATGCTGACCAAGAACTACAATCCGAAGATCATGACCTGGGCGGCGATTTTCGCCATCACACTGGCATTCATCGGCAAGTTCGGCGCGCTGCTGCAGAGCATTCCGGTACCGGTGATGGGCGGTATCCTGTGCCTGCTGTTCGGCTCGATTGCGGCAGTGGGCATGAACACCATGATCCGCCACAAGATCGACCTGGCCGAAGCACGCAACCTGGTGATCGTGTCGGTGACCCTGGTGTTCGGCATCGGCGGCGTGCTGATCGGCAGTGGTGACGGCCCGGATGACTGGGGCCTGAAGGGCATCGCCCTGTGCGCCATCGTGGCTATTGCCCTGAATCTGATCCTGCCGGGCAACGATGGCTGGAAGCACAAGAAGCTGGATGACCAGTTGCCTTAAGATCGCGGGGCTGCTCTGCAGCCCTTTCGCGACACAAGGCCGCTCCTACAGGGGATCGCGATCTGCTTGTAGGAGCGGCCTTGTGTCGCGATAGGGCCGCAAAGCGGCCCCCAGCTATTCAGGCCTTTTCACACATATCCGCCAACACCCTCACCCATTCCGGGTGATCATTCAGGCACGGCACCAGCACCAGCTCTCGCCCACCCGCCTCTACAAACTGCTCGCTGCCCCGCATGCCGATTTCTTCCAGCGTTTCGATGCAATCGGCGACGAACGCCGGGCACATCACCAGCAGCTTCTTCACGCCCGCCTTGCCCAGCTCGTCCAACCGCGCCTCGGTATAGGGTTCGATCCACTTGGCCCGCCCCAACCGCGACTGGAACGACACCGACCACTTACCATCGGGTATGCCCATTTTCTGAGCAAAGGCCTTGGCTGTAGCCAGGCATTGCCCGCGGTAGCACACAGCGCGCATCTCGGCGCTGGCATCCTTGCAGCAGTCAGCTGCCTGGAAGTCGTGATTACCGGTCGGGTCCAGCTTCTTCAGGTGCCGCTCCGGCAAACCGTGGAAGCTCAGCAGCAGGTGGTCGTAATCCTGCTCCAGGTACGGCCGGGCGCTGGCAGCCAGTGCCTCGATGTAGTCAGGGTGATCGTAGAACGGCCGCAGCACGCGCATCTGCAACGGCAACCCGCGCTCACTGACCGTCTGTTTCGCCAGCTCGACCACCGTGGTCACCGTACTGTCGGCGAACTGTGGATAAAGCGGTGCCAACGTCACCTTGCGCACGCCTTGGGCGGCCAGGCGCTCCAACACTTCGGGCAAAGCCGGCAGGCCATAGCGCATGGCGATTTCCACCGGGCCATGGGGCCAGTGTTCGACCATTGCCGCCTGCAGGCGACGGGTCAGCACCACCAGTGGCGAGCCCTCCTCCCACCAGATCGAACCATAGGCATGTGCCGACTGCTCCGGGCGCTTGACCAGGATCAGTGACACCAGCAAGCGCCGCACCGGCCAAGGCAGGTCGATCACATAGGGGTCCATCAGGAACTGGTTGAGGTAGCGGCGCACATCGGCCACCGAGGTGGAGGCCGGGGAACCCAGGTTGACCAGCAGCAGGGCGTGATCGGTCATGCAGCGTCCTATGTCAGAGGCGGCTGGACAGGTTGTCCAGCGCCGATTGCAGATCGTTGAAGCGGAAGGTGAAGCCCGCCGCCAGCAAGCGCACCGGGCGCGCGCGCTGGCCGCCCAGCAGCAAGGTCGACATTTCGCCAAGGCCGGCCTTGAGCAGCAGCGCCGGTACAGGCAGCAGCGCCGGCCTATGCAGCGCACGGCCCAGCCGCCTGGCGAACTCACGGTTGCGCACCGGCTCTGGGGCGCAGGCATTATAAGGACCGCTGGCATCCTTGTGCTGCAAGAGAAAATCAATCAGGGCGACCTGGTCGTCTATATGCACCCAGGGCATCCACTGCCGCCCACCGCCCAAAGGCCCACCCAGCCCCAGTTTGAAGGGCACGCGCAGGCGCGACAAAAAGCCGCCATCGCTGGCCAGCACCAACCCGGTGCGCACCAATACCACGCGGATTCCTTGCGCTTGAGAACGCTGTGCCGTCTCTTCCCAGGCAATACACAACTGGCTGGCGAAGTCTTCCCGCACCGGTGGTGAGGCCTCGGTCAGCTCGCGTTCGCCGCCGTCACCGTACCAGCCTACCGCAGAGCCGGAAATCAGCACTTGCGGGCGCTGTTCACGGGAGCCCAGCCACGCCAGCAGCTGCTCGGTGAGGGTGACGCGGCTGGCCCACAGCACGTTGCGCCGGGCCGCCGTCCAGGGCCTATCCGCGATTGGCGCACCGGCAAGGTTGACCACCGCATCAAGATGATCGTCTGCTTCCAGTTGCTCCAGGCGGGCGATGCCACGCACGCCACTACCGCAAATTTTCGCCACCTGCTCAGGACGCCGGCTCCATACCGTGAGCCGATGCCCCTGGCCAAGCCAGTACTGGCACAGATGCTTGCCAATCAAACCGGTGCCACCTGTCAGCAATATATGCATGGCTGTGTCCTCGCAGAGTGCGGCGGTGGTCTATTTTTAACATCAAGGCACTTTTTTGACCCGACGCTCTCGGATAAACATAGGCCAACCTACCACCAAAGCGGAATAACCTTATACAAAAGTTCTGCATTGTACAGGTTTGCCTGACAGCGTAGTCTGCTCACAGCAAGGTTTGAAGAGGCCATCATGACAGTACCTATCGCCATCATCGGGGCCGGTATCGCCGGTTTGTCAGCCGCCCAGGCCTTGCAGAAGGCCGGACAATCCGTGCATTTGTTCGACAAAGGCCACGGCAGTGGCGGGCGCATGGCCAGCAAGCGCAGCGAGGCTGGCGCACTCGACCTCGGCGCCCAGTACTTCACCGCCCGTGACCGGCGCTTTGTCGATCAGGTGCAACAATGGGTTGCCGCTGGCTGGGCCGAGCAGTGGAAGCCGCAGCTGTACAACTACCGTGATGGCGAACTCACCCCCTCCCCCGACGAGCAGACGCGCTGGGTAGGCGTGCCACGCATGAGTGCGATCACCCGTGGCCTGCTCAAGGACGTGACGGTCAACTTCGGCTGCCGTATAGCGGAAGTGTTTCGCGGCAAGCAGTATTGGCACCTGCAGGATACCGAAGGCTGCAGCCATGGCCCCTACAGCCGCGTGGTAATCGCCGTACCGGCCCCGCAGGCCACACCACTGCTGGCGGCAACCCCCAAATTGGCCGCCGTGGCCGCCGGTGTACAGATGGAACCGACCTGGGCCGTCGCCCTGGCCTTCCAGTCACCGTTGGATACCCCGATGCAAGGCTGCTTCGTGCAGGACAACCCACTCGACTGGCTGGCCCGCAATCGCAGCAAACCCGGCCGCGACGAGCACCTGGATACCTGGGTACTGCACGCCACCTCGGACTGGAGCCGGCAGCACATCGACCTGTCCAAGGAAGAAGTGATCGAACAGCTGTGGGGCGAATTCGCCGAACTGGTCGGCTGCGTGGTACCGGCGCCCACCTTCGCTCTGGCGCACCGCTGGCTCTACGCCCGCCCCAGCAGCAACCATGAATGGGGCGCATTGGCCGATGCCGATCAGGGCTTGTACGCCTGCGGTGACTGGTGCCTTTCCGGGCGTGTCGAAGGCGCGTGGCTCAGTGGCCAGGAAGCCGCGCGACGTTTGCTCGAACACCTTGAGTGATGTAGCGCTATACAAAAATACTGGTTTGCATAACGGCTAGGCTGTGCTGGAATAAACCTGTACAAGTTTTTAGTAATGTACAGGTTTTTCGGAGGCAGCCATGCTCGACTCTTTCGCCTGCAGCAAGCCGCGTATCGCCATCAGTGCCTGCCTGACTGGGCACAGCGTGCGCTACAACGGCGGCCACAAGGCCTCCGATCTTTGCCGTACACAGCTGGAACAACACTTCGAATGGCTGCCCGTGTGCCCGGAAGTGGCAATCGGCCTGGGCATTCCGCGTGACCCCATTCGCCTGGTAGGCAACCCCGAACAACCCGAAGTGGTCGGCACCCGCGACCCTGGCATGGACCTGACCGGCCCGCTGCGCACCTATGGCGAACAAATGGCGGCTGAGCTCGACGACATCTGCGGCTACATCTTCATGCAGAAGTCACCTTCTTGCGGCCTGGAACGGGTCAAGGTTTACCAGGCCAACGGCCACCCAGCCTTGCATGGCGGGCGTGGCGTCTATGCCCACGCTTTCTGCGCTCTGCGCCGGACCTGCCCGTTGAAGAAGAAGGCCGCCTGCATGACCCCGTGCTGCGCGAGAACTTCATCAGCCGCGTATACGCCTACGCCGACTGGCAGCGCCTGCTGGCCGAAGGGCTGAGCCGTGGCGCCCTGGTGCGCTTTCACTCGCGCTACAAGTATTTGCTGATGGCCAACAACCCGCAGGCCTATCGCACCCTCGGCCGCCTGCTTGGCAGCATGAGCAAGGATGACGACCCGCTCAGCTTCGGCCCGCGCTATTTCAGCCAACTGATGCAGGCCCTGCGCCGCTGCGCCAGCCGCGGCACCCACTGCAACGTGCTGCAGCACCTGAGCGGTTACTTCAAGGATGCCCTGACGCAGCAGGACAAGGCCGAGTTGCAGACGGTCATCGGCCAGTACCAACAGGGCGTCGTGCCGCTGGTAGTGCCCCTGACCCTGCTCAAGCACCATCTGCGCAAGCACCCTGACCCGTACCTGCAGCAGCAGGCCTACCTGCAACCGCACCCTGAAAGCCTGGGCTTGCGCAATGCAGTCTGAAACCTTGCTGCCCATCGGTGAACTGGCCCGCCGTACCGGCGTCAATCCGGTCACCTTGCGCGCCTGGGAACGCCGGTATGGCCTGCTCAAACCCCAGCGCACCGCCAAGGGGCATCGCCTGTACCCCTTGGAACAGCTCGAGCGGGTCGAGGCGATCCTTGGCTGGTTGCAGCGAGGCGCATCGGTCGGTCAAGTACGCGAGCTGCTCGACAAACCCTCCAGCACGCCACCCAAAGGCGACTGGCAGGCCAGGCAGTTCCAATTGACCGAGGCCATCGCCAACCTGTCGCAGCGCACGCTGGACCAACGGCTCAACCAGGCCATGGCCCTGTACCCGGCCGTCACCCTGTGCGAGCAATTGCTGCTGCCACTGCTCGATCTGCTCGACCTGCGGTGGCGCAACTACTTCAATGCGCGGCTTGAGCAAGTGTTTTTCCACAGTTGGCTGCGCAGCAAGCTCGGCGCCCGCATTTACCACGACAACCAATTGCTGCAAGGCCCCGCCGTATTGCTGGTGGAGGACTGCGAGCGGGCCTTCAGCCCAGGCCTGTGGTTGTGCGCCTGGCTGTTCACCAGCAACGGCGTGCCGGTCGAAGTGTTCGAGCACCCAGTCGCCGGCCCGCAACTGCACCACGCGGTCAATGCGCTCAAACCACGGGCCGTGCTGCTGCATCTGGGCCCACGCATCGATGACAAGGCGCTGCTACGCACCCTGCAAGGCATGCCCGGTATCACGCTGCTGGGCGGCGCTACGCTGCCCCTGCACGAAGCCCGCTTGCAGGCTTGCGCGCTGCCCGATGTTTTTCTGTTCGATACCCCGCAGGCGGCATTGCGCTTGCTTCAAGCCCATGACCGTCAGCCTGTAGAGATGAATACCCCATGCACCTGACCTGGCTGCGCAGCGACCTGCGCATCGATGACAACACTGCACTCAGCGCCGCCACCGAGCGCGGGCCGACCATCGCCCTGTGGCTGGTCAGCCCAGGGCAATGGCAAGCCCATGACGACGCCGCCTGCAAGGTCGACTTCTGGCTGCGCAACTTGCGCGCCCTGCGCCAATCGCTCGAAGGCCTGAATATCCCCCTGCTGATCCGCAAGATCGACACCTGGGACCAGGCCCCCCAGGCGGTGCTCGATGTATGCCGCCAACACCAGGTGCAAAGCGTGCACTGGAACGAAGAGTACGGCATCAACGAACAGCAACGCGACGATGCGACCCGCGCGCTGCTGGAGAAGTCGTCCATCCAGGCCTGCAGCCACCTCGACCAGCTGTTGTTCCGCCCTGGCACCATCCTTACCCGCAGCGGCGACTACTTCCAGGTCTTCAGCCAGTTCAAGAAGACCTGCCTGGAACACCTGCACCGCAGCCTGCCTGCCCTGGCCCGCCGGGTGGAGCGTCAGGCACCGCTGCAAATCCAAAGTGACCCGATTCCACAACACGTAGACGGTTTTGAAACCCCCACGCGCGCCTTGCGTGAGCATTGGCCGGCGGGTGAGGCCGAAGCGCAGGCGCGCCTGTCCCGCTTTCTGGACGAAACCATCGACGACTACCAACAATTGCGTGACCTGCCTGCCAAGCCCGGCACCAGCCAACTCTCCACCTACCTGGCCGCTGGCGTGATCTCGCCGCGCCAATGCCTGCACGGCGCACTGGCCAGCAACCGGGGCGAGTTCGACAGCGGCAGTACGGGCGTGCAGACCTGGATCAACGAGCTGCTCTGGCGCGAGTTCTACAAGCACATCCTGAACGGTTACCCACAGGTCTCGCGCCACCGCGCCTTTCGCGCCCATACCGAAGCCCTGCCCTGGCGTGACGCCCCGGCGGACCTGGAAGCCTGGAAACAGGGCCGCACCGGGTTCCCGATCATCGATGCGGCCATGCGCCAACTGCTGCACACCGGATGGATGCACAACCGCCTGCGCATGGTCGTGGCCATGTTCCTCAGCAAGAACCTGCTGATCGACTGGCGCAAGGGCGAGCGACACTTCATGCGCCACCTGATAGACGGCGACCTGGCCGCCAACAACGGCGGCTGGCAGTGGAGCGCGTCCACCGGCACCGACGCTGTGCCTTATTTCCGCATTTTCAACCCAGTTTCTCAGTCTCAGCGTTTCGACCCACAGGGGCGCTTCATCCGGCACTGGCTGCCCGAATTACGCGACATGGATGAGAAAACTATCCATGAGCCGATGAAATCTGATGATCTTTTTGCTAATAATTCGTATCACCGTCCAATGGTCAATCTCGGCAGCAGTCGCCAGCGTGCACTGGAAGCCTTCAAAGGCCTACCACGTCGGCAGGATTAGAGGACAACGTCTTGGCTAACTCACGAAGTTTTTGGGTTACAGGCGCCAGCAACGGACTTGGTCTGGCTTTGGTGGAACGTTTGCTCGAACAAGGGCATCGCGTTGCCGCCAGCGCAAAGGAAAGCGATGAGTTGAATGCTTTGGCAGCACGGCATGGTCGGCACTTTTTGCGCCTGCCCTGGCAGTTGCATGCCGAAGGACAAGCAGTAGCGGCCTGCCAACAAATATGCAATGCGTGGTGTTCGCTGGATGGGTTGATCATCAACGCCGGTACCTGCGATTACCTTGCAGACAATTTGGCCGATAGCGAACTGATAGAGGCCATCGTCACCAGCAACCAACTAGCGGGCGAGCATTGCCTCACACAGGCATTGCCTTTGCTGGCGAAGGGCGTCTCAGCGCAAGTGATGGCGGTGTTCAACCGTTATTCGGCATTGCAGCTGTATGCGCCCACCCAAACGACCGCAGGGTGGAACAACACACCGCAGTGGCTGCGCGAGCAGCGCAAGGCCCTGATGGACCAAGGGATAGCGTTGACCATCGTGGCGCCACAGTCGCTCAAGGTGCCGGTGACGTCGGCACAGGCGATACCGGAGGAGTGGACGGCACAGAGTGTCGCTGAGGAGTTGCTGCGACGGTTGCCGCAGCAAGAACCAGAACTGGTACTGGAGACGCTGGACATCAGTAGCCTGTGGCCTTTGACGCGATAAGGCCTCAAACCGGCCTCTTCGCGGGTAAGCCCGCGAAAGGGCCGGTGCAGGCGAATTCAAAGCGCCATGCGGTAATGCAGGCTGTAGCTCTCTACGCCATCGTTGGGCTGCTTGATTCCCGCGTTGGAATAGTGAATCGCCCGCACTCCGATCTCATGCCCGCCGGCAAAGCGCAGACCAAAACCAATGCGGTCCTCGAACTGGAAGGCCGAGCCTAGCTCATTGCTTTCCAGCTCGGTGCTGGAGAACGCCGCCACGCCGATCCCCGCTTCGATATAGGGTTTCACCGACTCCCCGGCAAATTCGTAGACGAACACTGGCGCGAACGACAGGCTATGGTTGCTCGCGGTTTTGTCGCCATCCCAGTAGGTGTAGGCCCCATCCCAGTAGCCGGTCAGGCGGCCGACACTGGTCTGCCACCAGCTGGCATCCCAATTCGATTGCAGCCCCAGACGGTAGACCATGGTCGAGTCACCGGTCTGCCCCACCGAGAACGACACATCGGCTGCTTGCGCCGATACCACTTGCCCCAAGGTAAAAGCGGCAGCCGCCGCCAAGCCCAGCAGTTTCTTCATGAGAAACATCCTTCTTCCTGATGCTGTTATTAGTCCGCCTCATGTCAGGCAAAGCGGTAGAAAGCGGCAGTGGAACGATAGTTCAGCTGTTTTTCACGTTTTTTTTCACAACGCAAAGCTTTGCACATCGCCGCACTTATGCCACAGCACAGGTAGGATTTTTCTTAGGATTTCTGGATCAGCGCTGGTCCAGAAGCGGGTATCGCCGGCCGGGCCTTCGGCCAGCAGATCATTTGCCCCCAGCAGCCGCTGCAGTTGGCGTGCTACGGCAGCGCCCGTATCGATGACAGCCACATCCGCCGGCACCATGCCGGCCAGCAACGGGCGAAGGAAAGGGTAATGGGTGCAGCCGAGGATCAGCGTATCGCAACCTGCAGCCAGCAGTGGCTGCACGTACCCCCACAGCATCTGGCGCAACACCGGGCTGGTCAGGTCACCGGTCTCGATCAATTCGACCAGCCCCGGGCAAGGCTGGGTAATCACCTGCACATCATTGGCGAAGCGGTCGAGCAAGGCTGCGAACTTGGCACTCTGCAAGGTACCAGTGGTTGCCAGTACACCGACCACGCCCGAACGGGTAGCAGCCGCAGCAGGCTTCACGGCCGGTTCCATGCCCACCAAAGGCCAGGTTGGGTACAACTCGCGCAGGTCTGCTACCGCCGCCACGGTGGCGGTATTGCAGGCCAGCACCATGGCCTTGGCGCCTTGCTCATGGAAGAACCCGGCAATGTGTCGGCAGCGCTGGCGGATATAATCCGGCGACTTCTCGCCGTAAGGCACATGGCCGCAATCGGCCACATACAGCAGCGTCTCGTTGGGCAGCAGGCGCTGGATCTCGGCGAGCACCGACAAGCCGCCGACCCCCGAGTCCATCACGCCGACCGGCGCCGAGCGCTCAGCCATCGCGCTTGCCACAGACAGCACAAGCCGGATCGCGCTTGACGCGCAGCTCGCGGATACGGGTGCCGAGTGCATCGATCAACAGCAGGCGGCCGACCAGCGGCTCGCCGAAGCCGGCCAGCAGCTTCATGGCCTCCAACGCCTGCAGGCTACCCACCAGCCCCACCAGCGGGCCGATGACACCGGCTTCGCTGCAGGTCAGTTCGGCTTCGCTGCCGTGCCCGTACAAGCAGTGGTAGCAAGGGCTGTAGTCACGGCGTGGGTCGAACACCGACAGTTGCCCTTCCAGGCGGATTGCCGCCCCGCTGACCAACGGCTTGCCGGCGGCGACACAGGCCGCATTGACCGCCTCACGGGTAGAGAAGTTGTCGGAGCAGTCCAGCACCAGGTCGACCGCCGCCACGGCGGCCGCAAGCGAATCCTCGTCCAGGGCCTGACGGTGAGCGACCAGGGCGATTTCCGGGTTGATCGCCTGCAGGCGCTGCAAGGCCGAATCGACCTTGGTCATGCCGACGCTGGCACTGTCATGGATCACCTGACGCTGCAGGTTGGTCAGGTCGACGGTGTCGAAGTCCGCCAGGTGCAGCTCCCCCACCCCCGCGGCGGCCAGGTACAGGGCAACCGGGGAGCCCAGGCCACCGAGCCCTACGATCAGCGCCTTGCTCTTCTTAAGCCGCAGCTGGCCGTCGATGTCGATCTGAGCCAGCAATACCTGGCGGCTATAACGCAGCAATTCCTGATCAGTCAGCATGGCAAGCGCCCCAAGGTAATGCGTTCATGGCCGCCCAGGTCCGTGCGGCTGGCCACCTCGACAAAGCCTTGTTCAGCCAGCAAGGCACGTACTGCAGCGGCCTGATCGTAGCCGTGCTCCAGCAGCAGCCAGCCTCCCGGCAAAAGGTGCGCGGGGGCTTGCGCGGCGATCACGCGCAGGTCGTCCAGGCCATCGGCACCGGCCACCAGCGCGCTGCTGGGCTCAAAGCGCACATCCCCGGCCACCAGGTGCGGGTCTTCGGCAGCGATGTAGGGCGGGTTGCTGACAATCAGGTCAAAACGCTCGCCGGCCAGACTGTCGAACCAATGGCTTATCCGCACCTGCGCGTTGTCCAGCCCCAGGCGCAGGCGGTTGCGCTCGGCCAGGGCTGCAGCCTCCTCCACCCGGTCCACCGCCGTGACCTGCCAGGCCGGGCGGTCGCTGGCCAGCGCCAGCGCGATGGCACCGGTACCGGTCCCCAGGTCCAGCACCTTGGCTGGCGCAGCGGGTTGCAGTTCAAGGGCCGTCTCGACCAGCAGCTCGGTATCGGGCCGCGGGATAAGGGTATGCGGCGCCACTTCCAGGTCGATCTTCCAGAAGCCCTGCTGCCCAAGGATATAGGCCACAGGCTCACCGCCACGACGGCGCTGCAGGTAGCCGGCATAGGTCTCGGCATCTTCACTGCTGACGATACGCTCAGGCCAGGTGTGCAGGTAACTGCGCGACTTGCCGATGGCAGCAGCCAGCAGCAGTTCGGCATCCAACCGCTCAGAAGGCGATTCGGGCAACTGCGCGTTGCGCAGCAGGCTGGCGATGATAGTCATCAGTCCCCCAGGGCGGCCAGTTGATCGGCCTGATATTCGGCCAGCAGCGGTTCGATCACCGCCTCTACGCCACCGCTGAGGATGTCGTCCAGGGAATACAAGGTCAGGTTGATGCGGTGATCGGTCACCCTGCCCTGTGGATAATTGTAGGTGCGGATGCGTTCGGAACGGTCACCGGAGCCCACCAGTAGCTTGCGCTCACTGGCAATAGCGTTCTGCGCGGCGCTGGTCTGCATGTCGTTCAGCTTGGCCGACAGCCAGGACATGGCGCGGGCGCGGTTCTTGTGCTGCGAGCGCTCTTCCTGGCACTCGACCACGATACCGGTGGGCAAGTGGGTAATACGGATCGCCGAGTCGGTCTTGTTGACGTGCTGGCCGCCAGCACCGGAGGCACGGTAAGTGTCCACGCGCAGGTCGGCCGGGTTGATTTCGATGGCTGCCTGCTCGTCCGGCTCGGGCAGCACCGCGACCGTGCACGCGGAGGTATGGACACGGCCTTGGGATTCAGTCTCGGGCACACGCTGGACGCGGTGTGCGCCGGACTCGAACTTGAGTTTGCCGTAGACGTTCTCACCCTCGACGCGGGCGATGATTTCCTTGTAGCCGCCGTGCTCGCCTTCGTTTTCGGACAAGATCTCCAGCCGCCAGCCGCGTTTCTCGGCGTAGCGCGAATACATGCGGAACAGGTCGCCGGAGAAGATTGCCGCCTCGTCGCCACCGGTACCGGCGCGGATTTCGAGGAACACGTTGCGGCCGTCGTTGGGGTCCTTGGGCAGCAGCATACGCTGCAGCTGCGACTCCAGCGTCAGCAGTTGTTCCTTGGCTTCACGCACTTCTTCCACGGCCATTTCACGCAGGTCCGGGTCACTGTCCTTGAGCAGCGCCTGGGCACCCTCAAGGTCGCCCTGGACTTTGCACCACTCTTTATAAGCAGCGTAGACCGGCTCGACTTCGGCGTATTCGCGGGAATACGCGCGAAAGCGCGTCTGGTCGGAAATGACCTCGGCATCACCGAGCAGTGCGGTGAGTTCTTCGAAGCGGTCCTGGAGAATATCCAGTTTGTTCAGCAGCGACGCTTTCATTGCGGGGATTTGTCCGTCGAGCCCTCGTTGAGGGCAAAGAGTTCCTGGGCCATGGCCAGCGCATCGACGCGCCCCTCGGCCGAGAGCTTTTTCAACTGCACGCTGGGGGCATGCAGGAGTTTGTTGGTCAGGCCCCGGGCCAATTGGGCCAGCACGTCTTCGGGGTTGCCGCCGTTGGCCAGCAGGCGCTGGGCCTTTTGCAGTTCTTCGTCGCGAAGGCGCTCGCTTTGCTGCCGGTAGGCCTTGAGTACATCCACCGCCGCCAGTTCACGCAGGCGCAGCATGAAGTCCTCTGCCCCAACGGTAACCAGCTCTTCGGCGGCCTGGGCTGCGCCCTGGCGGCTCTTGAGGTTTTCCGCCACCACGTCGTGCAGGTCGTCGACGGTGTACAGGTAGACATCGTCCAACTCGCCTACTTCGGTTTCGATGTCGCGTGGTACGGCGATGTCGACCATGAAGATGGGCTTGTGCCGGCGCTGTTTCAGTGCGCTTTCGACCGCGCCCTTGCCCAGGATCGGCAGCTGGCTGGCGGTGGAGCTGATGACGATGTCGCTGTTGGCCAGTTCCTGGGGGATGTCTGCCAGCAGCACCGCATGCGCGCCGAACTGTTCGGCCAGGATGCTGGCTCGCTCCAGGGTACGGTTGGCCACCACGATTCGGCGTACGCCCTGCTCGTGCAAGTGGCGGGCGACCAGGGTGATGGTTTCGCCGGCGCCGATCAGCAAGGCCTGGCTACGGCCCAGGTCGGCGAAGATCTGCTTGGCCAGGCTGACCGCGGCAAACGCCACCGACACCGGGTTTTCGCCGATGGCGGTGTCGGTACGCACCTGCTTGGCGGCACTGAAGGTGGCCTGGAACAGGCGACCGAGCAACGGCCCGACGGTACCGGCTTCGCGGGCCACGGCGTAGGCGGACTTCATCTGGCCGAGGATCTGTGGTTCGCCGAGTACCAGCGAGTCCAGCCCCGAGGCCACGCGCATCATGTGCTTCACGGCATCGTGCTCTTCGTGCACGTAGGCACTGGCACGCAGCTCGTCGAGGCTGAGGCGGTGATAGTCGGCCAGCCATTGCAGCACGGCGTCGGCGGACAGGTGGTCCTGCTCTATATAAAGCTCGCTGCGGTTGCAGGTCGACAGGATCGCCGCTTCGCGGCTGGATGTCAGTCGGCAGAGCTGCTGCAGGGCGTCTACCAGCTGCTCTGGGGTAAACGCCACGCGCTCGCGTACGTCTACCGAGGCAGTCTTATGGTTGATACCAAGTGCAAGAAAGGCCATGCAAGGTCGCTGGTTGTGACGGGAAGCCGATAATTGTCCTCTTTCGCAGGTTTTAGGACAACCACCGTTCGCTATTGTCGTGATAGCCCTGGCCGACCGGGCCCCAAGGCAGCTCTGTCCACAGCCCTCTCGGCAGAGCGCCGCAGCCGATGCAAGCACGAATCCTGTAGGAGCGGGCTTGCCCGCGAAGAGGCCAGGGCAGGCAAAGCGATTATCTCCGGTCCCCCCCCCGCGCCGCGCTCCTCGACCTGCGCGCTGGTAATGTGACAAATTTCCTACAAAAAACACCTATTAATTAAACTTAGCGATACACCCTTGGCAAAGTTATCCACAACCTTGTAGTCCATTTCCTAAAGTCAGCCCCCCTCTATTGCCTTGCCCAATATCCGTGCCTAGCCTTGCCAATCACTGACCGGGTCAAGTTCCCCATCAGCATCACCCCTGAAAATGATTGCCAAGGAGAGATAAGCATGGCATTTGACGCTTATATAAAAATCGACGACATCGCGGGCGAAGCTCTGGATGAAAAGCACAGCAAATGGATTGAAGTCACCGGTTATGACTTCGGTGTAAGCCAAAGCACTTCCGCCACTGCCAGCTCGGCAGGGGCGCCACTTCGGGCGCGCCGAGGTGAGCCACTTCACTTTTACCAAGTTTCTCGACAGCGCCAGTTGCAAGCTCATGGAGGCCAGCTGCGCAGGGCAGCATCTCAAGGAGGTCAAACTCGCACTGTGCCGCGCGGGCGGCGACAAGCTCAAGTATTACGAGATTATTCTCGAAGAAGTGATCATTGCAGACTACACACAGAGTGCTGCCGATGGCGTGCCTGTCGAGGTAGTTCGCCTCGATTACGGAAGGATCAAGACCACCTACACCTTACAGAAGCGTATCGACGGTTCGGGCGGCGGCAATATTGCCGGCGGTTGGGACCGGATCGGCAACAAGAAATACGCGTGAGGAAATTGCCATGACCGAAGCTCGCGCGTTCATCAACCCCAAAATGCAGAACTACCACACACTCAAGGCTGGCCTTGCCCTGAGCGGGCATTCGGCCAGCAAGTTCGATGTACTGAACTCACACATTTACAACAGTGTGGTCAGAAGCGGCGAACTGGTCATTGTCGGTGACTGGTCCACGCCTTCATGTACTAGCCAGGAGGCGTATCTGATGGCAAAGGCTGCCGCTACGCACATGGGGCTAATGCGCAGCGGGCAAGGTGCCGACGAGTTCTTTCTTGAGAACTTCGAGTTGCTGAAGAGCCTGCTCGCCCATGCATCCATGGGTGCAGGCGTGGTCAGCGATGGGTGGAGCAGATACCTGAAGGCCACTCAAGACACGTTGCTGGAAATTGAGAAACTGTATCAGGAGCACATGAGTTCTGGGACGTTCAAAGCGCGCGATCAGTTCTATGCCAAGCGAGCGGCGCTATTTGGGAGGCTGGATGAGCAGTTGAGCAAAATGGCCGCGTTCGGTACGAGCCTGCGAAACCAAGGGTCGATTAAAAGAACCCTTGGCATCTCCACGAAAAGCTATTTGCATACAGGAGAAATTGCAGGGTATGCGGATAAGGTTGCCGGAGTGGGCAAGGCTGCCAACCTGATAAAAAAAGGTACCTATTTAGGCATATCGCTAGAGGTTGCGTCTATTGGATTAGATATTCAGAAGGCATGCACATTAGGGCGGCAAGACGCTTGCAGGAAAGCAGCATATATTGAAGGCGCTTCATTAGCCGGAAGTCTAGGAGGAGCCGCGGGTGGCGCGTATCTGGGTAGCTATGCTATTGAGCAACTTTGTATAGCGATTGGTGTTCCTACAAGAGGCCTCGGCACACTCGCGTGTGCAGTCATTGGGGGGGCGACTGGAGGCATGCTAGTAGGTGATGTCGGCAAAACACAGGGAGCAAGGCTCGGAGAACTTTTGTACGAGGTCTCAGGTGAATGACAAGCACTTTATGGATAATCATCTCTTTTCTTGTTCTGATCTCGCTGCTTTTCAGTGTTTCCGCACTGACCTATATCGCATATCGGCACGTTGAAAGCTTCGAGACGCTTTTGACAAATTGCAAATTCGTACAAGGAAACCGCTCAGCGTACTCTACGGCAGGCGTTTTCGGCAAAACGATGAGACTTTGCATGATAGCAGGAATGCTGTCGACCCCGAATTTTTACCTGCGCCGTAATCTGGCAGATATCTCTGACATAAAAAATTTCCCCCAGAGAACCAAGCGCCTGATCCTCTTTTTCTGGTACCACCTCATGCTCTCAGTGTCATCATTAATCATCTTCGAATGCGTCACAAGATACCTCGAACGAGGCTAGTTCAAAGTGCAAAAGAGGCGAACATCCCCATACCCTCTCGCGGAACAGGCATTCTGAGCCCGAGCCGCACTGCAACGAACCCATGCCTTAGCCTGTTGTCCCACACCTGCACCACCCAGGCTGTAAACCACGACCTTCGCAGGTGGGTTTGCCCCCGCGCTTGTGTCATCATGCTCCGACCGCCGGTGAGTCCTCCTATAAGCCTTTCTATGAACAAACCATACGCATTGCTGCTTGCCTTCGCCCTGCTCCAGGGCTGCCAGAGCCTGGCCCCGCAAAAAGCCGAGCCTCCCGTCGCCGAAGCCGGCAAGGGCGAGGCGGAAAAGCCCGTGGTGTATGGCTCGTTCAAGCAGGACACACTCTATAGCCTGTTGGTAGCCGAGCTGGCCGGCCAGCGCAACCGCTTCGACATCGCCCTGGCCAACTACACCGACCAGGCGGCAAAAACCCAGGACCCTGGGGTTTCCGAGCGCGCCTACCGCATTGCCGAATACCTCGGTGCTGACGAGCCGTCGCTGGACAATGCATTAGTCTGGGCCCGTAACGACCCGCAGAACCTCGACGCCCAACGTGCCGCCGCCATCCAACTGGCCCGCGCTGGCCGCTATGACGACTCCATGGCCTACATGGAAAAGGTTCTACAGGGCCAGGGCGACACCCACTTCGACTTCCTCGCCCTGTCTGCGGCCGAAACCGACCAGAGCACCCGCGACGGCCTGCTGCAAAGCTTCGAGCGCCTGCTGGTGAAATACCCTGACAACGGCCAACTGGTATTCGGCAAGGCCTTGTTGCTGAACCAGGACGGCAAGGCCGAAGAAGCCCTGGAGCTGCTCGAATCGCACCCGGCTCAAAACGGCGAAATTGCCCCGATCCTCCTGCGCGCTCGCCTGTTGCAGGCCCTGGACCGTGGTCCGGAGGCTCTGCCACTGCTGCGCGGCGCAATCCGCGACAACCCGGACGACAAACGCCTGCGCCTGACCTACGCCCGCACCCTGGTCGAACAGGACCGCATCGCCGATGCCAAGGGCGAGTTCCTCAGCCTGGTCCAGCAATACCCCGATGATGACGAACTGCGCTACTCGTTGGCCTTGGTGTGTCTGGAGAACAAAGACTGGGATGAAGCCGAAGGCTACCTGCAGGAATTGATCGAGCGTGAGAGCAACGTCGACGCCGCACACCTGAACCTGGGCCGCATCCGCGAGGAGCGCCACGACCCTGCTGGCGCCCTGCGTGAGTACGCCCTGGTCGGCCCTGGCCCCGACTACTTGCCGGCACAACTGCGCCAGGCCGACATCCTGATCGCCAACGGCCGCAGCAGCGAGGCCTCGCGCCTGCTTGCCGAAGCCCGCGAAGCCCAGCCAGACTACGCCATCCAGCTGTACCTGATCGAATCGGAAAGCTACAGCAACAACAACAAGGACGCCCAGGCCAGCCAGGTGCTGCAGCAAGCCATCCAGCGCTACCCGGACGACCTCAACCTGCTGTACACCCGCGCCATGCTGGCCGAAAAGCGCGACGACCTGGCGCAAATGGAGAAAGACCTGCGCGCCATCATCGCCCGCGAGCCAGAAAACGCCATGGCCCTGAACGCCCTGGGCTACACCCTGGCCGACCGCACCACTCGCTATACCGAAGCCAAGGCACTGATCGACAAAGCCCACCAGCTGACCCCGGACGACCCGGCAGTGCTCGATAGCCTGGGCTGGGTCAGCTACCGCCTGGGCAACCTCGACGCAGCGGAAACCTACCTGCGCCAGGCCTTTGCCAGCTTCCCCGACCACGAAGTGGCCGCTCACCTGGGCGAAGTGCTGTGGGCCAATGGCAAGCGCCGTGAAGCCCGCCAGGTCTGGGCGAAGGGCTTCGAAGCCCAGGCCGACAGCCCCATCCTGCGCAAGACCATTTTGCGCCTGACCGGATCCGAGACTCTTTAACGCCATGTTCCTGCGCCATTGCATCACCTTCACCCTTATCGCCCTGCTGGCCGGCTGTGCCGGCTTCGGTAGCCGAGAAGCCCTGCAGGGTCACGGCGACCCGCAGCAGTGGCGCGCCCATAAAGAACAGCTGAGCAGCCTCGATGGCTGGCAGATCAACGGCAAGGTCGGCATCCGCGCCCCGCGCGACTCCGGCAGCGGCACCCTGTTCTGGCTGCAACGCCAGGACTACTACGACATTCGCCTGGCCGGCCCGCTGGGCCGTGGCGCCGCACGCCTGACCGGGCGCCCAGGTGGCGTGGTGCTCGAAGTGGCCAACCAGGGCCGCTACGAGGCCACAAGCCCCGAAGCCCTGCTTGAAGAACAACTGGGCTGGCAGCTGCCAGTCTCGCACCTGGTCTGGTGGGTGCGCGGCCTGCCTGCCCCCGACAGCAAGAGCAAGCTGACCCTGGATGGTGACAGCCGCCTGGCCAGCCTCGATCAGGATGGCTGGCAGGTACAGTACCTGAGCTACACCGAACAAAACGGTTACTGGCTGCCCGAGCGCCTGAAACTGCACGGCAAGGACCTGGACGTGACCCTGGTGGTCAAGGACTGGCAACCGCGCCAGCTGGGGCACTGACCCTATGCACACGCTCACCCTGCCCGCCCCGGCCAAGCTCAACCTGTGGTTGCACATCATCGGCCGCCGCGCCGACGGTTACCACGAGCTGGAAACGGTGTTCCAGTTCCTCGACCACGGCGACGAACTGAGCTTCGCCCTGCGTGAAGACGGCGTGATCCGCCTGCACACCGAGATCGAGGCCGTCCCCCACGACAGCAACCTGATCGTGCGCGCCGCGCGCAAGCTGCAAGAACAATCAGGCACCGCACTCGGTGCCGATATCTGGCTGACCAAGGTGCTGCCCATGGGCGGCGGCATCGGCGGCGGCAGCTCGGATGCCGCCACCACCCTGCTGGCCCTCGCCCACCTGTGGCAACTGGATTGGGACGAAGACCGCCTGGCCGCACTGGGCCTGAGCCTGGGCGCCGACGTGCCGGTGTTCGTACGCGGCCATGCGGCGTTCGCCCAAGGTGTGGGCGAGCAACTGACACCGGTCGACCCGATCGAGCCCTGGTATGTCGTACTGGTGCCGCAAGTGTCTGTCAGCACAGTAGAAATTTTTTCACATCCACAGTTGACACGTGATTCACTCCCCCTTAAGATGCGCCCGTTCCCGAGGGAAACAGTCGAAATGACTGCCAACCGGTGGTAGAGCAGAATTACCCAGAAGTTCGCAATGCGTTGAATTCACTGGGGAAATTCACTGAGGCTCGGCTAACCGGCACTGGAAGTTGTGTGTTTGGGGCCTTCCCAAGCAAAGCCGAAGCTGATAAAGTTCTGGCCCTTCTTTCAGCGACCCAAACAGGGTTTGTGGCGAAAGGAAGCAATATTTCGATGTTGCATCGCAAGCTGCAAAGTCTGGTCAAGAAGTCGAGCGCATAAGCGTTCGCAGCAACAGATACAGGGGCGTCGCCAAGCGGTAAGGCAGCAGGTTTTGATCCTGCCATGCGTTGGTTCGAATCCAGCCGCCCCTGCCATTTTCCTTATACTCATCCAGGTATACCCTCAGCCTTCAGGTACTGCGCGTGTCCAAGATGATGGTCTTTACGGGGAACGCTAACCCCGATCTGGCTCGGCGTGTCGTACGTCAGCTGCATATCCCTCTCGGTGACGTCTCTGTCGGTAAATTCTCCGACGGCGAGATCAGCACTGAGATCAATGAAAATGTTCGCGGTAAAGACGTTTTCATTATTCAGCCGACCTGTGCCCCGACCAACGATAATCTGATGGAACTGGTAGTGATGGCCGACGCCTTCCGCCGCTCCTCAGCCTCCCGAATCACCGCCGTGATTCCTTACTTCGGATATGCCCGCCAGGACCGCCGTCCGCGTTCGGCACGTGTAGCCATCAGCGCCAAAGTCGTCGCTGACATGCTCACTGTCGTAGGTATCGACCGTGTACTCACCGTCGACCTGCACGCTGACCAGATCCAAGGCTTCTTCGATATCCCCGTCGACAACATCTACGGCTCGCCCGTACTGGTCGACGACATCGAAGACCAGCGTTTCGAGAACCTGATGATCGTCTCCCCGGACATCGGTGGTGTCGTGCGCGCACGCGCTGTCGCCAAGTCCCTGGGCGTCGACCTGGGTATCATCGACAAACGCCGCGAAAAGGCTAACCACTCCGAGGTTATGCACATCATCGGCGACGTCGAAGGGCGCACTTGCATCCTGGTAGACGACATGGTCGACACCGCCGGCACCCTGTGCCACGCGGCCAAAGCCCTGAAAGAGCACGGCGCTGCCAAGGTTTACGCCTACTGCACGCACCCTGTCCTGTCGGGCCGCGCGATCGAGAACATCGAGAAGTCGGTACTGGACGAGCTGGTGGTGACCAACACCGTACCGCTGTCCGCCGCTGCTCAAGCCTGTGACCGTATCCGCCAGCTGGATATCGCACCGGTTGTCGCTGAAGCGGTACGCCGCATCAGCAACGAAGAATCGATCAGCGCGATGTTCCGCTAAGCGGGACACGTGTTGATGTGAAGCGCCCCGCCCCAACCTGTGTTGGGGCGGGGCTTTTTTGCCATCCCCGTCTGGCGCTGGTCGCAAACGCCATACGGGAGGCTATTTTGGAGAAACAAAATGACTGACTTCATCCTGAACGCCCAAGCGCGTACTGACCTGGGGAAAGGTGCGAGCCGCCGCCTGCGTCACGCCGCCAGCATCCCTGCCGTTGTTTACGGTGGCGATAAAGAAGCCCAATCCCTGACCATCGTGGCCAAGGAAATCGCCAAACTGTTCGAAAACGAAGCTGCCTACAGCCACGTTATCGAACTGAACGTCGACGGCGCCAAGCAGAACGTCGTGGTCAAGGCCATGCAGCGCCACCCAGCCAAAGGCTTCATCATGCACGCCGACTTCGTTCGCGTCGTTGCTGGCCAGAAGCTGACTGCCAAGGTTCCGGTTCACTTCATCGGTGAAGAAGCCCCGGTCAAGAAAGGCGGCGAGATCTCGCACGTTGTTTCCGAGATCGAAGTTTCCTGCGAAGCCAAAGACCTGCCTGAGTTCATCGAAGTTGACCTGGCCAACGCCGAAGTCGGCACCATCATCCACCTGTCGGACCTGAAAGCTCCGAAAGGCGTAGAGTTCGTCGCTCTGGCCCACGGTGATGACAAAGCTGTTGCCAACGTTCACGCTCCACGCGTTGCTCCAGAAGCAGAAGGCGCTGCCGAGTAATCCACTCGCACGCCGGCGTTGATCGGGTTACAGTGCCGCGCGCACTGTAACCCACCAACTCCAAGGAAGAGCCCCTGACGTGACCGCCATCCAGTTGATCGTTGGCCTGGGTAACCCCGGCCCCGAATACGAACAGACCCGGCATAACGCAGGGGCTCTTTTCGTTGAACGCATTGCCAGCGCCCAGCGAGTTTCGCTGACTGCTGACAAAAAATATTTCGGCCTGACGGCTAAATTCAGCCATCAGGGCAACGACGTTCGTTTGTTGATCCCTACCACCTACATGAACCGCAGCGGTCAGTCCGTGGCGGCCTTGGCCAATTTCTTCCGCATCAAGCCGGAAGCGATCCTGGTGGCACACGACGAACTCGACCTGCCCCCAGGCGTTGCCAAGCTCAAGCGCGGCGGCGGCCATGGTGGGCATAACGGCCTGCGCGACATCATCGCGCAGCTCGGTAACCAGAACGACTTCCACCGCCTGCGGCTTGGCATCGGCCACCCGGGTGACGCCAAACTGGTATCCAACTTCGTCCTGGGCCGCGCGCCGCGCGCCGAGCAGGAGAAGCTCGACGCCAGCATCGATTTTGCCCTCGGCGTGCTGCCGGACGTGCTTGCCGGCGATTTCGCCAAGGCGATGCGCGAGCTGCACAGCCAGAAGGCCTGATTTCCTTTAGAGAGGGGAATACCCATGGGTTTCAATTGCGGCATCGTCGGCCTGCCCAACGTCGGCAAGTCCACCCTGTTCAACGCCCTGACCAAGTCTGGCATCGCGGCGGAGAACTTCCCTTTCTGCACCATCGAGCCAAACAGCGGCATCGTGCCTATGCCCGACGCTCGTTTGGCTGCGCTGGCTGAAATCGTCAAGCCAAACCGCATCCTGCCGACCACCATGGAATTCGTCGACATCGCCGGCCTGGTTGCCGGTGCGTCGAAAGGCGAAGGCCTGGGCAACAAGTTCCTCGCCAACATCCGCGAGACCGACGCCATTGCCCACGTGGTGCGCTGCTTCGAAGACGAGAACGTGATCCACGTTTCCAACAGCGTCGACCCCAAGCGTGACATCGAGATCATCGACCTCGAACTGATCTTCGCCGACCTCGACAGCTGCGAAAAGCAGCTGCAGAAAGTAGCCCGCAACGCCAAAGGCGGCGACAAGGAAGCCTTGGCGCAGAAGGCAATACTGGAAAAGCTGATCCCGCACTTCACCGAAGGCAAGCCTGCACGCAGCCTGATGAAGCACATGGCTGACGACGAAAAAGCTGTCATTCGTGGCTTCCACCTGCTGACCAGCAAGCCGGTGATGTACATCGCCAACGTGGCCGAAGACGGCTTCGACAACAACCCGCACCTGGACGTGGTCAAGGCCATCGCCGAGGAAGAAGGCGCGGTAGTGGTGCCGGTGTGCAACAAGATCGAGGCAGAAATCGCCGAGCTGGAAGACGGTGAAGAGAAGGACATGTTCCTCGAGGCCCTGGGCCTGGAAGAGCCTGGCCTGAACCGCGTGATCCGCGCCGGTTACGAGCTGCTGAACCTGCAGACCTACTTCACTGCCGGCGTGCAGGAAGTACGTGCCTGGACCGTACGCGTAGGTGCCACCGCACCACAAGCCGCAGGCGTGATCCACACCGACTTCGAAAAAGGCTTCATCCGCGCTGAAGTGGTGGCCTATGATGACTTCATCCAGTTCAAGGGTGAAAGCGGTGCCAAGGAAGCCGGTAAATGGCGCTTGGAAGGCAAGGACTACATCGTCAAAGACGGCGACGTGATGCACTTCCGCTTCAACGTCTAAGCGGTAGCCTGCTGCAACCACGAACCCCTTGAGGCCTACGCTTCAAGGGGTTTTGTTTTTCCAGCAGGTAGCAACGGCCAAGGAACGTGACTTGATCTCGCGCATGTGAACCGAGATCACAAATGATGTGCCCCTTCACCGGATATTCATCCCGCATCGTATCCCCCACAGTAGAGCCCGTTGACGCACACCTCACGCGTCTGCCGGGCAACGATCATAAATGCCAGCCCGGCCGCCTCCCCCGCCCCCACAAGAACCAGAACTCCGGCGAAGGCACCTTATCGTCTTGCGATTCTCGAATCCGGAGTACTGAACATGAGCAGATCCAGCACCGGGCTGCATCCCGGCATCCTCACCCTGGCGATCACCGCCTTCGCAATTGGCGTCGCCGAATTCATCATCGTCGGTATTCTGCCGTCGATCTCGACCGCCTTCGCGATCTCCCTCGCTAGCGCCGGCAGCCTGGTTGGGCTGTATGCCCTGGCCTTGGCCATCGGCACACCGTTCATCGTCATCGGCCTGGGCCGCTTCCCGAAAAAAACCGTGCTGATGATGCTGATCGGCGTGTTCCTGCTGGGGAACCTGGTCTCGGCCTTAGCGCCGAATTATCCGATCTTGTTGTTGGGGCGAATCATCACCGCGCTGGCGCACGGCAGCTTCTTCGCCATCGGCGCTACCGTAGCGGCTGGCTTGGCACGTGAAGGCCAGGCCAGCAAGGCGATCGCAGTGATGTTCGCCGGCCTGACCCTGGCGATGGTCATTGGTGTGCCGCTGGGCAGCTACCTTGGCAACGCCCTCGGTTGGCGCCTGCCGTTCTATGCGGTGGCGTTGCTGGCCCTGCTTGCGCTGCTGGCCACCGCAGTTTGGCTACCACGACAACCGGCCAGCAAGGCCGGCAATGCCCTGGGGCAGTTGGCTGCACTGCGCAGCCCGGCGATCTGGGCAATGATGTCGGTCACTGTCCTTGGCTTCGGTGCAAGCTTCTCGGCATTCACCTTCATCACGCCAATCCTGACAGACATCACCGGGTTCTCGGCCAGCAGCGCCAGCGTGCTGCTGCTGGTGTTCGGTGTGGCAACCATGATCGGCAACCTGCTGGGTGGCCGGCTGTCCGATAGCCTGGGCTGGGAACGTACCTTGCGGCTGCTGTTCGGCGTATTGGCGCTGACACTGGTGGCCCTGGCACTGTCGCTACCGTACAAAGTCTTGATGGTGATCACCGTGTTCGTCTGGGGCATCGTTGCCTTCGGCATGACTCCAGCGTTTCAGACCGGCATGTTGTCCACTGCCCGCTTGCATACGCCAAAGGCGGTGGACTTCGCTTCGGGATTGAACATCTCGGCATTCAACCTGGGCATCACCCTGGGCGAACGGGCAGGTAGCGTGCTAGTGGAAAACGGCCAACTGGCGCTCACCCCCTGGGCTGGTGTGGCTGCCGCCTTACTGGTGAACCTGCCGCTGGCCTGGTTGCTGTGGCGCCGGAAAGTGACCATGGCGGCTTGATAGTCGGCGATAACTGACGTCAAAGTATGCTGCGAATAGTTCCACCCTCCACCCGCATCGCCATCCCATTGAGAGCGGGCGATGCGGCCAGGTGCACCACACTGCGGGCCACCTCCTCCGGCTCGATCATGCGACGGATCAACGAGGTAGGCTCGGTCTGGTCGAAGTAATCAGCCACCACCTGCTGGGCGCTGATGCCTTTTTCCTCCGCGATCTCGGCATGGTAACGGCGCACCGCCTCAGTGCTGGTAGGCCCCGGCAGGATGCTGTTGACCCGCACCGCAGTTCCCTTGGTCAGTTCGGCCAAGGCACGGGATACGCCTAACAGGCAAGACTTCATGGCACCGTAGTGGACCATCCACGGCTGCGGCTTGACACCCGACTCACTGCTGATGAACACCACCGAGCCCTCGCCCGCGGCCAGCATCTCGGCCAGCACCAGGCGAGTCATGCGCACCGCCGTCATGACGTTCACGTCGAAATAGCGAAACCACTGCGCGTCGTCCGTCTCGAAGAAGTCGCGCACCTCGAAGATGCCGACACAGTTGATCAAGTAATCGATGGGGCCGTTGTGCCGCGCCTGCTCGACAAGGCGCTCGGCAATACCCGGTTGGGTCAGATCGCCGGCCAGACCGCTGCAGCGAGGGCCGAGGGCTTCGCAAGCTTCGGCAACCATTGCCTCAGTCAACCCACTGACTACCACATGAGCGCCCTCGTCCAGGAAGCACTGGGCAATGGCCTTGCCGATACCCGTGGCGCCGCCGGTGATCAGGACATTCTTGCCGACCAGTTGGTAATCCATGATGCCGTACCTTTTGTAGTTGTTCTTGCCAGGAATCTATTACGAATCGGCGTGACAGCCGTATTCACTTCCCGTGCAAACACCATTCAGCAAATGTTGATACGAATCGACGTCACAAGAGTTGTGCGTGGCTAGCGGCTGGTCGCGCCTTCGGCAAGTTCTTACCGTAGGCCTGCAACACAGATGCTTACCTCCACTCATCAATAAGAAAGGTCCACGATGAAAATCTTCATTACCGGCGCTTCAGGCTACATCGGTGGCTCGGTAGCCAAGTACCTGGCAGACGCCGGGCACGAGGTCACCGGCCTGATCCGTGATCCTGCCAAACGCGATGCCCTGCAAGCCTTGGGCATCACCCCAGTACTGGGCACCCTGGATGACACCTACATCCTCACCCAGCAAGCCCAGGCCGCCGACGCCGTGGTGCACACCGCCGATTCCGACCACCGGGCCAGCGTCGAGACCTTCATCAACGCCCTTCGTGGCAGCGGTAAACCGTTCATCCACACTTCTGGCTCCAGCGTGGTCGGCGACGACGCGCGCGGTGCCTACGAGCGGGAGGCAATCTTCACCGACGAGACGCCGTTCGAGCCGATGGACATCCGTCGTGACCGTGTGGCGATCAACCAACGCGTGCGCAATGCCGGCGTGGAGCTGGGCATCCGCGCCATTGTGTTCTGCCCGACCATGATCTACGGCGATGCACTGGGCCTACCGACCGCCAGCGACCAGTTGCCCAAGCTGCTGGCCAAGTCGCGCCAGTTCAGCGCTGGTGCTTACCTAGGCGAGGGCGTACACCGGTGGTCCAACGTACACATTGAGGACCTTGCCGAGTTGTATCGACTGGCCTTGGAAAAGGCACCTTCGGCGTCGTTGTTCTTTGCCGAGAACGGCGAGGCTTCGTTCATCGAGATCGCGACTTCCATCAGCCACGCACTAGGTTACGAAGGGCGTATCGAGAGCTGGCCGGCGGACGAGGCGATTGCCGAGCTAGGTGACTGGGCCCGCTTTGCGATTGGCTCAAACAGCCGCGTACGGGCGGTAAATGCGCGACAGTTGCTGGGCTGGCAGCCCAAGCGTGAGTCAATTCACCAGTGGCTGCGCACGACCAGCGTGCATTGGTAAGACAACCGGTTTAGTCAGCCCCCCACTTACAGGCAAACCGGATCGCGATCGGGCGAGTGCGGGCCCCCCCCCACCCGCCCCACTACTGCCTCACTTCCACCAATACTCCACCTGCACCCCGAAGTTACTGCCATGCAGCGCATTGCCGAAAGCACCGCTTTCAGACAGCGCCGAGCCCGCCGCACTCTCATTGGCGGCGCGCTGAGCGGCATGGTTCCAGCGTGCATGGGTGTAGTAAAGGCGTACCTCCGGTCGCTGCCAGAAGCCCGGCCCTGCCGGTGACCACGTGGGCGCGACGGTGATCTTGGTCAGCTTGCGTGTGCCGCCGGGGGCATCGATCTGGTCGCGGCCAAGCTCCGTGATCAGCTTGAAATGGTCGCCGAATGCGTACACTGGGCGCACGCCCAGCGACAGCCAGTCCTGGTCATTTCCATCAGGGCGACGGTCCTTCTGGTAGACCACCTGGAACTGCCCACCGAAACGCGGCGTCAGTTGCCAGTCGAAGTACTCCACTGCACGCCAGCTCTGGTTGCCGTTGTCCAGGGTAGGGTCACCGGTGTATCCCAAGGCTGTGCCGGGGCCACGGCCGTATTGCAGGGCGAAGGTGTTCAACCCGCCGAAAATGCCCCGCTGCTTGTGCTGCGCCGCCACTGACCACCCGCTGTGAGCACCGCGGCTGTCGGGCCGTTGCAGATAACTCACGCCGAACTCCAGCTCTCCCCCCGAGTTGCTCTTGAAGCCACCGACATTGAAATCGTGGCGGTTGATGTAGGGCTCCTGAAACAGGTTGTCCTTGCGCGAGAACACATAGCTGTACCTAAGGTCGCCAATGGCCACTTCGTCAACGCCAAAGCCTGTGGCGCTCTGGTTCCAGTAGAAATAGTCGGAGATGTGAATGTCGTTACGTCGGTAGTAGCGCCGGCCGGCCCAGAACGCGCCACCATTGAGTACCGGCATGTCGCGCCACTGGGCGTACATCTGCACCATTCGAGAATAGCCGTGCTCGCCTGTAAACCGTGGAGTGTGGCCATAGCCTGCGAACAGCTGGGCCATACCCACCACACTCAAAGTCGAGCCGTCGCCAGGCTTGATCAGGTCTTGAGCCAATTGCAGTTCGGCGAGCTGTTCACACTCGTTGCCCAAGCGGTACTTCGAGGGTGAGCCGGGAAGCTGAAAGCAGCTCTGGCTGCCGCCGCTGGAGGCGCCGCCGGCAACGGTTCGGAGGTAGCCCGTGAACTCCAGGGCATAAGCCGGCAGTACGAGGGTAGCCAGGGACGCCCCGGCAAGGGTGGTGAGGAACTTCAGTTTCATGGTGGTGCTCCGCTTTGTTGTTTTTTTGTTGCGGGCGATCAGTTTTCTGCGGGCGACAGCCGTCCACGGCAAGGGCGTCAGACACGCGCTCACCCGCCGCGCGATCGCGGCGAAAAAAGGTTTATTGGGGTTCTGTTGAAGTTGTCAGTCGCAGGAAAGGCTCAGCAGGCCAACCCTGCCGAGTGTGCCCAACACACCCCTACAGACGTCGAGATGGTCGCCGTAGGAGCGTGCTGGCACTGCAGTGGGTGAACTGCAGCTGCAGGTTAGTCGATCAACTCTCTCGCCACGCTCTCGATGCCTTCGGCATCCAGCTTGTAGTGACGATAGAGGTGGGTAGGCGGCGCGATCAGGCTGTACTCGTCATAGATGCCATGACGGCGGATGCGCGTGCCAATGCCAGCCTCGGCGATCACCTCGCACACAGCGCCCCCCAGGCCACCGATGATGTTGTGCTCCTCGACGGTAAGGATCGCCCGGCTTTGGCGCGCCACGCGCAAAACAGCCTCCACATCCAGCGGTTTGACCGTGGTCATGTCCAGTACCCCCACCGAACGCCCCTGGGCATTGAGCGCCTTGGCCGCCTGCAGTGCCGGGTGCACAGTCGAGCCTGTGGCGATGATGGTCAGCTCGTCACCGGTAAGCAACGTGGTGGCCTTACCAAACTCGAACACAGGTTCTTCTTCGTACACCACCGGGTCACGCCCGCGCTGGATGCGGAAGTAGATCGGCTGCGGGTGATTGGCCGAGGCCTTGATCGCGGCCTTGAGCTGGTTGGCATCGGCCGGTGCGACGATGGTGATGTCAGCAATCGCGCGCATGATCGCCAGGTCTTCGGTGGCATGGTGCGAGGTTCCATAGAAGCCCAGGGATATCCCGGCGTGGTGGCCAATCAGGCGCACCGGTAGCGCCGAGTAAGCGACATCCATGCGGATCTGCTCGCAGCACAAAAGCGGCAAGAACGAAGCAAAGGTGGCCACGAACGGCTTCATGCCGACCGCAGCCATACCGGCGGCGCACGACACCATGTTCTGCTCGGAGATACCGAACTGCACGAAGCGCTCCGGATGAAACTGAGCGAATTTGGCCAGGCCGTTGGAGTATTGAAGGTCCGCAGTACCAGCGACCACCGGTTCGCCCTGCTCGACCAACGCCAGCAAAGCATCGGACAACGCATCCAGGCCAGGCGTTTGGGTATTGAGGGCACGGTACTGCCAGGAGTTGGGGGACAGGGGGCAGTATTCATGATCAGATCACCTTGCTCTTGATTTCGTCGATGGCGCGTTGCGCGTCTTCAGGGTCCAGGTAGCCCAGGTGCCAGCCAGGTTCCGTCTCCATATACGAGACGCCTTTACCTTTGAGGGTCTGGGCAATGATGCACACTGGCTTCTCACGGCCCTTTTCAGCCTTGATGCGCCGCAACAGAGGGGTCAGCGCGGCCAGGTCGTGGCCATCGACGTCGTAGACCTCCCAGCCGAACGCACGCCATTTGTCAGCCAGTGGCTCGACACCAATCACATCGTCAACGCTGCCATCGAGCTGGAAACCGTTGCGATCGACGATCGCCACCAGGTTGCCTACCTTGTGATGCGAGGCGGCCATGGCCGCTTCCCACACCTGGCCCTCCTGCATTTCACCGTCGCCGACCATGACAAACGTAGTGAAGTCCTGGCCGAGCATGCGCCCGGCCATCGCCATGCCCAAACCGCCCGACAGCGCATGGCCGATGGAGCCTGAGGAGAAGTCCACGCCGGGCACCTTGCGCATGTCCGGGTGGTCACCCAGCGGGTTGCCCAGGCGGGTGTAGCCGTCGAGGATCTCCTTGTCGAAGAAGCCCCACTCCACCAGCACCGGGAACAGGCCCACGGCGGCGTGGCCCTTGCCCATCATGAATCGGTCGCGCAGCGGCCACTTGGGCTCGCCATGCCGCAGGGACATCACGTCGTAGTAAAGCGCGGCGAACAGCTCAGCCGCGGAAAACACCGAAGTGTAATGGCCAACCTTGGCAATCTCGATGAGGCGGATGGTTTCCAGGCGGATGAACTGCGCCTTTTCACGCAGGCGCGCCAGCTCGCTGGGCGTGAGCGCGTATTCGTCGGTGTTGCTCGGATCAACTGCTAGGGTCATGTTGCACCTTGGATCGGTAAACGTTCTGAAGGCATCAGTCAGGCGCTGACGGCCATGGCTGCATCGAGACGCGGCTGCATGTAACGGCTCAGTCGTGGCATCACTTCACGGGCGGTCAATTCCATCGAACGGCGCCACAAGGCCTCGTCATCCCATTCGTGGAAAGTGGTCATCAGGGTGCCGAACGGGCCGGTCCGCTCACTGAAGGCGACCAATTGCTCGACCACGCTGTCGGCATCCCCGTAAATCACCATCTCGCGGATGCAGTGATCGACCGTGACCTCGGCGTCAGTCATGTCAGGGCGGGTCTTGAAGATCTGCATGTAGTTGTTGCTGGCGAGGTTATCGATCATGTACTCGAAGTAACGCCGCAGGGTGCAGTTCGGATCAGCCAGGTAATCCTCGGCCTGGGCCTTGGAGTCTGCGACGAATACCGAGCGCGCCACGCGCCAGTTGCGCGGGTCGGCCTGGTGGCCGGCCTCCTCGGCACCCTTGAGGTAAGCCTGCCAGTGCGACGCTACCGTGGCGGTCGGGTTGAAGTTCGCGGACATCAGGTCCCAGTCCTTGCTGCCGGCCAGTTTCGCAGTGCTGGAGAACGGGCTCATGGCGGTCGTGGCAGGGCGCGGGAACGGATGCTGGAACGGCTTGGGCATGTAGCCGATCTCCAGCTCATGATTGACCGTATTCACCAGCGACACATCGAAGTACTCGCCAGAGAACTGGTAGGGTGCATTGCTGCTCCAGATCTTGCGGATCATCTCGTAGCACTCGACCATCATCCGGCCACGGTCCTTGCCGTTACTGCCATACACTTCAAAGTCGGAGGCCAACCCCCCTGGGCCGATACCCATGATGAAGCGGCCGCGGCTCATGTGGTCGAACATGGCAGCATCGGCGGCAATGCGCGCCGGGTGGTGGTGCGGCAAGTTGAGCACACCGGTGCACAGCTTGATGCGCTGAGTCAGCGGGATCAGTGCGGACATGAACTGCAGGGCGTTGGTAATCGGCTCGGTGCGCTGCGAGGTGTGCTCGCCGATCCACATTTCGTCGTAGCCGACCTGATCGGCGTGGACGACACAGGCTATGTCCTGGTCGTACATTTCATGGTAGTCCCAGCCCTTGTGGTGCAGAGGCTGCATGAACATCGCGAGTTTCATGATGGTTCTCCTTTATCAGGCGATAGCGTGCCCAGGCACCCACACAGGCGCCTTGGCGGTAGGGCGAGGGCGTCAGCTGCCGTGCAGCAGCCAGCCGCCGTCGACCGTGATGTCGGTGCCGGTGAGGTACGAGGCCAGGGGCGAAGCCAGGAACAACGCTACGTTGGCGATTTCGTATGGCTCCCCGGGGCGGCCCAGAGGGATGTTTTCCAGCACACGGTTGTGCTGGTGCTGGCGGAACAATTCAGGTTCCAGGTTGCCCGGTGTCGCGGTCAGCCCGGGCGAGATCGAGTTGACCCGGATGCAATGACGGCTCAGGTCCTTGGCCAAGCTGCGAGTCATGGCCAGGATCGCGCCCTTGCTGGTGTCGTAGGTCACATGGTTGGCCATTGGTCGATGACCGCACACCGACGACAGGTTGATGATGCTGCCGCCCTCCCCGTGTCGGCGGATCTGCGCCTGGGCGCACTGGGCGCCGAAAAATGCGGCGCGGGTGTTGATTGCCTGCATGCGATCCCAAAAGCCCTCGTCCACCTCGTCGATGGCCTTGAGTGGGTAGATGCCAGCGTTGTTCACCCAGATGCGCAGCCTGCCCTGCCCACTCGCTTCGGTCGCTAGCCGTTCGATCTGCGCACGGCAGCTGACATCGGTAGCGACGAAGTGCACGGCCAAGCCTTCGTCCATCAGCTCATCGGTGCGCTCGCGGGCCAGGCTGCCGATCACCACGCGCGCACCGGCCTGGGCCAGGCGCCGGGAAATGTCCAGGCCGATGCCAGAGCTGCCTCCGGTGACCACTGCCACTTGGCCGTCCAGGTCCAGCAGGCTCTCGAACGGCGTCTCGGGAAGGTGCTGGTATTCGATAGCGTCCATCGGCACTCCTCAGGCAGTCGCCAAGGCCATGATCTGCTGCGGTGCGACTTGCTCACCGTCGAGAATGCCCTGGCAAGTGCCACGGGCCATGACCATCACACGGTGGGAAAGGCCAATCACCTCGTCCAGGTCCGAGCTCACCACCACCACGGCCGCGCCACTGGCGGCGAGGTCGGCGATCAACTGGTAGATCGCGGCGCGGGCCCCCATGTCTATGCCACGGGTCGGCTCGTCGAGGATGATCACCTTGGGCTGCCGCGCGATCCATTTGGCGATCACCACCTTCTGCTGGTTGCCGCCGGAAAGCTTGTCCAGGGGCTTGTCCGGATCGCCCTTGACGCCGAGGGAGGCGATGCGCTCGCTGGCGAAAGCATCGATTCTGCCCCGCGTCAGCAACCCTCGAATGCCGAGGCGGTCAAGGTTGCAATACGCCAGGTTCTCGGCAATCGAATGGTCCAACACCACGCCTTCGGCCTTGCGGTCCTCGGGCACCAGCACGACGCCGGCATCGATCGAACCGCGCACACCGTCCAGACGCAGGACCTGGCCGTCGACTGTCACCTCGCCACTGGCTACCGGGTCGACCCGGCAATGGCCCGGATAACCTCGCTACGCCCGGCGCCGACCATACCGGCGATACCGAACACTTCACCAGCACGCACCGAGAACGAGATGTTCTGGAAGCGCTTGCTGCGGCAAGTCAGGTGACGCACCGTCAACACCTCTCGGGCACGGGGCGCTGCGATCACTGGGAACAACCGCTCGATCGAACGCCCGACCATCTGTGCCACCAACAGGTCCACCTCGACATCCGCTTGAGCGTGATGGGCCACCAGGTGGCCGTCACGCATCACCACGATGCGGTCGGCAATGCGGCCGATTTCTTCCATTCGGTGGCTGATGTAGATGAACGACACACCTTCACGCTTGAGCACCTCGATCTGCTCGAAGAGCCGTTCAGTCTCCTCTGTGCCCAGCGCCGCGGTGGGCTCATCAAGGATCAGCAGCCGTGAGTTGAGGGTCAGGGCCTTGGCGATTTCCACCAACTGCTGAGCGGCAATGCTCAGCTCACGCACCAGTGTGTCCGGCGAAATGTCCAGGCCCAGGCGCTCAAGCTGCACCTGTGCCTCGCGGCGCATACGCTGGCGATCAACTACGCCACTGCGGGTCGGCAGATGGCCAAGGAAGATGTTCTCCGCCACGCTCAGCTCAGGCAGCAACTGAATTTCCTGGTGGATCATGATCACACCCAAGGCGATGGCATCCTTCGGGCAGGTCGGCGCATAGGGCTGTCCCTCGAGGGTCATGCGGCCACGGCTCGGGCACAGGGCGCCGGCGATGATCGACGACAGCGTGGACTTGCCAGCGCCGTTTTCGCCGAGTAGCGCCACCACTTCACCGCGGCCGATCTCCAGGCTGATACTCTCCAACACACCGACACCATTGAATGACATCCCCAACTGGTCGGCGCGGAAGAAGGGCGCGTGCGTGCTTGCCATTTTCATGCTCGGCGTCCTCTCATGGGTGGCGGGTGATGAACGTCTCGACGTTCTCGCGGGTGGTGACGAAGGCGGGCAGCGCCTGATTTTTCTCCACCGGCACGCCAGCCTTGAGGGCTAGCGCAGTGCGCAGGGCGACACGGCCCATCTCCACAGCTTGCTGAGTGATGGTCATGTCCATCTTGCCGTCACGCACCGCCTCCAGCGCAGGACGCAGGCCGTCGTAGCCGAAAATCCACACCTTGTGCTGTACGTTGGCCACGCGTAAGGCCTGGGCGGCGCCCAAGGCCGGGGCATCTGAGCGGCCAACGAAGACATCGATCTGCGGATGCTTCTGCAACATGTCCTGGGCCACCTTGAAGCCGCTGTCCTGCAGCCAGTCGGTGGGTTTGCGATCGACGATCACCATTCCCGGGGTCTTGGCCAGTTCGACGTCGAAACCATCGGCGCGGGTCTTCTCGGTGGTGTCGCCAAGGGTCCCTTGGAGCAGGCCGATCTGCGCCTTGCCACCGGTCAGTTTCACCACCTGACGCGCCAGCTCGGCGGCGGCGGCGATGTTGTCAGTGGAGATGTAGGCGTCACACTCGACGTTCTTCGGGAAGTTATCGACGCACACCACCGGTACTCCCTGCTGCTTGGCCAGGCGCACTGGCACAGCCGAGGCGGCGGACCCGGTGGCGGTGTACAGCAGCACGTCGATACCTTTACTCAGCAAGTCCTGAATCTGGCTGACCTGACGCGCGGCGTCGGCCTGCGCGTCAACGACCAAGACCTCCTCGATGCCATCCTTCGCGGCCTGCTCCAGCACGCCGTCACGCACCATCAGGTAGAACTCCCATTGCAGGCTTGGGATCGACATACCCACTTTCAGCGGTTTGCCTTCAGCACTGGCCAGGGCAGGCAGCAGCATCAAGGCAAGAAAAACGCGCACACGTGAAGAGAAAACGTTCATTTACACGCCTCCAGAATTGTTCTGATTGTCAAAGGCTGATGTGGGAATTACGCGGGCTTTCGCTTCATGGCATCGAGCATCACGGCAGCGGCGATGACCGCGCCAATGATCACTTGCTGGACGAAGGGCGAGATGCCGGCCAGGTTCAAACCGTTGCGCAGTACGCCGATGATCAGGACACCCACCAAGGTGCCGACCACGCTGCCAGCGCCGCCCTTGAGGCTGCCGCCGCCGATCACCACAGCAGCGATCACATCCAGTTCGTAGCCGACCCCGGCGCCAGCACCGGCGGTGTCAAGGCGCGAAGTGAGGATGACCCCACCCAGCGCGGCGGTGATGCCGCAGATCACGTAAACGATGGCGGTATGGGTCTTGACCCGGATGCCCGACAGCTTGGCGACCTTGGCGCTACCGCCGATGGCATAGAGGCTGCGCCCGGCCACGGTGAAGCGCAGCACGAACCAGAACAGCAGGGCCAGAACCACGAAACAGGCCACAGTCAGCGACACCACACCGGCGTATCGGATGATGGAAAGGTTGCCGAACCATTCTGGAAAGCCGCTGATCTGCGTTCCGTCCGTAACCATGTAGGCCAGGCCACGGGCAACGGACATCATGGCCAGAGTGGCGATGAATGAAGGCAATCCGGCACGCACCACCAGTACTGCCGTGACACCACCGCAGGCCGCGCCAGTAAGCAATGCCGCGCCGATCGCCAAGCCCATGGGCAGGCCGATGACGTGCTCGGCCCAGCTCATGACCATGATCGACACGGCCAGCACCGCCCCGACTGACAGGTCGATTCCACCAATCAGGATAACCAGTGTCATGCCCAAGGCCATGATGCCCAGCACGGTCACTTGATCGAGGATATTGAGGAGGTTGCTCAAGGTGAGAAATGCGTCGGTGGTCAGGCTGAGCACCACGCACAGAAGGACCAGACCGAGCAACGGGCCGGTGATGCCCGACGCCTGCGCGTTGAGCTTGAATGAAGGCGGAATCAGGCGCACCTTGGAACTGAAGCCATACATACGAACACCACTTCTTGTATTTATTTGAGGGGTACGAGCACTAATTGCAGTCAGGCTGCCAGTTCCCTGAAGCGCCCACCCATGTACACGAGTGGCGACTCCAGCGACTGGGTCATGACGTTCACGACATTGCCAATGAAGATGGTGTGGGAGCCGTATTCCACCGCCTGGACGACTTCGCAGAAGATCGAAGCCTGGGCGTCGGCCAGGTAGCGCAGGCCATTGACGCCCACAGCCCAGTCGCCATCGACGAAGCGCCGGTCTCGCAACTCAGGCTTGCTGAAGATGGCACACAGGGCCTCATGCTCTTTCTGCAGCATGTTCACGCAGAACAGGCCGGACCGTTTGATGATGGGTGACGCACTGGAATTACGGTTGACGCAGACCAGCGCGGATGCGGGTCCATCGAAACCGAGGAGAACGCGGTGGCGGCCAGGCCGTGCGGGCAGCAGTGCTCGTCGACCGTGGTGACCAAGGTGACCGATGAGGCGAAACGCCCCATGGCGCTGCGAAACAGATCGGCGACATCCTGATTGCCGTGGGTGGTTTGATTCGATGCAACAGACATCATTCAACTCCTCTTAGCGTTGAGCCTGTTGCCATGTTAAGGAGCGTTTCTACCCGACAAGTATTCGATTTTCCCGGAATGACTTTTCAGCGCATTCGAAAGGCCACCCCCTGTATTAGCCGCCTTCAAGCCATTACATTGCCTAGCTTTAAGCAAACGTGAAAAATGATGCCCTGGCACGCAATGACGACAACGAGGTGACACCATGGCAGACAGGCTCCAGGACCTACGGCTGTTCAGGCTGGTGGTACAAAGCGGTTCATTGTCGATGGCTGGGCGTCAGCTTGGCCTTTCGCCAGCAGCCATGAGCGGTCGCCTTAAGGCAATGGAGGAGTTCTATGGTCTGCGCCTGCTAAAGCGCAATACACGTGGGTTGAGCCCCACCGCCGAAGGGTTGTACCTGTTCGAAGCGGCGCAGAAAATCCTGGAGGACGTGGAGGCTCTCGACGGCGTCATCCGTGGCGGTAGCGCACAACTGCGCGGTACGATCGGCGTCACCTGCCCCACCGATCTGGGCCGCCAGTGGGTCAGCCAATTGGTCGATGCGTTCGTCGAGGAGCACCCCCACGTCACCGTGCGGTTGTTCTTCACCGACCGCTTGCTGGACTTCGTCGAATCCGGCTCGGACATCGCGATCCGCTATGGCAATCTGCCTGACAGCACCCTGGTGGCGCGTTCGCTGGGAGGTGACCGCCGCATTGTCTGCTGCTCACCAGATTACCTGGCGCGCCACGGTACGCCGCTGTGCCCGGAACAGTTGCTGGAGCACAACTGCCTGATTCATCTACAAGCGGATTTCCCCCAGGACAAGTGGCGTTTCACGCGTGACGGGGAAACGTTTTCGGTGCAAGTCCGGGGTAATCGCCTGGTCAACGATGGTTTCACCCTGCGCCAATGGGCGCTGCAAGGGCTGGGGATCGCCTGGAAGTCTGTCTGGGAGGTTGCCGAAGATATTCACGAACAGCGGCTGGTGCCGTTGCTGGAGGATTTCAGCTGCCCAGCGACCGGCTTCCACCTGCTGACCGAGGGCGGTAAGAAACTGCCCCAGCGGGTACGGGCATTCGTCGATTTCGCAGTGCGTTACTTCAACGAACTGGAAACACCTGCGCGCCACCTGCTCAGGCCCGCGGGACATTGAAGGCTCAAGAGGTCTGCAACCGCGAGGAGGCCAGCAGCGACCAGCCTACATCCATGGCAACCTCGCCATGTCTCGGAACACCGGCCCGAGCGCTTCCAGCATCCTGCCGTAAACCTGCCGTCGCTGCTGGTACAACCCGTGCTTCGATTGGCCCGGCAGCGTGACCCCATTCACCGCCTCCGTCACCCGCCCAGCAGCCTGCTTCAGGTCGGTGAAAACCCCAGCTCCGTGGCCGGCCAACAGCGCCGCCCCTCGGGCCGCGGCCTCGAATACCCCGTGACGACGATAGGCCAACCCTAGCACGTCGGCCTTGACCTGGTTGAACACCTCGCTCGAGGCCCCTCCGCCTACCACCAGCACACCGCCTTCGACGGGCCTCAAGCCGGTGCCCCGTATGGCCTCCAGAAAAACGGCGTACTCAAAGGCGGTAGCCTCGACCATCGCCCGCTGCATGTCGGCCAGACCGTGCTGCCAGGTCAGGCCAACAAAGGCACCGCGCATATCCGCAAACAACGGTAAATGACGGCCGCCCATATGCGGTACGAACAACAGCGGTGGCACCTGTGCGCGTTCTCGCAATGCCGCGCTGACATCCTGAGGCGGGCGGGCTTCAGCCCGCAGCGACTCCAACCAGTCACAGCACAACCCGCCACCACCAACGTAGCCAGCGCTGTAATAGAGGCCCGGTATGCAGTGGCGCAGGGTCAGCAATGTGTGGTGCTGGTCGTCCACGCTGAAGTCGTCACGTACCGCGCAAAACACAGAGCCGGTACCCGCAATGTCCACGAGCTGCCCTGGCACTGACACGCCAGCACCCAGCAAGGTCGCGGCGACATCGCCGCACCCGGCGAACACCGGCGTACCCTGAAGAAGACCAAGCGCCTGTGCTATGTCGCGGGTCAAACCACCGACGCGCTCCCAGGGTTCGATGACGCGCGGCAGGTGCGCAGGGTCGAGCGCCAACGCCCGGACCAAATCAAGGTTCCAGCCACCGGAGGCAACATCGGCAAAACAGTTGAACCCCAGGCAAGTGGTATCCATGAACGCCGCTTGCCCAGGCAGCCCACACAGCCGTCCAGCCACCACAGCAGAAGGCACCGTCAACTTGCACAAGCGCTGGTAGAGATCTGGCTGTTGCTGGCGGATCTGCAGCCACCTGGCTCCATGGCTGGCGATCAGTTGGCTGCCCGAACGCGCCACGATCTCCCGCTCATGCGACCGCAACAAGGCCACGCTTGAGGCACAGGACAGGTCGAGCCAGGCATCGCAGGAAGTCGCGGGGTCACCCATGGCATCCACCGCACAGAGTCCAGCCATCTGCCCACACAATGCGATCCCGGATACCTGCGCCGGGCTCGCCCGGGCGTCGTCAAGTGCTTGCCGGATGGCCGCCAGCGGTGCATCGAGAAACCCCTCCCGCGCCATGCCTTGCCCGGGCCTCTGCGCCATCGGCACATCGCCCACGCGTGCGACACCACGCAAAGTGCCCTGGGCATCGAGGGCCACGGCTCGGGTGCTGGAGGTACCCAGATCGACACCCATGAGAATCGCCTGGCTGCTCACATTGCGTACCTCGACCAACGTGACCGGCGCGCGGCCACGGTCATTGAACGTGTACGTGCTCGACGAGAAAATCCAGCACCGCGCGAACCCGCAGCGGTACATAGCCGTCCTGGCCGACGAACACTGCATGAACTTCTTCCAGGTCGCCTGGGTTGTACGCCTCCATCACCGGCACCAGACGCCCCTCGGCGATGTCCTCACGCACCCGGAACGCCGCCAACCTCGCCAACCCTGTGCCACTGAGCGCCAAGCGGCGCAAGGCTTCGCCATCACTGGCCTGAACGTTGCCTGCCGTAACCACTTTGATCACCTGCCCCCCGTCCTGCAAAGGCCAGCCATTGAAGGCTCGCGCATAGTTGGCCGTCAGCAGGTTGTGGCACTGCAGCGCTGCGGGACAGTCTGGAACACCATGAAGCTGAAGATAGCCGGGCGCGCCCACGATCACCATGCGCGTTTGGCCAAGCTTGCGAGCGACCAGGTTGGAGCTTTTCATGGGGCCTGCTCGTACAGCGATATCGGTGCGCTGGCCGACTACGTCGATCACCTCGTCGGTCAGCACCAGATCGAGCTTCACTTCTGGCAAGTGCTTGATGAGCAGTGGGACCAGCGGCAACAGGTAGTGATAACCGAAGGCCATGTTGGCATTGATGCGCACCCGTCCTCGTGGCGCATCCTGGGAGGCAACGTTGCGCTCCAATTCGTCCAGATCGGCCAGTAGCCCCACGCCACGCTCGTAGTAAGCGCGACCTTCATGGGTCAGGCTCAGCTGGCGGGTCGAGCGGTTGAACAGTCGTGACCCCAGCCGCCCTTCCAGGCGTGCGACAAGCTTGCTCACCGCCGAGGGCGTTATCCGCAGGTCTCGCGCCGCTGCCGAGAAGCTTCCAGCCTGGACGACACGCACGAACACCTCCAGTTCACCGGAGCGGTTGATGTCAAGTCGGGCCATTGCTGATCCTTGGGCACAAATAGGAAAGATTAGCGTGCGGTATGGGGGCTGGGCAGACGGCAACGGGTAAAAACTGTTTTTAGAATCACTGACAAGTGAGGCTGCTCCCCTCACAAGGAGCCCAGCGACATTCACGACCTCAATTCACAATTGATTTGAATTATCCGGGTCTACTGCACAAGCTGGAGCTGCCATAGGCTGGCCGCCATTTCTTGTCTTGCGAACCCCAGCCATGAATTCTACTTTGCAGAAACTTACTACTGGAGGCCTGAGCATTGGCCTCGAACTGCCGTTGGACAACGATTGGAACAGCGTGCGCGAGCAGTCTCGGCAGCGGGCAGGGACACCGTTCGGGATACCGGATCTCGCCCACCACGCACGCTTGGCTACCCTCGCTGACCGCCTGGGATTCCGCGCACTTTGGGTACGCGACGTGCCCTTGTACGATCCAAAGTTCGGCGATGCCGCACAGGTATTCGAGGTATTCACCTACCTAGGTTTCCTGGCCGGTGTGACCCGCAACATCCTGCTCGGCACCGCCGCAGTGGTATTACCGATCCGCGAACCGTTGCTGACCATGAAGGCGGCTGCCAGCGCCGACCTGCTAAGTGGCGGACGCTTGCTACTGGGAGTGGCCAGTGGTGATCGACCCGTGGAGTACCCGCTGTTCGGCCGCGACTTCGATAACCGTGGCGAGGTGTTTCGAAAGCAAATCACCCAGTTGCGCGAGTGGCGCAGTGCCGATCTACCGGCTGGCGTCGAAGTACTCCCAAGGCCGCACCAGCCTATACCGCTCCTCGTGGCGGGCCTGGCACAACAGAGCCCGGCCTGGGTCGGCGAGCACTTGGACGGCTGGCTGGCCTACCCTGGCACCCCCACCGAACACGTACATCGCGCAGGCGTGTGGCGTGAGGTGGCGGGAGACAAGCCATACGTGTCATTCATTCACCTGGACCTGGATGAAAGCCCCGAAGCGCCGCTGGAGCGTCACCGCTTCGGCTGCAAGGTGGGGCGCAAGGGGTTGATTGCCGAACTCGAAGCCATGCGCGCGGCGGGCGTGGCGCATATTGGTCTCCATTTGCGGCACAACCGGCGCCCCTTGGACGAGACACTGGAGGAGTTGGGAACATTCGTGCTACCGCATTTCCATGGGTAGCCACTTGTTCAATCTGGAGCCAAGCCCGCTCGTCAAGCCTGTGCTGACGTACCCATTCTCTTGTGATCGCCTGCAGAATGCACGATCGACCACCAAATCAGTATTGCGCCTATCAAAGCCATTGGAAGGCTAAGGTACTGACCTGTGCTGAACAGTTGGTGGGCTTCGTAGGCGGCCTGCGGCTCCTTGAAAAACTCGAGGATCAAGCGTGCCGAAAACACCAGGGTCAAAAACACGCCAAACAGCAGGCCATGGGGAGTGCGGTGCTTGAATTTTTGGTAACAACCCAGCAAAGCCAAGAACGTCAGCAGATAGGCTAGCGCTTCGTAGAGTTGAACGGGATGGCGTGGCACGGCATCAACGGACTGAAATACGACGCCCCAATCTGAATAAGTAGGCTTGCCCAGAATCTCAGAATTCAGAAAATTGCCGATTCGTACAAGCGCTGCTCCCAATGCTGCGGGAAGGCTTGCCCGGTCGATCAGCCAGAGGAAGGGCATGTCCGATTTCACTGATCGAGATCCAAGCCACAGTCCAATCAGTACACCGATCATTCCACCGTGGCTAGCTAGGCCTCCTTCCCAAACACGAAGGATCGCCCACGGATTGGCGAGATAGTAATCAGGGTCGTAAAACAAGCAATGGACAAGTCGTGCACCCACGATGGCACCGACCAGCGCGCAGTAAAACAACCGCTCTGCGTAATCTGGGTTGATGCCCTCAGCATTGAAGATGCCTCTGAGTATTCTTTGTGCCCCCAGGAATGCGCCGACGAAAAGTACCCCGTACCAGCGGATAGAGAAGGGCCCCAAAGTCACCAGGACAGGGTCAAAGCTCCAGTGGATCAACATGTGTGTAGCCTCCAACCGTGTTGGTCGTTTTCTTCATCTGTGCGGGCATGGAACTGGGTAGGCCTGTCACTTGGCGCGCCCAGGGGGCTTAAAATTTTGGCAAGGCTGAGGCGTTTGGATTAAGAGCAGGTTATGGGCTCACCTAGGCCGCCAAGGCTGCCGCTTGCCTTGGCTCTCAGGGTGGGCAAGGTCGCTGCCGAGATGGCACTTCGCACGATCAGCGCCCTGGCTCTGTTGTCAAAGACCGCTGCGACCGATAGATGCGCCACCGTCAACGTAAATTGTCTGCCCAGTAATGAAGGCACTGCTCTCCCCAAGCAGGAAGGCCACTGCCGAAGCGACTTCTTGTGGCTGCCCGAGCCGCCCCATCGGCACCGCGGCGATATAGGCAGCTTCGCCTGCGCTGCCCAGCGGATTGCCGCCGCGGAACAGTTCGGTCTCGATCGGCCCTGGAGCGACCGCATTGACCGTAATTCCGGTCTGCGCCAGTTCCAGCGCCCAACTGCGAGTGAAGCTGACCAACGCTGCCTTGGCAGCCGCGTAGGAAGTGCGCTGGCGAATACCGAGCACGGTCAGGCTGGAGATATTCACTACGCGCCCCCAACCGCGCTTGCGCATCCCTGGCAGCAACGCTTGGGTCGCCTGCAACGCAGGGTGCAAGTTAACCCGCATAACTTCATCGAAGCTTGCCAAGTCAATTTCGCCCAGCATCTGCGGACGGACCAAACCGACGTTGTTCACTACGCCGTCGAACGCGTAGTGCTTGGTCAGCTCCGCCAGCATCGCAAACAAACGCATTGAGTCGCTCAGGTCCGCGGCGATCAGTTCGCCGGGGAAGCTGGTATCCCCTGCTTGGCGAGCAATACCAACGATCTGATGGCCCTGTTCCACCAGTTGTTCGGAAATTGCCCGGCCGATGCCCTTGCTGGCTCCGGTAATCAAAAAGGTACGTTGCGTCATGGCATGCCCCTGTTGATCAGTGTTTCTGCAGACGATGCAAAACAGCCTGGGCCACCTGCGTCGCTGATGCCGGGTTCTGCCCGGTTATCAATTCACGGTCGATGACAACATTAGGCGTCCAGGGCGACTGGTTGCTCTGATACTGCCCGCCCGCGCGCTCCAGGGCGGTCTGCGGATAGAACTTCATCTGCCCCCGCCGAGCAGGCCCTTGGCCTGTTCTTCCTCCTGGTTGCTGATGACCGTCATGCGGTAGCCAGAATAGATCCAGTCGTCGGGCATCGCTGTCCGGCTCCCGCTCTCCAGTGCCTGGATCAACTTGCGCGGCTGGTCCAGCGCGGAGAGCAGAGCAATGGGACCGTGGCAGAGCAACGCGGTGGTTTTGCCCTCGGCGTGAAATGCACGAAGCAGACGACCTAGGGCCGGGTCGGCGAGTAGGTCTTGCATCGGGGCATGGCCGCCAGGCACGTAGACTGCATCGAACGTCCCATAGCCAATCTGCTCCACACGGGCCAGGCTTATCACCGGCGAATGCTCCGCAGAAGTGAGCTGCAACTGGTCCAGCAGCGCCTGGTATTGCTCCAATTGCTTCGGATCGTTACCGAAGTACTGGGCGCTGGCCGAGCTGCGGTCCAGAGTAGGCGCACGGCCGAGGGGAGTGGCGAAGGTCACTTGGTGGCCTGCGTCGAGCAGCATTTTGGTCGGCTCCAGCAGCTCGTTGAGGTAGAAGCCGGTGGCGAAGGCCTTACCATCGCGCAGGCCTAGGTGGCTCTCGTCGGACAGCACCACCAGCACGTTAGCCGCGTGGGCGCCCAAGCTCACGCTGCCAATGACAGCAGCCAGGATCAGTCGTCGGTAAGTCCCCATCGCATTTTCTCCCATTCATGCACAAGCCGGATGCCGTGCCCTGATGGACACTTTATTGATGATCAACCAGGCGATAAATTGGGGGCGTGGGAAAGCAGTTTTGCTCTGGAGAACAAGATGGCGCGACGGTTTGGTCACCTAGGGGATGTCGAGGCGCTGCTGGAGGTAGTAGAGCGTGGCTCGCTCAGCGCGGCAGCGGTGGCCCTCGCCACCACACCCTCCGTGGTTAGTCGGGCGATTTCACGGCTTGAGGCACACCTAGGGGTGCAGTTGCTACGCCGCACCACGCGTCGATTGAGCGTCACTGACAGTGGCCTGGAATACATCGAGCAGGCCCGCACTGCGTTTCAACAGATCGCCAGCGCGGAGCGAGCACTGAGCGGCCAAGGCGAGGTGCAGGGCCGTGTGCGCCTGAGCGCGCCGACCACCTATGGGCATCACCGGTTGCCGGCCATGCTGGCAACCTTCGCGCTGCGTTATCCGAAAGTACAGGTCGAGTTGAGCATCACCAATCGTAATGTCGACTTGGTGGCCGAAGGGTATGACCTGGCCATTCGTCTTGGCGTCTTGCCGGATAGCGCCCTGGTGGCGCGTCGGTTGGAGGAAGCTCGGCTTTGCCTGGTGGCGGCGCCGGCCTACATCTCGCGTGCCGGCAGGCCGCAATCCATAGCAGATTTGGCCGGACACAACTGCCTGCCTTTCGTAATGCCCAGCAACGGCCGGCCAGGCGTTTGGCAGTTCCGCCAAGGTGAGGAGGAAATATGCTTCATACCGCAGGGAAATCCGGTGGTGGCGGACGATGTGCTGGGTTGCATCTCACTGGCCGATCAGGGTGTCGGGATCTGTCAGACTTACGAGTTCATCGTCGCCGAACGCTTGCAGCAGGGCCGGCTGGAGCGTTTGTTGGAGGACTACGAAGGTGCCCGACGGCCTTTCTCGATCATTTATCCGCCGCATCGCCAACTGTCGGCGGCCAGCCGGGCATTAATCGATTTTCTGATAGCGACGGCTGTGGATGAAGGCGCAACCTGAGGTTGGATTTGTGTCCAACATCAGGCGCGCAATTCAGGGGGGTGTTTGCGGCGAGCTTCAGAAATCCCCACGCAAGGTCAGCATGTAGCTACGCGGCGCGCCGTAAGTAGTGCCGCGGGTCCAGTAACCGGTCGAGTCGAAATACTTGCGGTCCAGCAGGTTCTCCACGTCCACGCCCACCGTCCAGTGCTGGTCGAGCTTGTACGCCGCCCGTGCATCGAACACCGCCCGGCCGCTGTTGCTCACGCCATTGTAAGCGTCGTAGTAATGGGACTGGGCCGACACACCACCGCCGACACTGAGGCGGTTCCACTCACCCGGCAGGGTGTAGTTGGTGTTCACCCGCAGCAGATGCTTGGGCGTTTGTGCCGAGATCGGCCCGCCAGTCTCCGACTGCGTGGTGTTGAAGGTATAACCCGCCGCCACCTGCAAGCCCGGCAGCAACTCACCGCTGGCCTCTGCCTCGAAGCCCTTGCTGCGGCTGATGCCATCGCTGTTCACGTAACAACGGCCTGCAACGTCTGTGGGACAGTTGCCATCATTGGCATAGTCGCGAGCGGCGACGTCCTCCTGTTCGATATAGAACAGCGCAAAGGACAGGTTCAGACGCTTGTCGAACAACTCGCCCTTGATGCCGGTTTCGTAGTTGGAACCGATAGCGGGGTCAAGCATCTTGCCACCCGCACTGCGGTAACTGGCCTGGGCATGAAGATATCGGCATAGCTGGCGTACAGAGACCAGTTGTTGTTCAGGTCGTAGATGGCACCAACGAAAGGCGTGAACTCGTGCTTCTGTTCATTGGTGCTTTTCAGCCCGCCACTCCAGGCCTCGGTCTTGTACCAACTCAGGCGCCCGCCCAGCACCAGGCTGAGGTCCTCGGTCATGTGCAGGCGGGCATTGAGGTAGGTGCCGTAACGGGTATCGAAGGTGTCTTCCTTGTAGTCCCATCCCTGTCGCGAAGGTTCTGGGACAATGCTGTGGTCCGGGTCGAACACATTGAGCGGGATGGGGCTGTCGAGCTTTACAGTGGCGTCCTTGTCATTCATCTTGCGCCGGGACCAGTTGGCCCCCAGCGACAGCTGATGGCTCAGGCCAAACGCTTCGAACTCGCCGTCCAGGTGGCCGTCCACCGCGTTGGCGGTGACATCGAACTTGTGAAAGCTGGTGTCGTTGATTATCGGCCCAGTGGGGCTGCCGTACTCCAGCGTGTCCTCTGCGCTCCATTCGATGGCGCTGCGGTTGTAACTGCTTTCGGAGTGCGACAGCGCCAGCTTGCCGCTCCAGTTGTCGGTGAAACGGTGATTGAGGTCGGCGAACACTTCGTCGGTGCGGGTCTGCAGCGTGGCCCAGTCCTGGCCCAGGAAGGTGGAACGCTTGAGGTGCGGGTTGCTGCCATCCGGGTTGTTCGGCAAGCCCAGCACGCTGTAGCCGTCAATGCGCGAAGTCTGCCGGCGCAAACCCAAAGCAATGGTAGTGGCGTCGCTCAGGTCGCCTTCGACTATGCCGTACAGCAACGGCCGCTTGGACTTGCTGACATCGGTGAAGTAACCACGGTCCTCGTAGGACGCCACCACGCGGCCGCGCAGAGAACCTTGCGGGTTCAGCCTGCCACTGGCGTCCAGGTCCAGCCGGTAATTGTCCCAGGAGCCGGCACGGGTGGTCACGGAGAAACGTGGCTCCGACGTCGGGCGCTTACGCACCAGGTTGACCGCACCGCCTGGGTTGCCCGCCCCTACCAACAGGCCCGAGGCGCCTCGCAGTACCTCGACACGGTCGAACACCGCCATGTCGGGGATCATCCAGCCGGTGTAGGCGTAGGCCTGCCCGGCCACGCCGTCGACCATGTAACTGTCGTCGGTGATGTCGAAACCCCGGGAGCTGAAGTGATGGTTGCCGTAGCCACGGTTGGCGCGGGTAATGCCTGTGGTCTGGGCCATCACCTGGTCCAGTGAGACCAGGTTCTTGTCGTCCATCAGTTTGCGCGTAACCACGGTCACCGACTGCGGTGTACGGCGCAGCGACTGAGGGGTCTTGCCGATCGTCACGGCGCCGGTGGTGTACGAGCCAGAACCCTCGGTGGTTTCGCCCAGCCCCACGCTGTTGATGTTGGTAGCACCCAGTTCCAGCGCGCCCTTGGCGTCCACCGTCGGCACCACACTGAAGGTGCCGCTGCCAGTGACGATCAGTTGCAGGCCGCTGCCCACCAGCGCCTGCTGCACGGCTTGCAAGGCACTCATCTCACCCTGGATCGCGGGGGCCTGCTTGCCGACGACCAGAGCCGGGTCCAGCGACATCACCTGCCCACCTTGGCGGGCGATGGTGTTGAGGGTTTGCGCCAGGCTGGCGGCCGGCAGGTCGAAACGCTGCAGCTGTTGCTGCGCAGATCCTTGCGCCTGGACGACGGCCGTTGGTGCGGTTGCCAGCACGATGGCAAGGGCGAGGGGCCAAGGTTTGAACACGTGGATACTCCTGAATTTTTGCTGTTGTCAGGAGAGAGGTGGGACGAGCAAGAAAAACCGGACACGAATGATAAAAATTTTCATTCGAAAGCAGCCCGCTCAGCGCGCTTCGATCAAGGTCAGCCAGGCACCGTAGCGTTTCACGCTGATCGGCATCGTCTCTTCAAGGGCAGCCAAGGTGCGCTCGCTGTCATCCAGCGGGAACACCCCCTGTACCCGCAGGTTGCGCACCTGCGGGCTGACACGGACGAACCCCGGGCGATACGGGCGCAAGGCATCGATAACCAACGCCAGGGGCTCGTCCAGCACACTGAGGTGACCTTGCACCCAGTCGGCGCGGTAGGCCTGCCCCGCCGTCAGTGGCTCGATGCGCTGCGCATGCAACAACGCTGCCTGACCCTCTGCCAAGTCCAGCTCGGTGCCATTGGGCAACGAAGCGCGCACGGCGTGCTCCAGCACCACCACGCGGGTGGCGTCGGCCAGTTGCTCGACCAGAAAACGCGTACCCAGTGCGCGCACATCACCTTGCTCGCTACGCACGATGAACGGACGGCTCGGGTCTGCAGCCACCTGCACCACCAGCCCTCCCCTGCGCAAGCGCACCAGCCGACGGCTGCCGGAGAAGGCGAGGTCGACCGCACTGTCGGCATTCAATGTCAGCCGGCTGCCATCAGCCAACGTCAGGCTGCGACGTTCGCCGGTGCCTGTACGCAAATCGGCCGTCAATGCCTGGCCGGTATCGCTGCTGGCGGCGAACCACAAACTGCCACCCAGCACAGAAAGCCCGGCCATTGCCCGCAACACATCGCGCCGACCGACTTCCGGCTGCAGCAAGGTATCGCGCAAAGCGCCAGGAGCTCGGCGCACAACCTCGAAGTGCTCGCCCAAGCCACGTTGCAATTGCTCCCAGGCATGGACGTTGGCCGGGTCATCACCCAGCCACTGCTGAAAAAGCGCCTGTTGCCGGGCATCGTCTCGCCCGGAGCGCAGGCGCACCATCCACGCGACTGCCTGTTCGGCGGCAGGGTTCAATACGCGCCGGCTCATGCTTGCGCCCCGCTCAGGTAACACTGGCGCAAGGCCTGGGTCATGTAGCGGCCAACCGTACGTTCGGATACGCCCAGGCGCCGACCAATTTCCGCATAGGCCAGGCCATCGAGCTGGCTCATGAGAAACGCCTTCTTCACCACCAGCGGCAGCCCTGCCAGGCTGCGGTCGATGGCGTGCAGGGCTTCCAGCAGCAGGTGGGTTTCTTCCGGCGAGGGCGCCAGCGTTTCAGGCAGCAGCATCAGCCGCTCCAGGTAGGCCTGCTCCAGGCGTCGGCGGCGATGGCGGTCGGAAATCAGTCGCCTGGCAATGGTCGAGAGGTAGGCGCGCGGCTGCTCGATGGCCGCTGGGTCGACCCGTGCGGCAAGCAGCTGGCAGAAGGTTTCGGCAGCCGTGTCCTCGGCGTCTGGGCGGTTGCTCAGTTGCCGTTGCACATGCCGCAGCAACCAGCGGTGGTGATCGCTGAAAAACAAACCCAGCTTGCTGGTGTGGGATGCGGACACGGGCAGGACCAAAAGCTAATGAGAATTTATCGCATTTTATAGGCGAGACGCGGGAAGCGCTACCCGGCGCCAACACCTATTCTGTGATTGAGCCCCCTCCTTCTCCAGAGCCCGCACCATGCCCGACACCACACGCTTCGACTGGCAACGCTGGATGCCCGGCCTGGTCACCCTGCTCCACTACAAAGCGGCCTGGTTACCCAAGGACATCGCCGCCGGCCTGGTGCTCACCACCATGCTGGTACCCGTGGGCATCGCCTACGCCGAAGCGTCCGGCGTCCCCGGTATCTATGGGCTGTACGCCACCATCATCCCGCTGCTGGCCTATGCCCTGTTCGGCCCCAGCCGCATCCTGGTGCTGGGGCCGGACTCGGCGCTGGCCGCGCCGATCCTGGCAGTGGTGGTGCAGTACGCTGCCAGCGACCCGCAGCGGGCGATCGCAATCGCCAGCATGATGGCGCTGGTCGCCGGGGCGTTCTGTGTGGTTGCCGGGTTGCTGCGCCTGGGCTTTATCACCGAGCTGCTGTCCAAGCCGATCCGCTACGGCTACATGAACGGCATCGCCCTCACCGTATTGATCAGCCAGTTGCCCAAGCTGTTCGGCCTCAAAGTCGACAGTGAGGGGCCCTTGCGCGACCTTTGGCACTTGGGCCAGGCGCTGTTCGCCGGCCAGGGGCACTGGCCAAGCTTCGTCGTGGGCGCCGGTAGCCTGGCGCTGATCCTGCTGCTCAAACCGTTCAAGCGCCTGCCAGGCATCTTGATCGCCGTGGTGTTGGCGACGCTGGCAGTAAGCCTGTTCAATCTCGACCAAATGGGCGTCAAGGTACTCGGGCAATTGCCCCAGGGCCTGCCCAGCTTCGTCTTCCCTGGGTAACCGACATCGACCTGGTCGAAGTGATACTGGGCGGGGTTGCCGTGGCGCTGGTGTCGTTCGCCGACACCAGCGTACTGTCACGCTCTTATGCCGCACGCCTGAAAATGCCGGTAAACCCCAACCAGGAGATGTTCGGCCTGGGCGTGGCCAACCTGGCTTCGGGGCTGTTCCAAGGCATCCCGATCAGCAGCAGTTCGTCACGCACACCGGTGGCCGAAGCCGCCGGCTCGCAGACCCAGCTCACCGGCATCATCGGCGCGCTGGCAGTAACCCTGTTGCTGCTGGTAGCGCCCAATCTGATGCAGCACCTGCCCAACAGCGCGCTGGCTGCGGTGGTCATTGCCGCTGCGCTGGGGCTGTTCGAGTTCGCCGACCTCAAGCGTATTTTCCGCATGCAGCAGTGGGAATTCTGGCTGTCGATCACCTGCTTTGTCGGTGTGGCGGTGTTCGGCGCCATTCCCGGTATCTGCATTGCCGTGGCGGTGTCGGTGATCGAGTTCCTGTGGGACGGCTGGCGGCCGCACCACGCGGTGCTCGGGCGTGCCGATGGGCTGCGTGGTTACCATGACGTGCAGCGTTATCCACAGGCCCGGCGTATTCCGGGGCTGGTGCTGCTGCGCTGGGACGCGCCGCTGTTCTTTGCCAATGCCGAGCAGTTCCAGAGCACAGTGATGGCGGCGGTGGACGCGTCGCCGACGCCGGTGCAGCGGCTGATAATTGCGGCGGAACCGGTGACCAGTATCGACATCACCTCGGCGGACATGCTGGCCGAGCTGGACCGAGCGCTGGAGGCACGGGGGGTGGAGTTGCAGTTTGCCGAAATGAAGGACCCGGTGAAGGACAAGATGCGGCGATTCGGGTTGTTCGAGCATATGGGAGAGAGGGCTTTTCACCCTACAGTGGGCGCGGCAGTGGATGCCTATCTGGAAGAGAGTGGGGTCGATTGGCAGCCCTGACAGAGGAACTAAACAGCCCGTACCCGAAGCCGAAACCGGTCAATCCAGATAAGCATGGCACTGGCATACACCGACACCGCCAGAAACAGTGCCATGCGCACGGCAAAGGCGCGGTAAACGTCCTGCCCGCCGGCACTGTCCTGCACCGACTGCCCTAACAGGATCAGCATTGTCGTCAGGCAGCTCACCCAATAAGCCGGGCTCTGCCGGTTCGACACGGCCTGGTACAGCCGTCGCGCCTGCCAGAGCGCGAACAGCAGTACCCACAGGAAGAACATCCACAGGTGCACGTACAGGCTCAACGCCCCCCACAACACTATCGCCAACACCCCAGCAAGCAAGGTTGAACCGATCAGCTCTCGGCTGGCGTGCCGCGCACGGGTTTCGCCGGCCTGCTGCCCAACGCTCACGGCTTTCATGATCAGTGGCATGTACTGGTCCGGCGCGATCAACGCCAGGAGAAAGGCCGGCATCACGATCAGTGTGGCCCGCAGCGCCACCCAGCTGACATGCTCGCTGGCCAGCAGCGCCGCCGCCGGTTGTGCCGGCGCATCGGCTGGCTCGGGAAACAGCACATGCGCCACTGTCGTGCCCAGCACCGCCAGCAGCATGCCCTTGGCCAGCGCTTCGACTACCGAAAGCGCCAATGTGAAATCGCTGGTGCCGGCAGCAGCAATCATGGTCAGGCCGACCACCAGCAGGTTGGCCAGCAGGCCGTTGCCCCCCTTCAACGCATAGCGCAATGTCAGGAAAACCCCCACCCCCACCAGCAACACGCCAGCCGTTGGGGCATGGCGCAACAGCGGAATAAGCAGCAGACCGCTGCCGCAACTTAGCAGCACCAGCAGCGCCAGGGCCGGCGCCGCACGCAGGGGCAGTGGCTGACTGCGCATGGCGAGCAGCAATACTGCAAACACAGGTGCCAGGATCGGCACCGGCAAGCCGATACCAAAGCTCACTGCCAGGCACAGTGCCACGCCCCAGGCCAGGCGCAGGGCGCGCAGGCGGCGCAGCTCAATAGGCATATGACAGCCAGCTCATCAGCCACATGAACAACCGGCCCAGCAGGTTCAGGGGGTTGCCTTCGCCGGGCAAGGCCATGACCTCGGCCTGGCCACCGACCCGCAGCACGGTCTTGTCCTGAAGCTGGTCGCGCTCCAGCTCGACGATCACCGGGAAGCGCTGCGCCGAACGCAGCCACTCGCGGCTGTTCTGCACGGTCGGCAGCGTACCCGGCGCTGCAGGCTGGCCCACGCTCACACCGTAGCCAATGCTGCGTATACGCCCCTTCAACACAGTGCCGGGCAGCGCGTCGAGCACCACCAGCACCGGCGTGTCGGGGCGCAGCCGACCGAGGTTGTTCTCGGTCATGTCGGCACTTATCCACACGTCATGAATACTGATCAGGGTCATCATCGGGCTGCCCGCCCCGACATAGTGGCCAACGTCGGTGCGCAAGTCGGTGATCAACCCGTTCGCATCAGCGCGTACCACGGTACGGGCAAGGTCCAGGCGGGCCTTTTCCACGTTGGCCGCTGCACTGCGCAGCTGGGCATTGTCCTCCTGTGCACCGCCCTGCTGTTCACGGGCGCGCACCACTTCAGCACGGGCCGCCGCCACTTGGCTTATGGCCTGGTCACGGGTGGCCTGTGCGCCTTCCAGGCGGCGCACCGATACCGTGCCGGGGTCTTCGTCAATCAGCCGCTTGAGGCGTTCTGCGTCCTGCCGCGCCTTGCGCTCATTGGCCTGGGCCGCCACGAGCGCAGCCTGAGCGGAGTCGATGCCAGCGGTACTGGCGCCGATCTGCCGGCGCACGGTATCGAGATCGGCTTCGGCGCGGGCCAAGGCAATGCGGTACTGTTCTTGGTCGAGTTCGAACAGCACATCGCCCTGGCGCACTTCCTGGTTGTTGCCGACGGCCACACGCTTGATCTGCCCGGCCACTTCGGCGGCCACCGGCACCACGTAGGCCTGCAGGCGTGCCTGCTGGGTGTATGGCGTGAAGCGGTCCGCCAGCAGGTACCAAAGCAGGCTCACGGCAATTAGCAACAGCACCCAGCGCATACCGCGATCAGGGGCTGACGGGGGCGGCGCTGGCCTGGTGTCGCTCATTCGGTTTCACCTTGTGCATGTGCGCTGGAGGCTGGCACGTCGAGCAGCTCGCCCAGTCGGTGCGTTGCTGCATGTGCTGGCGGGTGGCCGGGTCGATCGGCGCGCGGCGGGTGTCCCAGCCTCCGCCCAGGGCCTTGTACAACGTCACCAGGCTGCTGACCGCGTTGCCACGGCTGACCAGGTAACCATCCTGTTGCTGCAACAGCAGTTGCTGGGCATCGAGCACCCGCTGGAAGTCGGCGAAGCCTTCGCGGTACTGCGAGCTGGCCAGGGTCAGCGAGCGTTGCGCCGCCTGGGAAGCCTGGTCGCGAATGGTTGCACTTTGCAGCGAGCGCACCAGACCGCTGGCAGCGTCGTCGGCTTCACGGGCGGCTTCGCGCACACCCTGTTGGTACAGCTCGATCAGTTGCTGCAAGCGGGCATCTTCCACCCGCACGGCATTTTTGCGCCGGCCGTAGTCGAACGGGTTCCAGATCAGGCTCGGCCCTGCCGCCAGGTCGAAAGTGTTGGGCAGGTGACTGGCCGAAAGAAAGGTCCAGCCGATACTGCCAAGCAGGCTCAGTTGTGGATAAAGATCGGCCTCGGCCACCCCGACCAGCGCCGACTGCGCCGCCACTGCCTGCTCGGCGGCGCGAATGTCTGGCCGGCGCTGCAGCAGGTTGGCAGGCACGTCCTGCAATATTGCGCGCTCTGGCAGCGGCAGCTGGCCATGACCGGCCTGCAACTGCGGCAGCGGCCCGGGCGGGCGGCCCAGCAATGAGCACAACACATTGCGCAGGGCGTTGAGCTGATTCTCGAATTCAGGGATGGTGGCCAGGGTCGCCAGGTATTGAGTACGCGCCTGCTGCCAGTCGAGTTCGTCATGTTCGCCGTGGCGGAAAAGCCGCTCGGTGATCTCCAGGCTACGCGCCTGGCGCTTGGCGTTCTCTTGCGCGATATCCAGCCGCGCCTCGGCGGTACGCAGGGCAAAGTAAGTGTCGGCCACTTGCGCACGCAGCAGCAACATGGCGTCGGCGTAGTTGGCCTGGGAGGCGAAGTAGAGGGCATCTGCGCTTTCGATGGCGCGACTGAAGCGGCCCCAGAAGTCGATCTCCCAGCCAATGTCGAAGCCGACGCTGGATTGCCAGAACACCGAATCACGGGCGGTGGCAGTACCGGACTGGTTCTGCTTCAGGTACAGGCTCTGCGCGCTCAGTTGCTGCAGCTGTGGATAACGCCCGGTCTGCACGATGGCCAATTGCGCACGAGCTTCAGCGATACGCAGGCCAGCCACGCGCAGGTTGGTGTTGTTGGCGTCGGCCTCGGCAATCAGCGCGTCCAGCATCGGGTCGGCAAACACCGCCCACCACTGGCGCAGGTCAGGGGTGGTGGCGCTACGCCCTGCCTGTTCCAGCATGGGTGTGCTCCAGCCGTCCAGCCACGGGGCCTGGGGCTTTTCGAAATCGGGGCCGACCTGGGTGCAACCAGCCAGCAGCATCAGCAACCCCAGGCCATAGCAGCAGTTGGGCATGGCTCAGGCGGCGGGGGGTGCCGGTTGCTCCGGCACCTGCAGCGCAACCCATTGCCAGAACAACACGTAGGTCACGCCTAGGATTACCGGGCCAATGAACAACCCGATGATGCCTTTGACCACCATGCCGCCCAGTGCCCCAATCAGCACCACCGGCATCGGCACATCGACCCGCGCCCCAGCAGCATCGGTTTGAGCACGTTATCGGCAAGGCCGGCGACGAAGGTGTAGACGGCAAAAACGATGGCCGCCACCGTGAAGCCTTCGGTGTTGAATACATAAATGATTACCGGCACCGTGACCAACGTGGCCGGGGCTTGGGCAATCCCAAGCATGAGGATGACGATGGCCAGCATCCCTGCCCCTGGTACGCCTTTGATGACGAAACCGACACCGATCAACAGCATTTGGATGAACGCAATGCCGATCACGCCTTGCGCCACCGCGCGAATGGTAGCGGTGCACAGCGTGGCCAAGGGCTTACCGCGCTCTTCGCCCGAAACCCGCATGGCAATACGCTGCGCTGCGACTTCACCGCGTTCACCGAAGGCCATGATGACCCCGGAAATGATGATCGCGCCGATGAACAGCAGGAAGGCCCCACCGGCACTGGCCGCAGCGCCCAGTACCGTAAGCCCGGCACCCTTGATCTGGGGCATCCACTGATTCAGTACACTGGCCATGTTTTCGGAGGCCGCCAACCACAGCGCATGCACCTTCGGCCCGATCAGTGGCCAATTCGCCACGGAGTCAGGTGGGACCGGCACGCTCCAGGCACCGCTCTTGAGCAAGGTCACCAGGCTGTCCACCGATTCACCAATGGACATCACGACCAGGTAGATCGGCACCAACAGCACCACCAGTACCAGCAGCACCACCAGCGTCGCCGCATAGCCTTGCTTGAGCCCAGTGCGGCGCTGGATACGGCAATGCAACGGGTACAACGTGACCGCCAGGATCACCGCCCACAGCATCAATTCCAGGAACGGTTGGAATACCTGGAAGGAGAAGATCACCAAGGCTGCCACCAGGCCGGCCTTGATGAGTACATCGAGCAAGCCCCGCGACAGGGCGCTGTCCAGCTTGAAACTCGACTGCATGATCCACCTCCCGACATTCAATGCACCAGCCAGGCGCAATTCACTGGCCCGTTTCAGGGGATACCTGCACGGGGCTGTCGTCGCGTAGCTGCCGCGCCAAGGCCATCATTACCAAGGGCACCACGGCCATCGACAAGGTGATGGCCAGTACCAGCAGGTCGTGCACCTGCTGGGTGAGGACCTGATGGTCCAGCGCCAGCTTGAACACCACGAAGGCGAACTCGCCCCCCGAGGCCAGCACTACGCCCAGGCAGAGCGCCTGTGCCTTGTTGAGCCCACCGAGCGTGCGCCCCAGGCCATACAACAAGGGCAGCTTGATGGCGACCAGCAGCAAGGTGAGCCCCAACACCATCAGCGGCATGCCGAACAGCAGGCGCAGGTCGGCACTCATGCCCACGCCAACGAAGAACAGCCCCAGCAGCAGGCCTTTGATTGGCTCGATCTGGGTTTCCAGTTCGTGGCGAAAGGGCGACTCGGCCATCAGCACGCCGGCCAGAAAGGCCCCCAGCGCCATCGAAACACCCACGTGCTCCATCAACCAGGCGGTGCCCAGCACCACCAGCAAAGCCGTGGCGGTCGACAGCTCAGGCAGACCCGACCCCACCGTCCACTTGAATACCGGGGTCAACAGATAACGGCCAAAAACAATCAGCACACCAATGCCAACAGCCACGGCCAGCAACGGCCAGGCACCTTCGTCGGCGGTGCTGACATCACCACCGAGCAACGGCACCACAGCAATCAGGGGAATGGCGGCAATGTCCTGGAACAGCAGAATGGCCACGGCCAGACGGCCGTGAGGCTTGCCCAGGTCCTTGCGTTCGGCCAGTACCTGCAAGCCAAAGGCGGTGGACGACAGCGCCAGGCCCAGGCCCAGCACGATCGCAGCGGCCCTGGATTGGTCGAACACCCCATACGCCAGCAGCCCAAGCAGCACGGCGGTAAGCCCCACCTGCAAGCTGCCGACGCCAAACAGCGCCCGGCGCATGGTCCACAGACGCCGTGGGGACAGCTCCAGGCCAATCACGAACAGCAACATGACCACGCCCATTTCCGACAGCCGCGCCACGTTGTCCGGGTTGCCGAGCAGCCCAAGCACCGACGGGCCAATCAGGATACCCGCCAACAGATAACCCGGTACCGCCCCCATTTTCAGACGTTGCGCCAGCGGTACCAGAAGCACCACGGCCAACAGGAACACCACCGTCGCCTGCAGCAGGCTGCCGTCATGAGGCATGAGCTCGTACCTTCGCAGCTTCCCGTAGGAAGGGGTTCAGAAGCGTTCTTCGACGACCTTGAACGGGTAGGCCACAGCCTTGTACTTGCCGATCTTGCCGCGTTTGGGCAGCTTCACCAGCTGCTCGCGGGTGATGTCTTTGTAGGGAATACGGCTGAGCAGATGGCTGATGATGTTCAGCCGAGCGCGACGTTTGTCGTTGGAGTGCGCCATGAACCACGGCGCCCAAGCGGTATCCGAGGCCTGGAACATGTCGTCACGCGCCTGGGTATAGTCATCCCAGCGGGTGTACGACTTGAGGTCCATCGGCGACAGCTTCCACAGTTTGCGGCCGTCGGTGATGCGATCCTGCAAGCGCCGGGTTTGCTCTTCGGCGCTGACTTCAAGCCAGTACTTGATGAGGATGATCCCCGACTCGACCATGACCTTTTCAAACACCGGCACACCGGACAGGAACTTATCCACTTGCTCATCGGAGCAGAAGCCCATTACCCGCTCCACCCCTGCGCGGTTGTACCAACTGCGATCGAAGATCACCACTTCGCCTGCCGCAGGCAAGTGGCCCAGGTAGCGCTGCAGGTACATCTGGGATTTTTCCCGTTCGGTCGGCGCCGGCAGCGCCACCACACGAAACACCCGCGGGCTGACGCGCTCGGTAATGGCCTTGATGGTGCCGCCCTTGCCGGCGCCATCGCGGCCTTCGAAGACAATGCATACCTTCAAGCCCTTGGCCACCACCCACTCCTGCAGCTTCACCAGCTCTACATGCAGGTTCCTGAGCGCTTTTTCGTAGGCCTTGCCGCCCAGTTTTTCTGGCTGTTCCTGGGTGGGTTTCTTCCTGGACGGCTTCGACATGACACTCTCCTGAAGGCGAATGAAGAGTCAGTATGGTCGATTCATGACGGTTTGCCGCTTCGCTTGCAGATTGATGCGGGGGCTGCCGTGCAGCCCCGCCGGGTGGCGCTATTTGGCCAGCTTGTTGTAACTGGTCATCAAGTTGCGGTAGTCGGGGATATGGTTGGAGAACAGGGTACCCAGCCCCTCGATGTCATTGCGCCAGTCACGGTGCAGCTCGCAGGCCACGCCGAACCAGGTCATCAGCTGCGCCCCCGCAGCCTCCATGCGCCGCCAGGCCGAATCTCGGGTCAGTTCGTTGAAGGTGCCTGATGCATCGGTGACAACGAATACTTCGAAGCCCTCCTCCAGTGCCGACAAGGCCGGGAAGGCCACACACACTTCAGTGACGACACCGGCGATCAGCAACTGCTTCTTGCCGGTGGCTTTGACTGCTTTGACGAAGTCTTCGTTGTCCCAGGCGTTGATGTTGCCGGGGCGTGCAATGTAGGGGGCGTTGGGGAACTGCTCTTTCAGTTCCGGCACCAGCGGGCCGTTGGGGCCGGTCTCGAAGCTGGTGGTAAGGATGGTCGGCAGCTTGAAGTACTTGGCCAGGTCCGAGAGGGCCAGCACATTGTTCTTGAAGCGGTCGGGTCGATGTCCCTTACCAGCGAGAGCAGGCCGGTCTGGTGGTCGACCAGCAGCACGGCGGCGTTGTTCTTGTCCAGACGCTTGTATTGGAAGCTCACGGTGGATCTCCTTGCTTCAGCGGGTTGGGAGTATCAGCGTAGGCAAGGATGAAGGGTGGGAGCGACCGTCAGTCGGTTCGCTTGTTCTGTGCCTGCCCAGTTTTAGTATTCCCGGCGCTTGCGAAACGCCCAGCGCCCAACCAGCACGGTGAAGGTCGCCACCAGGGCAACCAGCACCCAGAAGCCATGGGGGTTTTCCGCCAGCGGCACGCCACCCACGTTCATGCCGAAGAAGCCCGCGATGATGTTGATCGGCAGCGCCAGCACCGTTACCACGGTCAGGGTGAACAAAGTGCGGTTGGTCTGTTCGTTGACCTTGGCGGCGATTTCTTCCTGCAGCAGCTTGATCCGCTCGCCCAGGGCGGTGAGGTCGCTGATCACCAGGGTGAACTCTTCAGTGGCGGCACGCAGTTGGCGTATGTCCTGTTCCTTCAGCCACTCCGGCGGGCGGTTGAGCAAGCGCAACAGCGCCCCCGGCTCCAGCGCCAGCAGGCGCTGCAAGCGCACCAGAACCCGGCGCATGCTGCCCAGCTCGGCACGGTTGTCGCTTAGGCGCTGGGACAGCAACTGGTCTTCGATGCGATCGACGCTGGTGGTGGTTTCACGCACGATCTGGGTCAGCACATCGCCCTGGTCACGCAGCAGGTGGACCAACAGTTCGATGGACGAATGAAAACGCTCACCCTGCTTGACCGACGAACGCAGCTTGTCCACCGAGTGCAACGGCTGCAGTCGCGCACTCACCAGCAACTGGCTGCTGGCACAGGCCCACAGCGTGGAAATGTCCGACGACACCAGGCCGAAGTTGAACACCACATCGTTGACCACTGCCAGCAGTGCTGAGTCGGCGTGCTCGATGCGGGTCGAGCGGGAACCTTCGCGCAGCGTTTCGAAGAAAGCGTCGGGCAACTGCAGGTGGGTGCGCAGCCAGCGCTCGCAGGCTGCGTGGGCCAGGTTCAGGTGCACCCAGAGAAACTCACCGGGCTCCAGCGGCTGGCCGAGCGTGTGCAACAACTGCGTCGAATCGATTTCGCGCCCTGGCTGGCCGGGCGGAAAGCGAAGGCGTAGAGCAAGCCGAACAGGTCGTGGTCCTGTGGCAGGTGCAGCGCGGGATGGCCCATTCGAACTCGCAATGAGGCACGGGGAGATGGCAGAAATGTTGCTGAATATTCGTTGCAGCCAGATGACAGCAACCTTCAGCGGCACTGCCCGCTCCCACAGGGTCGGTGTCTACCAGCGATAGGTGGCCGTGCCCAGCACTGTGCGACCATTGCCGTAGATACAGCGGGTAGCGTCATAGCATCCCGCCACATACTCTTTGTCGGCCAGGTTGCTGGCGTTTACCGCAAACCGCCACGGCCCGGTTTCGTAATGCACGGCGGCATCGAGCAAGGTATAGGCCGGCACGTTCAGCGAGTTGTCCGGTGCCCCCGGATTGCGACCGGTGTAGCGCACCCCTGCGCCGAAACCCAGGCCCTTGAGCAAGCCATCGTGCAAGGTGTAGTCAGCCCATACCGAGGCCAGGTTGCGCGGTGTCGGGATGCTGATGGGCGTCTTGCCATCGGTCTCATCGTTGGCCTTGGTCACCTTCACGTCCTGGTAGGTATAGGTGGCGATCAAGTTGAGCTCATTGCTCAGGCTGGCCACCCCTTCCAACTCGATGCCACGCGAGCGCACCTGCCCCGTCTGTACTTTGTCATTGGGGTTGCCTGGCGCAGTGGTCAGCACGTTGTCCTGGGTAATCTCGAAGACAGCGGCAGTCAGCGAGCTGTTCGAGCCCGGTGGCTGGTACTTGATACCCGCTTCGTATTGCTTGGCTTCGGTGGGCTCGAATGGCTGATTGTTGGCATCGGTGCCAGGGTTTGGCGTGAAACCTTCGCTGTAGCTCAGGTAGGGTGCCAGGCCGTTGTCGGCCAGATACACCAGGCCAACCCGGCCACTGAACGCCTCGTCACGGGTATGTATTTCGGGATCGGAACCGGCATCGGTCCAGTTTCGGGTTTGCGATGTGGCCCAGTCATAGCGACCACCCAGGGTCAGTACCCAATGGTCGTCGAAGTGCAATTGGTCTTGCAGGTACAACCCGGTTTGTCGGCTGGTCTGATGGCTGTAGCTCCAGGTGTCCGGAGTGAACTGGCTTGGGTCGACCGGGCCATAGTCCGTGCCGCCATACAGGTCGACAGGGGTGGTCAGGACGTAGGCCTGCGGGTCAGAGGTTTGCTGACGCTGCCAATCCACACCGATCAGCAGGGTATGGCGGATGTCGCCAGTACTGAAGTCGGCCTGGGCCTGGTTATCCACAGCCCAGCGGCTGTACTTGGGGTTCTCGATGCCGGCGTAGCGTAACAGTGTGCGCTCGTCACCACCTTCCATGCCGTAGTAGGCGGTAGTGCCAACACCAAAGACCATGTTGTCATTCAGGTCCAGATGCGAATAACGCAGGTTCTGGCGCAGCTGCCAGACGTCGTTCAGGCGCGTTTCGAATTCGTAGCCGAGGCTGTACTGGGTCTTCTCGTACTTTGAGAAGTGCTTGTCGCCGGTGAAGGTATCGCGACCGATCTTGCCGTAGGGCGAGTGGGACAAAGTACCAACTGCCGGCAGGAAGTTGTCCTGGGCGTTGGAATCGTCCGCCAGGTAATTGCCCATTACGGTCAGCCGGGTCTCTTCCGACGGCTGCCAGGTCAGGGCGGCGGAGAGTGCCTGGCGCTTGTCCTCCCAAGGGGTGTCGCGAATGTTGGCTTCATGGCCGATGGCCGTTATGCGGTAGCTCCAAACGCCCTCGTCATCCAACGCGCCGGTGCTGTCGAAGCCCAGCTGTCGGCGCGCGTCAGTGCCGTACTGGGCCTGGATTTCGTGGCTGCTGACCGTGCTCGGGCGCTTGGATACCTGGTTGATCACCCCACCGGGGTCGCCCTGCCCATACAAGACGCCTGCCGGACCACGCAGCACTTCGACACGTTCGAGCATGTAGGGGTCGACCATCCAGCTGGCCAGGTTGATGGTGGTCGGCAGTTGCAGGCCGTCTCGATAGGTCGTCGGCGAGAAGCCGCGTACGACCGTGTACCAGTCGGAGCGGTTGTTGGCGCCGTAGGAAGACACGCCCGGGGTGTAACGCAGGGCCTCATTGACCGACTGCACGCCTTGAGCCTCCATGCGTTCACGGGTTACCACCGAAATTGACTGCGGGGTCTCATGGATAGGCGTGTCGGTCTTGGTTGCAGTGACACTGCGCTTGGCCACGTAGCTGCCCACCGGCCCCAGCGGGTTCTCTTCGCCCAGGGCGGAAATGGTCTGTGCCTGCAAGGTGACCGCCCCTTGGCTCGTCGCACATACCAGGCGCCAGCTGCCATCGCTGCTGGCTTCGGCGGCCAAGTCAGTGTTGCCGAGCAGGGAAGCGAAGCCTACGTCGATCGGGTAATCACCTGACAGGCCGCGGCTGCTCAGGCCACGTGTGAGTGCCGGGTCGAAACTCAGCAGCACGCCGGCCTGGCGGGCATAGGCGTTGAGGGCACCTTCCAGGCTACCGGCCGGGACCTCGACGTGGTGGCTTGGCGCAGCCTGCGCCAGGCTGCCGATGGGCAGGCTGACACTCAGGCCCAGCAGGGCGATACGCAGAGCGCGGGCAAGCGGGGTGTGCGGGGACGACGCCATGGGGTTTCCTTGTGGTCATGAGCGGAATTGCAAGGAGGCCGAGCCACGGCGAAAAAACTGCAAAAAAAAGAAAATAGTTTCTGTGAGATGTGCATGAACGTTTTCGCGGGCATGCCCGCGAAGGGGCTCACGCGCTTTGTCAGGCCGGCTCCAGGGTCACCCACCAGCGGGTCAAGTACCGCGTTCGCACAGGCAAAGTACGGCCCAATGCCGCCAGCGCCCGGTCCGGCTCGTCCAGCGGAAACACCCCGGAAATCAGCAAGTCCGCTACCGCAGGGTCACAGCGCAACACCCCGTTGCGATAACGCCCGAGCTCGGCACACAGGCGGGCCAAAGGCCACTGCCGAACGACCAGATACCCGTCGCGCCAAGCCAGTGCGTCACGGTCCAATGGCTGGGTCGCAAATACCCTTTGCCGGTTGAAACGCACCTGCTCCCCCGCGCGTATAACGGCTGCAGATTGCAGCAAGGTACCCGGCCGCACCGCAACGGCCCCCTCCTCCACGGCCAGCAACGCACTCTCGTCATTCAGCCGCACCGAGAAACCGGTCCCGAGTGCCTGCAAGGTCCCCAAGGGGGTTTCAACCCAGAATGGCCGTTCGGCCCCTTGCTTGCCGGTCTGGATCATCACCTCGCCAGCCAGCAGATTTATACGCCGCTGCTGGCTGTCGAATGCCAGGTCCAACGCGCTACCACTGTTCATCTGCAGCCAGCCGCCATCCGGCAGTTGCAGGCGCCTGCGCTCACCCATGGCAGTGCGCTGCCCTGCCAGCCAGGGCGAGCCGCGCATCCCCAGGCTGGCACTACCGACCACGGCTGAGCCGCCCAATAGCAACGCCAGCCCTTTGAGTACCGTGCGTCGATCGCGGTAACGCAGGGCCTGGCTTGCCTGGGGTGGCGGCATCGCCCCCAGGCGCCCGTCGAACACCGCCAGCCGTTGCCAGGCCTGCTCATGGCTTGGGTGCAAACCGCGCCAACGCTGGCAGGCTTCCAGTTCTTCGACCTGGGCCAGCCCCGAGGCCAGGCGCACGCGCCAGCCGATGGCCTGCGCCACCACTTGCTCAGTCGGTTCCGATGCGCTCACGAATACAGCACCCGGTAGCAATGGCCGAACGCCTGGGTCATGTACTGCTGCACCGAACTGAGCGAGAGGCCCAGCTGTTCGGCAATTTGTGGATAAGTCAGCCCGTCCAGCTGCGACAGCAGGAACGCGCTACGCACCTTGGGCTTCAGCCCATCGAGCATTCGGTCGATTTCCACCAGAGTTTCCAGCACCAGCACCCGCGCTTCGGCTGGCGGAGCTTCCGGCTCAGGCAGCGCCGCGAGGCTGTCGAGCCAGGCCCGTTCCAGGCTCAGCCGGCGGTAATGGTCCACCACCAGCCCCTTGGCGACGGTGGCCAGAAATGCACGTGGCTCGCGCAGGCCATTCAAGGTGTCACGCCCAGCAGGCGAAGGAACGTGTCCTGGGCCAGGTCGGCAGCCTGGTGCTGGCACTCCAGGCGCTTGAACAGCCAACCACGCAGCCAGGAGTGATGGCCACGGTAAAGCTCGCCGACTTGAGCGTTGTGGGGCAGCGACGACACGGGAGTACCTCGAGGCAGGGTTACGCGAGGGTGTTAATGGGAAGCAGTATTATTTACAAGTGCGCGCATTTCAAGAGACTTGCCCATGGCCATCACTTCACAAATTCCTGAACTGATTATTTGCCGTCAGCGATTTGTCCCCTCGCCAACCACCACCAGAATCGCTTCACCATAATCACAAAAACCGTGAGGCCACTCCCGTGGACCAGACACTCCAGGTGCGCCAAGCCGCCGCCGACCTCGTCGCCGCGTTCGCCAGCAACGACACCGCCCGCTATTTCGCCTGTTTCAGCGAAGACGCCACATTCCTGTTCCACACCTTGCCGCAGCCGCTGCTGTCGCGCCGCGCCTACGAAGACCTTTGGGCCCAGTGGCAGGCCGAAGGCTTTGCCGTGCTCGCCTGCGAGTCGAGCAACGCCCAGGTAAGCCTGCAAGGTGACGTGGCGATCTTCATGCACGATGTGGCCACGCATATCCGTATCGCCGGTGAAGACCACCGCTTGAGCGAACGCGAGACAATTGTCTTTCGCCGCCAGGCCGACCAGTGGTTGGCCTGTCACGAGCACCTGTCGGTCGTAACGCCGGCCTGATCACCTTTACGCGGCACTGCCGCCCTGCCATCGCACCCACAAGAAGGCCCGCGCACTGCGCAGGCTACAACAACCGCGCTGGAGCACCACCATGAGCCACTCGACCGGTATCGAGACCAACGGCGTCGAACAGATCCCCGCCGATCAACGCGACGCCTCCCCACTGGACCTGTTCCGCCTGATCTTCGGCGGTGCCAATACCTTCGCTACCGCCGTGCTGGGCAGTTTCCCGGTGCTGTTCGGGCTGTCGTTCCAGGCGGGTGTGTGGGCCATTCTGCTTGGCGTTGGCGTCGGTGCACTGATCCTCGCACCGATGGGGTTGTTCGGCGCGCTCAACGGCACCAACAACGCCGTTTCGTCAGGCGCGCACTTTGGCGTGCACGGGCGTATCGTCGGCTCGTTCCTGTCACTGCTCACGGCGGTGGCGTTCTTCTCGCTGTCGGTTTGGAGCTCGGGGGATGCCCTGGTCGGCGGAGCCAAGCGCCTGGCCGGCCTGCCGGAAACCGACCTGACCCTGGGCCTGGCCTACGGCTTGTTCGCGGTGCTGGTACTGGTGGTATGCATCTTCGGCTTCCGCTTCATGTTGTGGGTCAACAAGATTGCCGTGTGGGCTTCAAGCCTGCTGTTCCTGTTGGGCATCGTCGCCTTTGCCGGCCCGTTCGATGCGGGTTATGCAGGCAGTGTCAACCTTGGCCAGGCAGGCTTCTGGGCGGCGTTCGTCGGCGCAGCGATCCTGGCCATGAGCAACCCGGTGTCGTTCGGCGCCTTCCTGGGCGACTGGTCGCGCTACATCCCGCGTGAGACGCCCAAGGCGCGCATCATGCTGGCAGTGATCGCGGCACAGGGCGCAACGCTGATTCCGTTCCTGTTCGGCCTGTGTACTGCCACCCTGGTTGCCACCCAGGCACCGGACTACATCGCCGCCAACAACTATGTGGGCGGCCTGCTGGCGGTAGCGCCAAGTTGGTTCTTCCTGCCGGTGTGCCTGATTGCGGTGATCGGCGGCATGTCCACCGGCACCACCGCGCTGTATGGCACGGGCCTGGACATGTCCAGCGTGTTCCCCGCTTGCTCAGCCGTGCCGGCGCCACGCTGCTGATCGGCGTGCTGGCAATCGGCTTCATCTTCGTTGGCCGCTTCACCTTCAACCTGGTGCAGAGCGTGTCGACCTTTGCCGTGCTGATCATTACCTGCACAAGCCCGTGGATGGTGATCATGATCCTTGGCCTGATTACTCGCCGCGGCTTCTACCACGCCGATGACCTGCAGGTGTTCACCCGCGGCCAGCGTGGTGGCCACTACTGGTTCCTGCACGGCTGGAACTGGCGCGGCATGGGGGCGTGGATCCCCAGCGCGGCGGTCGGCCTGTGCTTCGTCAACCTGCCGGGGCAGTTCGTCGGCCCGCTGGGCGACCTGGCCGGTGGCATCGACCTGAGCCTGCCGGTCACCCTGGGGCTGGCTGGCGTGCTGTACCTGCTGCTGCTCAACCTGTTCCCTGAACCTGCTGGCGTGTATGGCCCCCAGGGCCCGCGTTGGGTGCGCTGCAAAAGCACCGCGCGCACGCCTGTGACCACTGCCGAAATGGCCTGACTGGAAACCGACCATGACCACTTCCCACTATATCGCCGGCCGTTGGGTCGAAGGCCAGGGCAGCGACTGCATCAGCGTCAACGACCCTGCGCTGGGGCAACCGTTCGCCGAACTGATGGCCGCCAGCGTGGCCCAGGTCGATCAGGCCGTAGCCGCTGCCCGCAGCGCTCTGCCCGCCTGGAAAAACACCAGCGCCAGCGAACGCGCAACCTTCCTGCGTGGCTTTGCCGAACAGCTCGGGCAGCGCCGTGAAGCGCTGATCACCTTGCAGATGCGCAACAACGGCAAACCCCGTCACGAGGCCGAAATCGACCTGGATGACGCCATCGCCACCTTCGGCTACTACGCCGAACTGGCCGAGCAACTGCCGTCGAAAAACCGTGACGTGCCGCTGGCCGCACCCGGTTTTACCGCCCGTACCCGCCTGGAGCCGGTGGGCGTGGTCGGCCTGATCGTGCCGTGGAACTTCCCGCTGGTCACCAGTGCCTGGAAGCTCGCCCGGCCCTGGCTGCCGGCTGCACCGTGGTGCTCAAACCGTCGGAGGTCACCCCGCTGATCGAGCAGGCCTACGGCCAGCTCGCCGACGCCCTGGGCCTGCCGGCCGGCGTGCTGAACATTGTCAACGGCAAGGCCGAGACTGGCGCCGCGCTCAGCAACCATAACGGCCTGGACAAGCTGTCGTTCACCGGCAGCAACAGCGTCGGCAGCCAGGTAATGCGTAGCGCGTCGGCGCAGTGCCGGCCGGTGACACTGGAGCTGGGCGGCAAGTCAGCCATCGTGGTGTTCGACGATTGCGACATCGACCAGGCAGTGGAGTGGATTGTTGCCGGCATCAGCTGGAACGCCGGGCAGATGTGTTCGGCCACTTCACGGCTGCTGGTCCAGGACGGCATTGCCGATGCGCTGTTGCCGCGCTTGCAGGCGGCACTGGAAAACCTTCGGGTGGGCAACCCATTGACCGAAGAGGTCGACATGGGCCCGCTGACCAGCCAGGCGCAGTGGCTGAAGGTGGCCAGCTACTTTGCCACGGCGCGGGAAGAAGGTTTGCAGTGCCTGGCCGGCGGCAAGGCTTTGGACCGTGATGGCTGGTTCGTCAGCCCCACGCTGTATGCCGACGTGCCGAAAGACAGCCGCCTGTGGACCGAGGAAATATTTGGCCCAGTGCTGTGCGCACGGCGCTTTGCGACAGAAGAACAGGCGATTGCCGAAGCCAACGACAGCCGCTTCGGGCTGGTAGCCACCGTCTGCTCCGCTAACCTGGAGCGTGCCGAGCGCGTGGCCGATGCGCTGGAGGTTGGCCACGTATGGATCAACTCTGTGCAGGCAGTGTTCGTCGAAACCTCGTGGGGCGGTACCAAGGGCAGCGGGATCGGCCGCGAGCTGGGGCCTTGGGGGTTGTCGGCGTACCAATCGGTCAAGCATGTGACGCGCTGCCTCGGCTAACATCGCAAGGCGCCGCTCCCCCAGCAAGTGTGCAGCCCTTCAGCATGCGCGGTACCTGTGGGAGCGGCCTTGTGCCGCGATAGGGCTGCAGAGCAGCCCCCGGCATTCACACCGATTCGTCAGCGGGGCGCACACCCTCTTGCACCAGTACCATGCTCTGTGGCGAAGACAGGGGAATACCTTCGTCACGCAGGCGCCCAAGAATGGTGAACAGCAGGTCGCTGCGGGTGCCTGACACCTGCCGCGGCCCGGCCACGTAGCCGCTGACGCCAATCACCATGCCACTGGTCGTCAGGTCCTTGAACGACACCGAAGAAGCCGGCGCATCCAGAATCGCCTCATGCTCGTGGTAGGCCGCCAGCAGCAGCTCACGCACCTGGTTGGCATCGGTCTCCAGCGGCAGTGTCAAGGTAATGCTGACCACACCCAGCGCATTGCCCATGGTCACGTTGCGCACGTTCTGCGAGATGAACTGCGAGTTGGGCACGATCACCGTTGAACGGTCTGACATCTGGATTTCGGTGGCGCGCACGTTGATGCGGCGGATATCGCCCTCGACACCCGCCAGGCTCACCCAATCACCCACCTTCACCGGGCGCTCGGTCAACAGGATCAGGCCGGAGATAAAGTTCTGCACAATCTGCTGCAGGCCGAAACCGATACCGACCGACAGCGCACTGACCACCCAGGTCAGGCTGGTGAGATTGATGCGCAAGGTCGACATCACCAGCATGGCCAGGAACAGGAAACCCAGGTAACCCACCAGGGTCACCAGCGAGGCCCGCATGCCGGCGTCCATGTCGGTTTCCGGCAGCAGGCGATCGCTCAGCCAGCGCTTGACCACACGGATGGCGAACAGGCCACCCAAGAAAATCGCCAGGGCCAGCAGGATGTCCTGCGGCACGATATTCAGGTTGCCGAGCAGCTTGCCGCCGGTGCCGTCCCAATCGCCCAGGCTCAGCAGCAGTTCGCTGGGGCTGGTGCCCGATGGCATCAACACCAGCAACAGCGCCAGGAACAGCACGATGGTGCGGCCGATGCCAGCCAGGATGGTGCTGGCTTGCGCCTGGTGACGAGGTGCCAGGCCCAGGGTCGAGGCCAGCGCCAGGCCTCCGGGCTGGCGTGGCGACAGCAGGGTTTCGCACAGGTCGCCGAAGAAGGTGGTCAGCAAGTAGGCACAAGTGACCACCAGGCTGACCCACAGCAACTTGGCAGTGAGGAAATAGGCAAGCGTCAGGTAGCCGGTGCAGTGCCAGCAGGATCAACGCCAGCCAGATGACCATCACGAACGGGATCAGCCCAGCCAGGCCCGTCGGGCGCTCCAGTTCATGCTTGCGCAGGGTGTGGCGATAACGCAGCAACGCGCCGGCAAAGATGAACGCCACTACCAGTGCGGTCAGCCCGTTGACGGCCACCGTCAGCGCCAGGCTGGCGCCGATCACACTGTTCATGCGCTCCATGGTCATCATGACCATCAGGGCCAATGCCAGTACCTTCGGGAACCAGCCCAGCGCGCTGGCAACTTCGTCATGGATCGGCGGCAGCCGCCAGGACGGCCGCTGCAGCATCAGCATGGCGCGGCCCAGGCCGGTAATGAAGGCACTGAACACGACCAGGGCGAGAATGTGGTTGGTCAGGCTGGCGATATCCGAACCCAACTCTGCACTGCTTTCCAGCCCCCAGCGCAGCAACGAAACAGAACCGGCGATGGTACCCAAGGTTGCCAGGCTGACACCAAGGGCCAAAGCGCTGCGGCGCAGGCGCCCTTCGGGCAGCCAGCCGACCATGGCACTGGCCAGCAAGCGCTCGAGCACGCGGCGCACCAAGGTCCATACCAGAATCGCCGCCACCAGGCTGGTAATGAACAGCCAGCGGTGATCGGCGCTGAAGGCGCTGTTGATGGCATCGGCTGCCTCGCCGCGCAGGTCGCGCAGGCGCGCCACGTCGTCCTGGGTGGGGCGGATGATGCTCTGCCAGAACGCCGGGCTCAGTGGCGAAGCGGCACGGCTGGTGATCTGCGAGTTGAACTGGCTGCGGCGCAGGTTGACGATTTGCGTGGACAGGTCGCGGGCCGACTGGGTCAGCTTGATGGCCTGGTCCTGCTGGGCTACCAGCGCCTTTTTCTCAGCCTCCAGCGCTTTGCGCTGCTGGGTCAGAGTGAGTGCCTCGTCCGGCTGGGCCGGGCCGATGACCTTCAGCTTGTCGTCGAGTTTTCCCACATCGGCAGTGCGCTGTGCACTCAATGCATCGGCCTGACGCTGAACCTGCATGGCTGCAAGACGCAGTTGCGACAGCAGGTCGTCGTTGGCCTCGCTGGTGACGCCCTGACGGATCTGGTCCAGGCGGTCGTTCAGCTGTTCAAGGCTGGCGTTTTCGTCCAGTGCTGGCGCTTCGGCAGCCGCCAAATTGGACAATGGCGTGGCCGGGGCCGACCACGCCGGGCTGGCGAGCACCAGCATAAAGGCCAGCAGGGCCATCAGGCCTGGGCAACTACGGGCAAGGCTGACACGCCTCATCGAATATTCCTCTTTACAATTCGATTTGGCGGGGGATTCTACGCGGCTTCTGGCAATCAGGAGAGTGCCGTCTCTCGCTTCAGCAATTGCTCTTTGCGCTCCACGCCCCAGCGGTAGCCGCTGATGTCGCCATCCCGGCGCACCACGCGGTGGCAGGGGATGGCCACGGCAATGGGGTTGGCCGCGCAGGCCATGGCCACTGCACGCACGGCCTTGGGCGCGCCAATGCGCTCGGCAATGTCGGTGTAGCTGACCCGGCTGCCGGCCGGCACCTCGCGCAGGGCCTGCCACACTCGCTCCTGAAACGCGGTGCCTTGCACATCCAGCGGCAGGGCCAGGCCCAGCGCCGGGGCCTCGACGAAACCGATCACTTCGGCGACCAGCCGTTCGTAGGCGCTGTCACCGCCTATCAGGTGAGCCTTGGGGAACTGGTCCTGCAAGGCGTTCAACAAGGCTTCGGGGTCGTCACCCAGCAGGATCGCGCATATGCCCTTGTCGCTCTGGGCCACCAGAATCGCGCCCAGCGAGCACTGCCCCAAGGCAAAATGGAGGGTAGCCCCGGCACCGCCGGCGCGGTACTGCCGTGGGCGCATGCCCAGGCGCTGGTCGGCGCTTTCGTAGAAGCGGCTGTTGGAGTTGTAGCCGGCGTCGTAGATGGCATCGGTGACCGAGCGCTGGCCGTCTTCCAGGTGCGCGCGCAAGCGACGGGCGCGGAAGGCCGTGGCGTAGGCTTTGGGGGTAACGCCGGTTTCGGCCTTGAACAGCCGGTGCAGGTGGAAGGGGCTGACGGCCAGTTGCGCACTGAGCTGGTCGAGGCTGGGCGCGGGGTCGCTGGTTTCGATCAGCCGGCAGGCGCGGGTGACCAGCTGGCGATGGCGGGCGGTGCTGGCCTTGCCGATACAGCGTTTGCAGGCGCGATAGCCCGCGGCTTCGGCAGCAGCGGGGGTGTCGTAGAAATCGACGTTCGTGCGTTTGGCCAGGCGTGATTTACAGCCAGGGTGGCAGTACACACCAGTGGTGCGTACGGCGTACACGAAGTGGCCTGTGGCGGTGGCGTCGCGGGACTCGACAGCTTGCCAGCGTTGGTCGGGGGTGGTGTAGAGGGTCATGGTTCAGCATCCAGATAAGTTGTCGCCTGTACTGGCCCGCGAAAGGGCCGCAACGGGCAATGCAATAGCCTCAGGCACGCCACAGATACCAGGCCGCCACCGTACGAAACGGCCGCCAAGCGCCCCCCAGCGAGCGCATCTGCGCCGGTGTCGGCGCCTTCTCCAGCCCCTTGAGCCGCCGGTACCCTTCACGCACACCAAAATCGTCCACTGGCAAAATGTCCGATCGCTCAAGGCTATAGATCAGCAGCATCTCGACCGTCCATCGCCCTACCCCACGCAGCGCCACCAGGCGTTCGATCAAGGCCTCGTCGGCCATGGCCAACGCCTGCTCCCGCGTCGGCACCAAGCCCTCCAGACTGGCTTGAGCGATACCCTGGATCGTCGCCAACTTGCTCGCCGAGAAGCCGCAGGCCCGCAAGGTTTGCGGGGTAACCGCCAGCAACTGCTCTGGCTGCGGGAAGGCATTCGCCGGAAACAGAGCCAGCAACCGCCCCAGGATCGCTTCCGCCGCACGCGCGTGCAGCTGCTGATAGGCAATCGCCCGCACCAACGCTTCGTAAGGCTCACGTCCCGAGGTGGCCTGGTGCAGACAAGGCCCGGTCGCCGCAATGTGCCGCGACCAGTCCGGGTCAAGTGACGCCAGGTGTGCGGTGGCCTCGCGGTAGGCCTCGGGGGAAAGGTCGGCCAGAATCATGGCAACTCCGTCAAGTCGATTGCAGGTCCAGCTTAGCGCAGCCGCTCATCGGGCAAACGCCGGTTCTTGCGCGGCTAATTCCTGGCATACCATTGCTCCGCGCCATTCTCCCCGCATAGAATTGAGAACTATTCACAATCGCACACATCACGGGACCGGGCCTTCGCTACGATGCAGTTCAACGACACGCTCAAACCGACCGAGGTCGCTCTGCTCTACCAGTCCCACCATGCCTGGCTGCGCAGCTGGTTGCGCAGCCGGGTCGGCTGTAGCGAACACGCCGCAGACCTGGCGCAGGATACCTTCGTGCGCGTGTTGCGCGCCCGCCAGGTGTCGCCGCTGAAGGAGCCGCGCGCCTACCTCAGCAGCATCGCCCGTGGCTTGATGATCGACCAGTTCCGCCGCCGCGCGCTGGAACGGGCTTACCAGGAAAGCCTGGCTAACCTGCCCGAAGCAGAGGTGCCCAGCGAAGAGGACAGGCTGGTCATCCTCGATAGCCTGGAACGCCTCGACCGCGCCTTGCACCAGTTGAAGCCGCGCGTGCGCCAGGCGTTCCTGCTGGCACAGCTCGACGGTTTGAGCATCGTGCAGGTCGCCCAACGCCTGGAGGTGTCCAGGGCCACCGTCGAGCGCGATCTGGCCAAGGCCCTGGGTGTCTGCTATCGGTTGCGCTATGCCGATGCCTGATGATACGCCGGCACAGGTGCAGGTCGATCAGGCCATCGACTGGTTGGTGAAACTGCGCTTCGACAGCCCCAGCGCGCGTACCGAGCAGCAGTTTCAGCAGTGGCTGGGCAGCCACCCGCACAACCCCTTGGCCTGGCAGCGGGTCAGTCATCTGGGCGACGAGCTGGCCGGGCTGCCCAAGGACCTGAGCCGGCGCACCCTGGAGGGTAGCCAGCGCCAACGCGTCAGCCGCCGGGACCACCTGAAGTTGCTGGGGCTGTTGGCCGTAGGCGGCAGCCTGGGCTGGGCCGCACGCGAACCGCTGGGCCTGCCACAACTGCTGGCCGACAGCAGCACCGCCACGGGTGAACGGCGCCAGTGGCAAAGTACTGACGGTAGCCGTATCCAGCTCAACACTGCCAGCGCCATCGACCTGCACTTCAGCGCGCAGCAACGCCAGCTGGAGCTGATACGGGGCGAAATCAGCCTGGACAGCAACCCGAATGACAACCGCCCGTTCCACATCGACACCCGTATCGGTCCGCTGACCACCGTCGATGGCCAACTGTTGCTGCGTGAAAACAGCCAGGGCCTGCTGCTGTCGGTGCGTCGAGGTGAAGTCACGCTGTTCCCTGCCTCGGCCTCACCGAGGCAGGTGCTGCCAGGTGAAACCTTGCAAGTCGGGACCAACGGCAGCATCCAGGCGTTGGCGCTGCACAGCGACCCTTGGGGCTGGACTGACGGGGTACTCAGCGTGCAACAAATGCCACTTGCCGAATTTGTCAGCGAACTCGGCCGCTACCGCCCGGGCCTGTTGCGCTGCGCTCCAGAGGTGGCGGGCCTGAAGGTCTCAGGCACCTATCAGTTGGCCGACACCGAGCAAATCCTGCAGTTGCTCAGCCGCAGCCTGCCGGTGCGGGTCGACTACAGGACCCGCTACTGGGTAAGCATCGGCGCGGCGTGAGGGGCATTATTCCGCCACAGCCCGCATCCGCCCTGCACGCCGATACGACTGCCTGGCAAAGCACACGAACAGCCCGGCCATCAGTGCCAGCGCCATGGGCAGGCCATGCGGCGCGACGTTCATGGCTGCCCCACTGACCAACGGCCCCACCAGGCTGCCCACGCCCCACAACAAGCCCACGCTGGCATTGGCTGTCACCAGGTCCTGGCCCTTGAAGCGCTGCCCGATCAGCACCAGCGCCAGGGTATAGATGCCCCCTGCCACCGCGCCCAGCACCACCAGCAGCGGCCACAGCAGCCAGGTCAGGTTCAGCAGCCAAGGCAAGCCGATGCCGATCGCCATCGCCACCAGCCCGCACGCGAGGTGCAGCCCGGTGCGCTCGACCCGGTCGGCCAACCAGCCCAACGGCAGCTGGAACAGCATGTCGCCGGCAAACACCACTGTCACCATCAACGCCGCCACGCCAACGGCAAAACCATGACTGGTGGCGTAAACCGGTAGCAGCGACAGCACCACGGCATCGAAGAACGAGAAGAATAGCACGGCCATGCACAACGCCGGCGCCACACGGAAAAACCCGGCTAGGCCGAAGCTCTTTTCGCCCTCTTCGTGTTCGACATGGTCGTTGGGCACGGTCAGCACGATGCACAGCAACGCCAGCCCATAGCAGACCGTGACGACACCCGTTATCCAGGGGCTGTTTGCGCCCAGCACTGCCAGCATGGCTGGGCCAAGCACCTGAAAACCGGTGAAGCTGGTGGCGTACAGGGCCATGATCTTGCCGCGGTTGTGCTCTGGGCACAGTTCGTTGACCCACGACTCGCCGAGGATGATGGCGATCCCCATGCCAAGCCCCAGCCCCAGGCGTAGCAGCGCCAGCAGCCACAGCGAGCCGAACGCCGATTCAAGCAAGGCAATGCTGACCGTGCACAGGCTGAAACACAGCAGATAGATGGTGCGCCGGGTGAGATGACGGCAACAGGCGTCGACCAGAAACGCCGAGAGCATCATGCCTGCGGCAGGGATGGCCGAGATGATGCCGATTTCCAGGGTGCTTGCCCCCGCCTCATGCAGGCGCAACGACACCAGCGGCAAGCTGGCCCCCAGGCTGAAACCCACAACCGAAACGGCGAACAACAGGCCCGCCAGTAAACGCATGTTCATGTACCACTCCTTGCAAACCGAAAAGACGTGCAGACACAGGCGCGCACGCCGGGGCGGCGAGCGACGCAAAAGCGCAGATCAGTTCAGGCGAGGTGTGGCGAAAAGGTGAAGGCAAACAGCACGCTGCGGCGGCGCTTGAGTACCGTGTCGCTCGGCCATGCACGACGCAGGGCCTGGAAGGCAGGCTGGCGGGCGCTGGGCAGGGATTGGGTACGGCACATTGCTTTGGCTACTACGCAGGTGGTTGGAAAAAGAGGCGGCACTCTAGGCCAAGGGTGCCCAATCGTCAATCGTCGGGGCTGCTTTGCAGCCCCGCTTGCATCAGCGCTTACCGGTGCTCGGCAACAACACCGCCAGTAGCCCGAACAATGGCAGGAACGAGCACAGCCCGTACACATACTCGATACCGCGCAGGTCTGCCACATACCCCAACAGCGCCGCGCCAATGCCGCCAAAGCCGAACATCAAGCCGAAGAAGATCCCGGCAATCATGCCCACACTGCCCGGTACCAGTTCCTGCGCATACACCACGATGGCCGAGAACGCCGACGCCAGGATAAAACCGATCACCACGCTCAGTACCGTGGTCCAGAACAGGTCGGCATACGGCAGCGCCAAGGTGAACGGCGCCACGCCCAGGATCGAGAACCAGATCACCGCCTTGCGCCCGATACGGTCACCGATCGGCCCGCCAAAGAAGGTGCCCGCTGCTACCGCGCCGAGGAACAGGAACAGGTGCAGCTGCGAGCTGGCCACCGATACACCGAACTTCTCGATCAGGTAGAAGGTGAAGTAGCTCGTGAAGCTGGCCATGTAGAAGTACTTGGAGAACACCAACAGGCCCAGCACGATCAGCGCCGCGATCACCCGATTGCGCGAAATGCCGTGGGTGGCTTGCACCGCCTTGCGCGCCTTGGCCTGGTTGAGGTGCTCCTTGTACCAGCCGCGCAGCATCAGGGTGACACCGAGGAAGAATAGCCCCGCCAGGCCGAACCAGGCCACGTGGGTCTGACCGAACGGAATGACGATGGCCGCCGCCAGCAGCGGGCCCAGTGCTGAACCGGTGTTGCCGCCCACTTGGAAAGTCGACTGGGCCAGGCCGAAACGCCCACCCGAAGCCAACCGCGCGATACGCGAGGTTTCCGGGTGGAAGGTCGACGAGCCGATGCCCACCAGCGCCGACGCCAGCAAGATCATCGGGAAACTGCCGACGAAGGCCAGCATCACGATGCCCACCAGTGTGCACAGGGTGCCTAGGGGCAGCAGGTTGGGCGTCGGTCGGCGGTCGGTGAAGAAGCCGACCCAGGGCTGCAACAGCGAGGCGGTGATCTGGAATGTCAGGGTGATCATGCCAATCTGGGCGAAGCTCAGGTCGTAGTTGGCCTTGAGCATGGGGTAGATCGCCGGCAGTACCGACTGGATCAGGTCGTTAATCAAGTGCGCCAAGGCACAGAAACCGATGATGCGCATCACCAGCGGTGTGGCCTGGTTGGCCGTTGCAGCGGTGGATGCGGTGGAGGCACTACTGGTGGCCATTTGCCTAAATCTCCGTCCTCAGGTTTGGGATCCGATTATCGGGAAACAAATAGATACATAGCTACCTTTTTTATCCCTCTGTCGCAACGTACTTGAAAATGGTTCTCAATATAATTAGCATCCTTGGCTCATTATCCCTGTCATCGTTGGGCGAAACGGCCCCTATCGTGAGCAGACCGAACCCATGAGCCCGATGCCCGCCAAGCAACTGCAGCCCGACCCACAGCAGGAAGCGCTGGAGTGGTTTTCGTTGCTGCGCCAGCCCGGTTGCGACGACACCCAGCGCCAGGCATTCGCGGCCTGGTGCCAAGCCCCTGAGAACGCACACGCCTATGCCGAGCTGGAAACGTTCTGGCAACAACTGCAACCACCCCCCGCTCGCCCTCGCCCACGGCAAGTCGCTGTGCAGCGCAGCCACCTGGGCAAATGGTTGGCGGTTGTATTCCTGCTTGGTTTGGGCGCCGCAGCCTACCTGTACTGGCCGCTGATGCAACGCCTGGCCAGTGAGCTGCACACCGATGTGGGCGAGCGCCGCAGCACGCGCCTGGCAGATGGCACGACATTGAACCTGGACAGCGCCAGCGCGATGAACGTCGACCTGCGCGGGCGCACCCGCCTGCTGCACCTGGTGCAGGGCCAGGTGTTCATGGAAGTGATGCTCGACGGGCGAGCCATGGAGGTAGAAGTCGGCAACGCCCGCATCCAGGTGTACGGCACCCGCCTGCAGGTAGCCCGCCATGCCGGGCGTGACGAACTCGTGGTACTCAGTGGCAAGGCCATGGTCACCCAGGGCGGTGAGCAGCGCATGGTCTCGGCGGGTGAGCGGGTGACCTTCGATGGCATGCGCATCGACCCGGTGCAGAAGGCCGACCTGAAGACCGCCGACAGCTGGCGCAGCGGTCGCCTGAAAGCCACCGACATGCCTTTGGGGCAAGTGCTGGAACGCCTTGCCGGTTACCAAGGGCAGCGTCTGTGGATGATGGATGAACAAGTGGCGCATCGACGCGTGAGCGGCGATTTCAATCTCGACCGGCCTGGCGAAAGCCTGCAATCCCTGGCTGACGCCCAGCATCTGCAACTGCAGGGCGTGCTGGGACACTGGCTTGTGGTGCGCTGAAACAGGGGCTGGCTGCTAAGTTTTTGAAAGCGTGCAAATTTTTTTTGAAATGAGTGTTGACAGGGGGGCCGTTCAAGAGAATAATGCGCGCCATCGGCTACATAGCTCAGTTGGTTAGAGCATAGCATTCATAATGCTGGGTCCGGGGTTCAAGTCCCTGTGTAGCCACCAAACAAGACGAAGGGCTTACCGCAAGGTAAGCCCTTTTTCTTTGCCTACGAAAAAGTTGTCGCCTGGCGATAGGCTGGCCCCTGCTGCAGCTACAGCGCCAATGACAGCGCCAATACCACGGCCACGATCAAGGCCAGTGCCTTCAGCCCCCGGCTCGAAAGGCGCTGCTGATTGCAGCTCAGTTGCGCGCTGCATGCAGGCGCCTGCTTGAGCACTTGCATGGGGCCCAGAGTTTCATGCATGCGCTGGAATGCTTCCAGATGCTCACTGTCCTGCGCTAACCAGGCACGGAACGCCTCACGGTCGCGCCCACTCGGCTGGCCCTCCAGACGCACCAGCCATTCGGCAGCTTCGTGAAGGATTTCCGGGCTCACAGACAGGCCTCAGCGGCGGCAGATGGGGTTGGTATCATCGCGAAGCTTCGCAAATGGGAATGATTCTATTCTAAATGGCCATCACCCCAACATGCAATCATCCCCGCTCAACGGATACCGGCCACCGCCACTGCCAGGCCAAGCCCGATCAACGCCAGCCCAATGACGCGGTCCACCAGCACCTGACGGTCGATCATTGCCTTGCGCAATGCTGTGCTGGAGAAAAACACTGCGACCAGGCTGAACCAAAGCCAATGGGCAAAGGACATGAATGCGCCGTAGGCGAATGCCTGCTTCAATGGGCTACCAGGTTGCACCACCTGGGTGAAGGCGCTGATGACGAATAACATGGTCTTGGGGTTGAGGGCGTTGGTCAGAAAGCCGGTGCGCAGCGCTTGCACCATGCTGGCGGCCGATTGACCGCCCCCCTCAAGGCTGATGCGTTGAGTATTGGTAAGCGATTTGTAGCCCAGGTAAACCAGATAGCCCGCGCCCAGTACTTTCATGCCCAGGAACAGCGCCGGGCTCTGGCTGATAACCACGGCAATGCCCAAGACCGTATACAGCACGTGCACTTGTACCCCCAGGGCGATACCCATTGCGGCGGCCAGCCCGGCCTTGCGGCCCTGTGCATAACTGCTGCGAGTGACCATGGCGAAGTCGGCGCCAGGACTGATGACGGCGAGCAGGGTAAACAAGGCGACGGCAATTAGTTCGGTCATGCTGAGGGGCTCTCGATAGGCGATGAAAATGCGCAGACCGCGTTATTATCGAGTGCTTATAGAAGAGTAAAAATCGATTTAAAGTGCTGTAAATCTGATAGTTTTCCTCACAGACAAGCAAAACGTTAACCTGTGCAAACGCTTGCACAGGCCAGCAGGAAGACCATGAAACTGCCGCCATTAAATGCCTTGCGTTACTTCGACATCGCCGCCCAAACCGAGAACTTCGTGCGCGCCGCCGAACACTTGCACGTCACTCACGGCGCGGTCAGCCGCCAGGTACGCCTGCTTGAAGAAAGCCTTGGCGTCGAGCTGTTCGAGCGCCGTAACCGGGCCATTTTCCTCACCCCCGCCGGCCGAGCCCTGCAAGGCACTACCCAGGCAATATTCGAACAACTCGAAGGCGCCGTGCAGCGCTTGCAACAACAGGCCCGCGACAATGTGCTGGTGCTGTCCTGCGAGCCGACCATCGCCATGCGTTGGCTGATCCCACGCCTGCCCCGCTTCCATGCTGCACACCCCGACCTGCAGTTGCACCTGGTGGCCGCAGGCGGGCCGCTGGACTTCGCCCGCAGCGGTGTCGACCTGGCAATCCGCCGCGACGACTTCCACTGGGGCAACCAGCTGTACAACCAGAAAATCTGTGACGAATGGATCGGCCCGGTGCGCCACCCCGGCGCCCCCATTCAACTGGACGGCCAGCGCTTGCTGCACAGCACCACCCGCCCCGCTGCATGGCCCACCTGGCTGCGCCTGAGCGGCCAGCAGGCACTGCACAACGAACGCAGCGACTACGAGCACTTCTACCTGTCTATCCAGGCCGCCAGCGCCGGCCTGGGCCTGGCCATGGCCTCAGCCCTGATGGTGGGCGACGAACTCGACAGCGGGCAGTTGCAGGCCCCCTACGGTTTTGTGCGCGACGGCTCGGCCTATCACCTGCTTAGCCCACTGCCCCTGGACGACAACAGCAAACGCCAGCGCTTCGCCGAGTGGGTAATGGACGAATGCCGGCGCTCTCTGGCTCATTTGGGCTTGTTGCAGAACGACGACCCCGCACTGCCATCGCCACCCCAGGTGCGATAACCGGCGGTATCCACGTGAATGCGGCCTGAAGGATAGCGCCCCAGGCCCATGTTCCAGGCCTGCCCGTGCTGCTGCCAGAAACGGCACAGCGGGTAGGGGTCGGCCCAGGCTGGCAGCAAGATATCGACGGCGAAAGCGCGCATATGCGCACTGTTCGCTGCCCCGCCGGCGCAGGCGTTCAGTCGCGGCTCACGGTAAGCCGAAACCACCTCGAACTGGCGCAGGATGCCTTGGTCATCGAGTGTCTTGATCAACGCAAGGGTGGTGCGCACAGCCGGCCAATTGCCGGCGGGTGGCACGGCGAAAGGCGACGCTCGGCACAGCTTCCAGTCCGAGGCCGACCGCAGCAACTGATGGATAGGCACTACCCCATATAGACGGGCATCGACCAGCATTTCACGAAAGGGCCGAGTTTGATGGTCACCAGCCCACTGGGCGAACATCCACACGTCGCGCTCATCGGCGTGAGCAGCCCCGGCAATCAACAGGCCTGCTACAAGAAGCAGTTTTTTCATCCTTAAGCCATCCGTGCTTGGAGAACAAAGAAAACCACGCTGTGGCTGCTATCGATTAAGCCAGGTCAATCCTCAAGCAGCGTGCAGGCCATCACCAGGGCATCTTCACGGCCACCAGCAATCGGATAATAGTCACGGCGTCGGCCGATTTCGTTGAAACCGTAACGTTCGTATAGACGATAAGCCGACTGGTTGCTGGCGCGTACTTCCAGGAAACATTCGCGACCATTGAGCTGGTAGGCCCGGGCCATCAGGTGCTCGAGCAGGCGCAGGCCCATGCCGCAACCCTGGTTTTCCGGCTTTACGGTGATATTGAGCAGGTGGGCTTCGTCGATGATCACGTTGATTACGCCATGGCCCACTTGCTGCTGGCCGTCGAACATCAGCCAGACCTCGTACGACTTGAGCGCATCCTGAAAGATTCCGCGGGTCCAGGGATGACTGAACGCGGCATATTCGATCTTAAGCACGGCATCCAGATCCGCCTCGGTCATCGGGCGGAAACTGATCGAGTCACTCATTCAACGCTCTTCCAGCGCGCCATCAGCTGGCGCATGGCTTTCCAGACGTCCGCCTTGCGTTGCGGCTCGTCCATCAACAGTTCAAGGCCCGGCAGCGCCCAGGCGTCGCCCAGGCCGTCCAGCTTAAGGGGTTGGTAATAGGCCTCGGCATCGGCATTGGCGGCAAAGCGCAGTGCCGGCAAGCCAATCAGCCACAGACAGGTGCTCGGGGCGTCTTCTAGGCGGGCCTGGACAAAACCCTGGACGAAATCGCGCGCGGCCTCCGGGCCCTGGTCCATGTTGCCGCGCACCAGCAGCGGCCAGCGCACAGGCTCGCCGATGATCTGCGGGGCGTCGGGCAGGCCGGCGGCACGCAGCATGTCCTTGAGCAGCAGGTAGGACGGGTCGCGGCTCTGGAACGGCTGGCCTGTGGCCAACTCCACCAGCAATAGGCAACTGCCGGTGCGCAGCAACTGCAACGAGAAGCGTGGAGGTGGCACGGGCGCCGGGCGGGGTGCCGCCGGCTGCTCTTCGGCCTCGACCGGCTTGGCGGCGGGTTTGGGCGCGCTGTTCGGGCGCGGGATCTCGATTTTCGGCCGTTCGCCGGAACGGGCCTGGGGTGTGGCGGGAGCGTCATTTGCAGCCGGTGCCGGCCTGATTTCGAAATCGACATCCTCGACCGTCGCCACCGGCAACAACAGCTCCGGCCGCGACGGTGCGGCGAACGGCAGTTCGGCGCGCGGCAACCAGTGCACCACTTGCATGGCGGAAAGGTAGGCGCGGCGACGGGGTTCGGTGAGCAAGGGATGGGTATCCGAGGGGTGAAGACAATTGGGCATTCTAACGTGTACGCCTTGGTTTTTGCAGCGCCTATCAGACCGAGCGCCGCCCGTGCGGCGCTCGCGCTCAAAAACGCCCCAAAAACAACGCCATACACCTACTAGCCATAAGGTTATCCCTCATTACAGACCAAGGGGTGAAAACCTCCCCCCGGGATGCAGTACAATCGCCCCCTTTTTCTTGGCAACGAGTCGAAGCCAATGATCGAACCCAAGCGCGTCCTGCGCGCCCTAGCCGAACACTGGGCCCTGATCGAGCCGCTGTGCGAGCGTTTCGACCAGGGCACCCTGAGCCTGGTCGAGTTGCGCCAGCATGTGGCCCGCCAGCAGCTCGAAAGCACCCCGCAGGACATCACCCAGCTACTCGACGTGTGGATCCGCCTGGATATCCTGGTCCCGGTCGCCAAGAGCCCGAACCGCTTCGAGCTCAACGCGCAGATCCACGACTTCCTCGCCTACCTGCGCCGCGAACACCGGCTGGGTCTGTGCCTGGAAATCGAAGCCTACTTGCGCCACCTGGAACGCCTGGCCGGGCACATCCAGGATGCCTTCGACAATCGCGACAGCGACGACCTGGCGCGCCAGCTGCGCCTGCTCGACATGCGCGTGCGCGATGTGCTGAAAAAGCTCGACAACGACGAGCAGGCGCTGGTGGCCGTGGCCGAACGGGCCAAGACCAGCAACCGCCAGATTCCGCTGCGCCAGCGGTATGCCGAAGTACTCGCCACCTGGGACGAATACGTCGAGCCGATGATCCAGCTGGTCAACGCCGACGGCGCCTTCGAGCAGGGCGTGCGCAAGGTCGAGACCGTGCTGTTGAAGCTGCTGGGCGAACAGGCGCGCCTGGGCCACCTGGTCGATGACGACATGCTGCTGCGCACCCATGCGCGCATCCTCGAAATGCAGACCAGCGCCCAGCTGACCCTGCGCCACGCCCGCGAGCTGCTACTGCCACTGCGCGAAGAAGCACGCCGGCACAATGCCGTGACCCGTGGCGCCGCACTGGCCCTGTCGGTGATCCGGCGCAAGGGCATCGATGCCGTGCCGCAAGCGGCCATGCCGATGTTCACCCGCCCGCAAAGCACCTTCCTTGGCAGTGCCAGCCAGGTCGAGGCCTACGTCTACGCCCTGGCCCGCTTCGAACCCAAGCCAGCGCGCTTCCCCAAGGCCCACAAGACCCAGTCCGGTGCCCTGCCCCGCGCCCCGCGCACGGTGAAAGAAATGGCCGAACGCTGCGAACAAGCCCTGCCGCTGCCTGACCTGATGGTCTGGCTGCTTGAGCAGGAGCCCGAGGGTGCTACGGACGAGTTGCTGTACTGGTTCTCGCGCCTGTCGCGGGAAAAACGCTTCAAGCGCGAACGCCTCGACCGCCGCGAGTACACCACCCAGGAACACCTGGTCAGCCTGCGCTCGTTCGCCCTGACCTCCAGCCGCGAAGACGCCGCCAGCGCGCCTACCGAATCCAACGCGAGCCCAGCCCATGCATCTTGATCTTTCCGAACTGTCCCAGCTCGCGCCGATCTTCCGCGAGCTGTTCAAAGGCTTCCACGTCAGCCGCCGCGACCCCGAGTTGTATGCGCAGCTGTCGAATTTCCAGGACCAGTACCGCACCCTGTTCAAGGCCCTGGGCTTCGAACTGGTGTGCGACACCCGTGGCTTCTACTACTTCGTCCCGGACATGACCGCCGCCCAGGTCAACAAGACCGCGCAGCGCCTGTCGCTGTTCACCTTCATCCTGGTCGAACACCTTGCCGACCAGGGCCGTGACCCGATGGCCGTACTCGACGGCGGCAGCATTGGCCGCGACGAACTGCCCTCGCTGCTGGACAAGTACCGCGACCTGTTCCTGCAAGCCGAAGTGCAGACAGTGGACGAGCTGGAAGAAAAGATCCTGCGGCGCATGACCCAGCTCGGCTTCGCCCACGAGGAAGGTGGTATCTACCGCTTCCTGCCGCCCATGCACCGCTTCCTCGATGTGTGCCTTTCGGTGCAGCAAGACCGCGACCTAGCCGCCACCCTGCACAGCGACCTGCCGCTGCCGCCCCCGGTACTGGTCGAGGAAGAAAGCGCCGAAGAACTCAACCGTACCGACGACCCGCTCGACCTCACGCCCTTCGAGGGCGAGGAAAGCGAAGAGGACGCGCTGGCCCGGGCCATCCGCGAAGAGCAACAGGAGATTGACGCATGAGCCAGGAACGCTACGGCATCCGCCGCTTCGCATTGCTCAACACCGCCGGCTACAGCCTTGGCCTGTTCCCGCTGGAGCACCCGCTGTCGGTGTACGGCGCCAACAACCTGGGTAAATCGGCGTCGATCAACGCCCTGCAATTCCCTATCCTGGCGCGCATGTCGGACATGAGCTTCGGCAAGTACAGCCTCGAGCAGTCGCGCCGCTTCTACTTTGCCAGCGACACCTCGTACATTCTCTGCGAACTGAGCCTGCCCCACGGCCCGCACGTGATCGGCGTGGTCGGGCGCGGCCCGGGTGGCGGTTTCGGCCACCAGTTCTTCGCCTACAAAGGCGAACTGGACCTGGCCCACTACCAGAAAAACGACACCTGCCTACGCCAGAAAGAGCTGTTCACCAACCTCGAGCGCCTTGGCATCAAGGCTTATGAAGTGAAGCCGGACGAACTGCGCCGGTTGCTGGTTGGCGGCCACACCTCGGTGCCGCTGGACCTGACCATGATCCCGCTGCGCTCCACCAGCGAGCAAAGCCTGAAAACCTTCCGCGCGCTGTTCATCAACCTGCTGCACATGCGCGAAATCACCGCGGCCAAGCTCAAGCAGCTGTTCCTCGACGCGTTCGAGCACAGCCTGCGTTCAGGCAGCGTCGACTACATCGCGGCGTGCGAAGAGGCCTTCCGCGACGTACGCCGCATGGAGCAGGACTACAACGCCCTGGTTGCTGCCGGCCCACTGGTCGAGGCCCTGGCTGGTGGTGTTGCCCAGCGCGACATCCTGCGCGGCAAGCTGCACCGCATTTCGCCTGTGCTCGACACCCTGCTGGGCACCTGGCAAGAATACGCCATGGCGCGCAAGGAAGAGCTGGTCATCCAGTCCGAGCACTACCGTGGCGAGCAGGACCGCCTGCAGAACGATCAGCGCGGCGGTACCCAGGAACTGATGCGCCTGGAACGTGAAATCACCGGTATCCAGCGCTGGCTGGGCGAGCTGTCGGTGCTCAAGCACCGCTTCGCCCTGGTCGATGACGTCAAGGTGCTGGAGCAGCAGTTGCTGGCGGCCAAGGACGCCCACGACGAACTGGCCGGCGCCCTGGCCCAGTCGCGGCAGTTCAGTGCCGAAGACCTGGACGAGCGCGTACGCGACCTGGAAAAACGCCTGAAGCAGGTCAAGCAGCAGCTGGACCACGCCGACAACAACAGCTACGCCCGCCTGCGCGAAGAGTTCTCGCAGCAGGACGTCGACCGCCTGATGCGCCTGTTCAACGGCGCACTGTTCAGCCTGCCGCTGGGCGACCGTGGCATCGAGCTGGACGACAGCGACCTGTGGGTGAAAACGCTGGAAGCGGTGCTGGATGGCTTCAAGGGCGAACGTTTCGAAGCCCCGGGCCTGGCCATCGACTTGACCCACATCGACCCGCCGGCACTGCAAGCCCTGGCGGACCGCGCCGCCCTGCGCGACCAGAAAGAGCGCCTGGAAAAGAGCTGAAGCAGCTCAAGACCCAGCAAGCCGTGGCCGCCGACCGCTCCGCCTCCAAAGCGCAGACCGAAACCCTGTACCAGGAAGTGCTGGATGCGCAGAAAGCGCTGGAGGACTTCCGCCGCAGCCAAACCCTGGCCGCCGAAGAGCCCGAGAAGCTGGAACAGCTGTCGCAACTGGAAGCCGCCCAGGACGAACTCAAGCGCTCCAGCGATGCCTTCACCGAGCGTGTCCAGCAGCTGTCGGCCAAGCTGCAGCTGGTCGGTAGGCAGCTTGGTGACCTGGAGTCCAAGCAGCGCACCCTGGAAGACGCCCTGCGTCGTCGCCAACTGCTACCGGCCGACCTGCCCTATGGCACGCCGTTCATGGAAGCCATCGACGACTCGATGGACAACCTGCTGCCGCTGCTCAACGACTACCAGGACAGCTGGCAAGGCCTGCAACGTGTGGATAACCAGATCGAGGCGCTGTACGCCCAGGTGCGTCTGAAAGGCGTGGCCAAGTTCGACAGCGAAGACGACATGGAACGCCGCCTGCAGTTGCTGGTGAACGCTTATGCGCACCGAACCGACGAGGCCCTGACCCTGGCCAAGGCCCGCCGCGCTGCAGTCACCGACATCGCCCGTACCCTGCGCAACATCCGCAGCGACTACGACAGCCTCGAGCACCAGCTGGCCTTGTTCAACCGCGAGATCAACAAGCGCCAGGTGTCCAACCTGGAAAGCTTCCGCGTGGTACTGGCGCCGAACAAGGAAGCGCTCAAGCACATCGACCAGATCATCCACAGTGCCGGCCAGTACGAAGAAGGCGAAACCCTGTCGGTGTTCGACCTGACCCAAAGTGCCGATCAGGACAACAAGAACGAAGAGGCCAAGGAATACCTGGCACGCCTGGTGGCAGCCAACCACAACCAGTTGGGCCTCAAGGACCTGTTCGAGCTGGCGTTCGAGATCACCAAGGTCAACGGCCAGCCGATCATCCACGCCGACATCGACGGCGCAGCGTCCAACGGCACCACCATGACCATCAAGGCGCTGACCAACATGTACCTGTTGCTGCACCTGATGGACCGCGACCTGGCCGGTCGCATTCGCCTGCCGTACTACCTGGACGAAGCGGCGGACATCGACGAACGCAACCAGGCGGCACTGCTGGAAACCAGCCTGCAGCTGGGCTTCGTGCCGATTCTGGCGAGCGTGAAGCCGCAGGTATCGGCACGCGTGGCGATCGACCTGGAAGGTGGCAGCGGGCCAAACGGCATCTACATCGACGAGGCGGACTGGAAGTTCATCAGCCGGCTGGATGAAGTGAAGGCGGTTGTGCGTGAGGATCAGGCCGAGGAATTGGCCTGATATCGGTGTGATGGGGCCGCTCCTACAGGGATATGTGCTCCCCTGTAGGAGCGGCCTTGTGTCGCGAAAGGAGGCCGAAGGCCTCCCGGCAATCTACCAGGCTATCAATGAGCCCAAGGCAAGATCGGTATCGCGGTCACCGCATTCTGCGGGCTGCCTTCGATCATGCGGTCGCTGTACACCAGGTACACCAGCGTATTGCGCTTCTTGTCCAAAAAGCGCACCACCTGCATGGTCTTGAACACCAGCGAGGTGCGTTCCTTGAACACTTCCTCGCCATCCTTCAACTCACCCTTGAAGTTGATCGGCCGACCTGACGGCAGGCAATCGACGCCTCCGCACGGTCTTCCGCCAGCCCCAAGCCACCCTTCATGCCGCCAGTCTTGGCCCGTGACAGGTAGCAGGTCACGCCCTCGACCTTGGGATCGTCAAACGCTTCGACCACAATGCGGTCGTTCGGCCCAAGGAACTTGAAGACCGTGGACACCTGGCCGACTTCCTCGGCCCCGGCCAGCATTGGCAGTGCCAGCGCTGCCACGGCAATCACCCGCTTGAACAGGCTCATACCAGCACCAGATTGTCGCGGTGTACCAGCTCAGGCTCGGCGCTGTAGCCAAGAATCGACTCGATCGCGTCCGAGGGCTGGCCAATGATCTTCTGCGCCTCCAGGGCGCTGTAGTTGGCAAGGCCGCGGGCCACCTCGATACCGTCCGGGCCAACACACACCACCATCTCGCCACGGCGGAAGCTGCCCTGCACGGTCTTCACGCCGACCGGCAACAGGCTCTTGTTGGCCTGGCGCAGTGCCTGCACGGCACCGGCATCCAGCACCAGGGTGCCACGGGTCTGCAGGTGGCCTGCCAGCCATTGTTTGCGCGCAGCGAGCATGCCGCGCTCGGGCGACAGCAAGGTACCCAGGCGCTCGCCCGCCTTGAGGCGATCCAGCACGCGCTCGATGCGGCCACCGATGATGATGGTGTGGGCACCGGAACGGGCAGCCAGGCGCGCTGCGCGCAGCTTGGTCTGCATGCCGCCACGACCCAGGGCACCACCGGTACCACCGGCCACGGCATCCAACGACGGGTCGTCGGCACGGGCTTCGTAAATCAGTTGGGCTTGCGGGTTGTTACGCGGGTCGGCGTCGAACATACCATCGCGGTCGGTGAGGATCACCAGCAGGTCGGCCTCGACCAAGTTGGCTACCAGCGCCGCCAGGGTGTCGTTGTCACCGAAGCGGATTTCGTCGGTGACCACGGTGTCGTTTTCGTTGATTACCGGCACCACACCCAGGTCGACCAAAGTGCGCAAGGTGCTGCGGGCGTTCAGGTAACGCTTGCGGTCGGACAGGTCGTCATGGGTCAAGAGGATCTGCGCGGTGTGCTTGCCGTGTTCGCCAAAGCTCGACTCCCAGGCCTGCACCAGGCGCATCTGGCCGAGCGAGGCCGCCGCCTGCAGCTCGTTCATCGCGCTCGGTCGCGTAGTCCAGCCCAGCTGGCTCATGCCGGCAGCAACGGCCCCGGAGGAGACCAGTACCAACTCCACGCCTGCCTCACGCAGCGCGACCATCTGCTCGACCCAAACGGCCATGGCGCCGCGGTCGAGGCCCTTGCCATCGGCGGTCAGCAGAGCACTGCCAATCTTCACGACCCAGCGCTTGGCGCCCGTCACCTTGCTTCGCATCTTCTTCCAACCTATGTCGAATCTGTAGATACCGTGGATACAAAAACGCCGCTCCAGAGAGCGGCGTTTAGTGTACTGCAACCGATCAGTCGCGCACGTAAATGATTTCCGGGCCGTCTTCGTCGTCCTCGAAATCATCGTCCCAACCGTCATCGTCGCCGATGTCGTGCACGCTCTTGACGCCGGTGCGACGCAGGGTACGGGCGTCGTCCAGGGCCTGCAGCTGGGCACGGGCTTCGTCTTCGATGCGCTGGTCGAGGTCGGCCAGCTCTTCGGCGTAGGCCGGGTCGTTGGCCAGGCGATCGGCGCGGTCTTCGAGGTAGCGCATCAGGTCATGGCTGAGCTTGTCGGTACCCTGCTTGGAGATAGCCGAGATCACGTAGACCGGGCCTTCCCACTCGAGGCGATCAATCACTTCCTGAACACGTTCATCACGCTCGTCGTCCATGACCATGTCCGACTTGTTCAGTACCAGCCAACGCTCACGCTCGGCCAGCGACGGGCTGAAGCGGGTCAGCTCGTTGACGATGACTTCGGCGGCATCGGCCGGGCTGCTTTCATCCAGCGGCGCGATATCCACCAGGTGCAGCAGTACGCGAGTACGCGCCAGGTGCTTGAGGAAGCGGATACCCAGGCCGGCACCCTCGGAAGCGCCTTCGATCAGGCCGGGGATGTCGGCGATGACGAAGCTCTTCCAGCGGTCGACGCTGACCACGCCCAGGTTTGGCACCAGGGTGGTGAACGGGTAGTCGGCCACTTTCGGCTTGGCGGCCGAGACCGAGCGAATGAAGGTACTCTTGCCGGCGTTCGGCAGGCCCAGCAGGCCGACGTCGGCCAACACCTTCATTTCCATCTTCAAGTCACGCTGGTCACCCGGTTTGCCTGGGGTGGTCTGGCGCGGCGCACGGTTGGTGCTGGACTTGAAGCGGGTGTTGCCCAGGCCGTGCCAGCCGCCTTGTGCAACCATCAGCTTCTGGCCAGGGGTCACCAGGTCACCGATCACTTCCTGGGTCGAGGCGTCAATCACGGTGGTGCCGACCGGCACGCGCAGGAACAGGTCTTCACCCTTCTTGCCGGTGCAGTCGGTGCTGCCGCCGTTGGAGCCGCGCTGGGCTTCGTGGTGACGGGTGTAGCGGTAGTCGACCAGGGTGTTCAGGTTTTCGTCGGCAACCATGTACACCGAGCCACCATCACCGCCGTCACCGCCGTTGGGGCCACCGTTCTCGATGAATTTCTCGCGACGGAAGCTCATGCAACCGTTGCCGCCGTCACCGGCTTTGACCCGAATCGATACTTCGTCAACAAACTTCATTAAAACCGCCTCTCGTCGGCAGACGAGCTGAATGACTCAAAACATGAGGCTCTTGCAAAAATGAGCGCGGCGGCCCCGTACGACCGTAGAAACCAACGCCGGCAACCCAGACAAACAGCTTTGCAAGAGGCTCACCACAAACGAAAAAGCCCCGTCGCATGACGGGGCTTCTGGAGCGACGTCGCGATTAAGCGGCGACGATGCTCACGTAACGGCGCATGAACTCGCCTTTCTTCTCGAACTTGATCACGCCTTCGATCTTGGCGAACAAGGTGTGGTCCTTGCCCATGCCAACGCCGTAGCCAGCGTGGAATTCGGTGCCGCGCTGACGGACGATGATGTTGCCTGGCTTGATAACCTGGCCGCCATACATCTTCACGCCAAGGCGTTTAGATTCTGAGTCGCGACCGTTACGAGTACTACCACCAGCCTTCTTGTGAGCCATGGTTCAATTCTCCAAATAAATTCAGGGGATCTAGGGGATTAAGCCTGGATGCCGGTGATTTTGATCTCGGTGAACCACTGGCGGTGGCCCATACGCTTCATGTGGTGCTTACGACGACGGAACTTGATGATGCGAACCTTGTCGTGGCGGCCTTGCGAAACGACTTCGGCCACTACTTTAGCGCCAGCAACAACTGGAGCACCGATGGTGACTTCTTCACCGTTGGCGACCAGCAGAACGCGATCGAAGGTCACGGATTCGCCAGTGGCGACTTCCAGTTTTTCGATCTTGAGGAATTCACCTTCAGCGACTTTGTACTGCTTGCCGCCGGTAACGATTACTGCGTAAGACATGGTATTTCTCCGATAATCCTGCTCACCCAGCGCTTTATATGATGAGTATTGGCTGGCATGGCTGCACAGGGCTGGAACGGCCCGGCGCAATTGCGTAAGGCAGGTGCTGCCCAGGAAGTTAGGGTGCGCGATTGTACGCAACCGCGGTTTTGCTTGCAAGTACCGCCCCCGGCCAGCTGGCACCGCGCCTTGACACACCGGGACCCGCGACCTAGCATGCCGCGCAACCTCACTGGAGCAGCCGATGCAACCCCAAACCTTCTACCGCGCGGTGGCTGATGATTTCAGCGCCGTCGACGAGATCATCAAGAAGCAGCTGACCTCGCGCGTGCCGCTGGTATCGAAGATCGGCGACTATATCACGTCGGCCGGTGGCAAGCGCCTGCGTCCCCTGCTGGTACTGCTGTGTGGCAAGGCCCTGGGCCGTGAAGGCGACGACCTGCGTCTGCTGGCCGCCACCATTGAATTCCTGCACACCGCCACCCTGCTGCACGACGACGTGGTCGACATGTCCGGCATGCGCCGTGGCCGCTCCACCGCCAATGCCCTGTGGGGCAATGCGCCGAGCGTATTGGTGGGTGACTTCCTTTATTCGCGCTCGTTCGAAATGATGGTCGAACTGGGCTCGATGCCGGTCATGCAGATCCTCTCCAAGGCCACCCGGGTGATTGCCGAGGGTGAAGTGCTGCAGCTGTCGCGGGTACGCGACGCCAGCACCACCGAGGAGGTCTACATGGAGGTGATTCGCGGCAAGACCGCGATGCTGTTCGAAGCCTCGACCCACAGCGCCGCAGCGCTGGCCGAAGCCACTGATGAGCAGCGCGAAGCCCTGCGCACCTTCGGCGACCACCTGGGCGTGGCCTTCCAACTGGTCGACGACCTGCTGGACTACAAGGGTGACTCGCAAACCCTGGGCAAGAACGTCGGTGACGACCTGGCCGAAGGCAAGCCTACCCTGCCGCTGATCTACACCATGCGCGAAGGCACTGCCGAGCAGGCCGCACTGGTTCGCCAGGCGATCCAGAAGGGTGGCCTGGAGGATCTGGAGCAGATTCGCGTGGCGGTCGAAGAGTCCGGCGCACTGAAGTACACCGCAGAGCTGGCGCGTGATTATGTGAAGCGTGCCATTGCATGCCTCGAAGTACTACCAGCCAGCGAATACCGGGATGCGCTGGTTGAGCTGAGCGAGTTTGCGGTCGCGCGTACTCACTGACAGACAGAGTCGTCTTCATTCGCGGGCAAGCCCGCTCCTACAAGGACTGCGCCGCCTGTAGGAGCGTGCTTGCCCGCGATGCTTTTGTCCGGACATAACCACTTCTGGAAAAATACCTTTTACAATGTGGGCTTTTAACCGCCCGTCTGTTTGTTTGAGGATCCGAAGTGAGCACTCTGCCACCCTGCCCAAAATGCAACTCCGAATACACCTATGAGGATGGCACTCAGCTGATCTGCCCTGAATGCGCCCACGAGTGGTCGGCCAGCGGCGATGCCGAGGCCATCGACGAGGTGGTGAAAAAGGACTCGGTCGGCAACATCCTGCAGGACGGCGACACCGTCACCGTGATCAAGGACCTCAAGGTCAAAGGTTCGTCCCTGGTGGTCAAGGTTGGCACCAAGGTCAAAAACATCCGCCTGTGTGACGGCGACCACGATATCGACTGCAAAATCGACGGTATCGGCGCCATGAAGCTGAAGTCCGAATTCGTGCGCAAAGTCTGATTACACAAAAATCCGCCAATTGGCGCTTGCTATTTTGATAATAAGAATTATTCTCATTGGAACCGCTTTCCAAGGAGAATAGCCATGACTTATCTGATCGACGCCTGGCTGGACCGCCCTCACCCCTACCTGCGCATTCTTCATCGGGAAACCGGCGAAGTGTGTGCGGTGCTTGAACAAGATGCACTTGACGAATTGCGTGACCAGGGCGACCTGGACATGAGCGGGTTGAATTCGAGTGAACCTGGGGTACTGAAGGAATTGGTGCGGAACTTGTTTCTGTTCTGCTATGCGCGGGCATTGCGCCCGATGGGGACAGATTGGAATTGAGGCCAGCAGGGCTGGCCTCTTCGCGAGCAAGCCCGCTCCCACAGCGACCGCGCAAGGTTTGAGTTCTGCGCAATACCTGGAGGAGCGGGCTTGCCCGCGAATGGGCCGCAATGCGGCCCCGAGGGCATTACAGAACGTCGAGCAACTCGACGTCGAACACCAGTACGCTGTGCGGCGGGATGCTGCCAACGCCTTGGGCACCGTAAGCCAGCTCGCTCGGCACGTACAGGCGCCATTTGCTGCCAGCGTTCATCAGCTGCAGGGCTTCGGTCCAGCCAGCGATCACACCACCAACCGGGAATTCAGCCGGCTGGCCGCGCTCGTAGGAGCTGTCGAACACGGTGCCGTCGATCAGGGTGCCGTGGTAGTGCGTACGCACGTTGCTTTCGCGGGTCGGCTTGGCGCCTTCACCTGCGGTCAGTACTTCGAACTGCAGGCCCGAAGCCAGGGTGGTGATGCCATCACGCTTGGCGTTTTCGGCCAGGAATTCCTTGCCAGCGCCAGCAGCGGCTTCAGCCTTGGCGGCCGCTTCGGCTTGCATGATGTCACGGATCACTTTGAAGCTGGCCGACAGGTCGGCTTCGCTGACGCGGCTGTCGGCGCCGTTGAAGGCGTCGGTCAGGCCGGCCAGGATGGCTTCCAGGCTGACGCCTGGTGGCGGGTTGTCGCGCAGCTGGCCGCCCAGCTGACGGCCGATACCGTAGCTGACGCGCGTTTCGTCGGTGGACAGATTGAGTTCGGACATTGTCGTGCTCCACTGCAGGGCGCAGTGCAGCCGCGCCCTTGATGAAAAGGGCGAGCAGCCTAGCACACTGGGGCGCGGCGAGCAGCTACCAGGCCGAGCGCTGGGAGATCGGCACCTTCAGGTCTTCTTCCGGGTGCGTACCCATGCCGCACATTTCGTCCTGCACCGACCAATGCACCAGGTTCATCGAGACCATGGGGATGGTTTGCAGCAACTTGCGCGCATCTTCCACCGAGTGCACGCGCAAGCGTTCACCACGGGTATCGGACAGAGGGTGAGCGTGGCCTTTGACCCGGGCCTCGAGCAGGTAGTCACCGCCTTCGATGGCGATCAGGTTCAGTTCGTCGACATGGCCAGCCCTGGCCTCGGTGTTGAGCTGATGCAGGTTCATGAGAGCACCTCGCGATGAGAACCACGCATGAGTGCTCATTTTTTCTACAGGCCAGCCGAAAGCACAAGCCAGAAACAACACCGCCCGTCCGTTTTGCAACGGACGGGCGGTGAATGCAGCAACCTGGCTTAGTGCTTGGTCAGCTTGTCCAGGTAGCCCATGCAAAACGCCGAGATCACGAAGGTCATGTGGATGATCACGTACCACATCAGGTAATCGGTGGAGATGTTCTGCGCATCCATGAACACCCGCAGCAGGTGAATCGACGAAATCGCCACGATCGATGCGGCAACTTTCATCTTCAGCGACGAAGAGTCCATCTTGCCGAGCCAGTTGAGCTTTTCCTTGCTTTCGTCGATGTCCAGTTGCGAAACGAAGTTCTCGTACCCGGAGATCATCACCATGACCAGCAGGCCACCCACCAGCGACATGTCGATCAGCGACAAGATCACCAGGATCAGGTCGGCTTCGCTCAGGGCGAAGACGTTGGGCAGGACATGGACCACTTCCTGGAAGAATTTCAGTGCCAGGGCCAGCAAGCCAAGGGACAGGCCGAAGTAGATCGGGGCGAGCAGCCAGCGCGAGGCATACATCGCGTTTTCGAGGATACGTTCCATGAAGTTCAGGACTCATCAGGTGACTAAAAATCGACGGCGAGTATAGCCAGCCACCTGTTACAGCAAAAGCCCGGTGAACGGGGGGCTGTTTTACAGCCCCGGCAATCGTTCAGGTCTCTGGATGAAACTGGTAATCCCCAAGATTACGGCACCGCTCGCCATTGATCCGCCGTAACTGCGCCTGCAAATGCAAACACCAGATCTGCGGGTCTTCGGCCACCTGGTACCCATGCAAGGTCAGGCTGTCGACGATGGCATTGAGCACTGATTCGGCCACCAGCGGCCCATGAAACGGCCCCTGCGCCTTGATCGCGGAAGGTTGTTCACCGGCCATGCCGGCGGCGAACAGCAACGTCCACATGCCGTTGTCCCCGGCCAGTGGGCGGATGCTGCATTCGATGCGGGTCACCAGGCCCAGGCACTGGCGTGTGAGGCTGAGGTTGCGCATGGCCGCGTCCCCTCCAAAAAGCCTTGTTCAGCCTGAACCTCAGGCTGTTTCCATCCTGAACCTGATACCGTCCTTAAGTTCCAGCATAGAAGAACAGTACAGAAAGATGGAAAACCGGCGCTGAACGGTAGCACATCGCCGCCAGCGCCAGTTTATTGACTCAAGCCGGTTTGGCCTTGGCAATCACCTCTTCCAGGTGTTCCTTTTCTGCCTTCTCGATTTCTTCTTCGCTGATCATCTCGGCAATTTCACGCAGGCGCTCCACCACCCGAGCATTGACGCTGCCCTCGGTGAACAGCCCCTTGTCGTCGAGCACCCCGGCCTCCTCGCCCACCAGCAGGCTCAGCGCCTCATCAGCCTGGCTGACCGCATAGACGTGGAACATGCCGTTCTCCACGGCCTGCAGCACGCGCTCATCAAGCATCAGGGTGGCAACGTTGGCACGCGGAATGATCACCCCCTGCTCGCCCGTCAGGCCTCGCGCCTCGCAGAGGCGGAAGAAGCCCTCGATCTTCTCGTTGACCCCGCCCACTGCCTGCACTTCACCAAACTGGTTGATGGAACCAGTGATAGCGAAACACTGCTTGAGCGGCGTGCGCGACAAGGCTGAAATCAGCGTGCAGGCTTCGCCCAGCGAGGCGCTGTCACCGTCCACGTAGCCGTAGGACTGTTCCAGGGCGATGCTCGCGGAAATCGCCAGCGGGAATTCCTGGGCATAGCGGCTGCCCAGATAACCGGTAAGGATCATCACGCCTTTGGAGTGGATCGGCTGGCCAAGGTTGACCTCACGCTCGATGTCGACAATGCCGCTGCCGCCTGGGTACACAGTGGCCGAAATACGTGCCGGCATACCGAACGCCGAGTCGCCCACCTCCAGCACCGTGAGGCCGTTGCACTTGCCGATTGCAGCACCTTCGGTATCGATGAGGATGATGCCGGCGAGCATGTCGTCCAGCACCCGCTGCGACACACGCCCGGTGCGGGTGGCCTTGGCCTTGAGCGCACGCTCGATGTGGCCGGCGTCGGTCATTTCGTCACTGGCCAGCTGGCGAATGAAATCAGCCTCGCTCACCAACTGGAACAGGTCGCCGATACGCGCCGACAGGCGCGACTGGTTTTCAGCCAGGCGAGCGCTGTAGGTGGCCAGGCGCGCCACGGCGTCGCTGGTCAGCGGCGCCATGCCCTCTTCGTTGGTGCGGGTGCGCAACAGCTGGGCGAACTGCTCCAGGTTCTCGTCGACCATCGGCATGTCTTCGTCGAAGTCCACCAGCACGCGGAACATCTCCTGGAAGTCCGGGTCGTGGTCCTGCAGCGCGTAGTACAGCTGGCGCGAGCCGATGATCACCAGTTTGACGTTGAGCGGAATCATCTGCGGCTGCAGGCTGACCGTGGCGACACGGCCCAGTTCACCGATCGGCGACTCCATCTTCAGCTTGCGCGACTGCAGTGCACGCTTGAGCGCATCCCAAACGAACGGCTCGCCCAGCATCTTCTCGGCTTCAAGAATCAAGAAGCCACCGTTGGCACGGTGCAGCGCGCCTGGGCGCAGTTGGCGATAGGAGGTGTACAGCGCGCCTTGGTCGGTGCTGTATTCGATACGGCCGAACAGGTTGTCATAGGTCGGATGCGGCTCGAACACCACCGGCGCGCCGCCGGCTGCGTGATGGCCCACCACCAGGCTGGGCGCGTACTGCTCTTCGAGCAGCTTGCGGGCCACGGCGTCGGTCTTGCTGTCATCCACCAGTTGCTCGACCACGGTACGCAGCAGGTTCAACTGCACCGATTGCAGGTATGCGCAGACCGCCGCGTTCTCGGCGTACTTTTCCGACAGCGGCGCCAACAGCGGCTGCAGCGCCAGGGTGATGGTTTCTTCGTTCAGATGGCGCAGTTGGTTGTTCGACTCGCGCTTCCACTGCGGCAAGCTGGCCAGCTCTTCGTTCAGCTGTTCCTCGAGCAAGGCAATGTCTTCGTGGAACTGCTCGCGTACCGCTTCCGGCAACTGGGCGAACTCGGCTTCATCCAGCGCCTTGCCATCGGCCATCGGCGTGAAGGCGACGTTGCTGGCATCGCGATACAAGGCCACGTCTTTTTCCAGCGATGCGCGCTCTATCACGTCCAGGGCGCGGTCATAGCGCTGGTTGAAGGCACGGTCGATAGCACCCTTCTTCTGCTGATAGGACGGGTGTTCGAAAACGGCAGGGAACGTGGACAGCAGGTTGTCGATCAACCCGCCCATGTCGCTGATGAACTCGGCGGCGCTCCCGGACGGCAGCTCCAGTGCCCGTGGCTCACGGGTGTCGTCGAAGTGGTTGACGTAGACCCAGTCGGCCGGGGTCTGCTGGCGCTTGCCCTCGGCCTTGAGGTAGCGCTTTACGAACGAGAAGCGCCCGGTACCGGGCTCACCCATTACATACACGTTGTAACCAGGGCGCGGCATGGCCACGCCAAACTGCAGGGCCTCGACAGCACGCTCCTGGCCCAGGACTCCGCGAAACGGCTCCAGATCGTCGGTATTGGTAAAGGCAAACTGCTCGGGGGAGAAACGCCGGGTCAGGGCTTCAGGCGCGAGACGCAGGCGCGCAGCGACAGGATCGGGCATTGGGTTTCCTTACTTCGGCGGGCAGATGACCAGCATTCTGGCGCTGCCCCAGCGCGCCTTGCAAGGCTCTACGGGACTTTAATATCGCGGCAGGTCTTAGCCCGTGCAGGTCATGTAACAGCAAATTTTTCGCAATCAACAACGCAACCTTTAGATCGTGCCTAAACTCCAAGCTGCGCGGGTGGGTGAAAAGCTTTCCCGACCTGGCAACCGAGTTGCCAGAAACCCTGACCCTTGGTTAAGACAAAGAGAACAAATGCTATGAAACGGATTCTTCTGGGTACTCTGTTCACCGTGGTCTCGCTGAACGCCATGGCCGAAGCGCCTGGCGGCCCGAACTGCGGCTGGGGCAACATGCTGTTCGAAGGCCAGCGCGGCACGCCGGCACACTTCCTGGCTTCCACCACCAACGGCACCTCCGGTAACGCCACCTTCGGCATGACCTCCGGCACCAACGGCTGCTCGACCAAGGCTTCGCTGACCTACGGCGGCAAGTCCTGGTTCGCCATGAACGGCATGATGAACGAGCTGTCCGAAGACATGGCCATGGGCCAGGGCGAAGCACTGACCACCTATGCCGTCGTCCTTGGTGTGGCCCCGGAAGACCGCGGCTACTTCAACTCGGTCACCCACCAGCACTTCAACCAAATCTTCAGCAGCGCCGACGTCACTGCCGAAACGGTTCACAGCAACACCCTGGCCGTTCTGAAAAGCGACCCACGCCTGGCCAAATACGCCACCGAGGCCTAAGCACAGCTGCTCCCGCCCCACCCGGGGCGGGTTTCGCCTTTTTCGGCATCGTTTAGAAGTAGTTGCCCGATATGCTCAAACGCCTCGCTGCCCTGGCGCTGTGTGCCTGCGCCCCCGTACAAGCCGCGCCCGTGCTGGATCAAGGCCGTCTCCAGCAACTGGCCAATACCCCTTACTGGCTCGCCATTGGTCACTACGAAACCGCCAAGCTCGGCGGCTGGCGCAGTTATGTGGACGATGATGCGTTCTTCCTCGCCGAGGACGGTGCGCATCACCCCGACCAGGAGCTGAAGGCCACGGTCGACGCGCTGTATGCCCCGGCCAGCCTCGGCGACAAGCACGCCCAATGCGTATTCCCGGCGCGTACCCGCTGGCTGCGCGAACAACTCGACCTGCAAGGCTTGCCGCAACCGGACTGCCAGGAATTCAAGACCTGGTACCAGTCGATCGACCCGCACAGCGCCGCGCTGATCTTCCCGGCAGCTTACCTGAACAGCCCGTCGTCGATGTTCGGCCACACGCTGCTGCGCATCGACCAGTCCACCACCCGCAGCGACGACACCACCCTGCTGAGCTACGCGATCAATTTCGGTGCCTACATCGAAGGCAGCGACAACAGCATCCTGTACGCCTGGAAAGGCCTGATGGGGGCTACCCAGGGCTGTTCGCGCTGATGCCCTACCAGGAAAAACTCTCCGAATACCGCAGCCTGGAAAACCGCGACCTGTGGGAGTACCAGCTGGACCTGACACCCGAGGAAACCGGGCGCATGGTCGAGCACGTGTGGGAGCTGAAGCAGATCCAGTTCGACTACTTCTTCTTCGATGAAAACTGCTCGTATCGCCTACTGGAGCTGCTGCAAGTGGCCCGGCCGAGCCTGGACCTGACATCACAGTTTCCGCTAACCGCCATTCCCACCGACACCGTGAAAGCCGTGAAGCAGTCCGGCCTGGTCGCCAGTGAGACTTACCGCCCCTCTCGCGAGCGCGAGTTGCTGGCCCGTGCCGAGCCGCTTGACCACAACGAAAAACGCCAGGTACTGGCGGCAAGCGCCGACACCGCGCAGCTGCAAAGCGCCGAATTCAAAGCCCTGCCCCGCGAACGCCAGGCGCTGGTGCAAGATGCGGCGTATCGCCTGGAGCGGTACCGGGCCAATGGCCAGGAACGCGACCCCGGCCAGGCAAAACGCAGCTTCGAGCTGCTGCGTGCAATCAACGGCAACCCACCGCCGCCCCTGCAAATCGAACGCCCCGGCCTGCCCGAGGATGGTCATGACTCGCGCACCTGGCAGTTGGGCGTGGGCACCCGTGAAGACCGTGCCTACGCCGAATACGGCCTGCGCATGGCCTACCACGACCTGAATGACAACGCCTATGGCTTCCCGCTGGGCGCGCAGATCGAAATTTTGCAACTGAAGGTGCGCCAGTACGAAGGCAACGATTGGCAGGTACAACGGCTGGACCTGGCCACCATTCGCTCACTGACGCCACGCAACGAGCTGCTCAAGCCCTGGTCATGGCAGGTGGCTGGTGGGCTGGAGCGGGTGCCGGGCAAGCACGATGACGAGGTGCTGGTGAGCCATGTGAATGGCGGCGCCGGTGGCACCTGGCAGCTGGCCGACGGTTTGTTGGGCTTTGCCCTGGGCACGGTGCGGGTCGAGCATCACAATGACTTCGCCCAGTTCATCGCCCCAGCGGCGGGGTTCAATGGCGGGCTGCTGTGGCGCAACGGCTTGGGCAACATGACGCTCGAGGCCAAGGGCGACTACTTCACCAATGGCGAAGTGCGGCGCAGCGTGAGCCTGAACCAGCAATGGGAAATCAGCCAGAACCTTGGGCTGCGGTTGAGTGCTTCGCGCGAATTCAGCCATTTGGCTACCGCGCAGAACGAGGTGATGCTGGAACTGAAGTGGTATCACTACTAGCGGGTCGGGCCTGCGCGCTTTTTGTAGGAGCGGCCTTGTGTCGCGATCGGGCCGCAGAGCGGCCCCAGCAATATTTGCATCATCGCTGAAATCCCGGGGCCGCTTTGCGGCCCGATCGCGACACAAGGCCGCTCCTACAGACAGCGCGTCAGGCTGAAAGCTGAGTATCCCAACCAACTCTTTGACACTGTTTTGACACCTCCCCGACAAATCGCCACCTAGACTTTCCACCATCAACGGGAGGGTCTGGTGGTTATGTCGCGGTACTGGTTCGGCGTGTGCATTGCGTTGTTGCTGTCAGGTTGCGAAACCACCCACGAGCAGATGGTCAACCATGGTTATCCCCCGGCCTATGCCGATGGCTTTCAGGACGGCTGCAGCAGCGGTCGCCAGGCGGCCGGGCTGATGGTGGGCGGGTTCAACAAAAACGTGCCGCGCTACCTGCACGAGCGCCAGTACGAAACCGGCTGGGACGACGGCTTCCGCCAGTGCCACGCCATGCAGAACAGTGAAGAACAGCGCGAGTACCACGAGCGCTTCTGGGACCAGCGCGACCGCGAGTGGGAGCAGGAAAAGGACCGTGGTGCCGCCAAGGCCTATCGCCACGACTGAGTCGCAAACGGACATCCCTTGAAACCGGCAGCCTGCCATGATGGTCTCCTGCACAAGGAGCCCCCGCATGAGCCGAGCATTCGTCAACGAAGACCAGGCCGCCGCCCAGGCCGACCAGCCGGTCGAGCGACGCATCAGCGAACAGCCCAACTACGTCACTGCCAGCGGACTGCAGCAGTTACAGGCGCGCGTGGCCGAGCTGAATGCCTTGCGCAGTGAACTGCTGGCACAAGGTGAGCGTGGCGACAAGCAGCGGCTGGCCGATACCGAGCGCGACCTGCGCTATTTCAGCGCGCGGGTACAGAGTGCCCAAGTGGTGCCGGCGGCGGCTTCTCGCAGCAAGGTGCAGATTGGTAGCCGGGTGCGGTTCGTGGATGCGCAGGACCAGGAGCATGTGATGCGACTGGTAGGCGAGGATGAAGCGGATGCTGGGCGTGGATTGATTAACTGGGGGTCGCCGTTGGGGCGGGCTTTGCTGGGTGCGGGGCCTGGGGATGAAGTGGTTTGGCGGCGGCCGGTGGGGGATCAGGTGATCGAGATACTTGAAATTGAGGGTGAAAGCTGAGGGCCCTGGGGGCTGCTTTGCAGCCCTTTCGCGACACAAGGCCGCTCCTACAAGATTGCGCGATCATTCAGGTTGTCGCGGTCCCCTGTAGGAGCGGCCTTGTGTCGCGAAAGGGCCGCAAAGCGGCCCCCAGCAGCCTCAGATCAGACGACGCCCTGAGCCAGCATCGCATCGGCCACTTTCACAAAGCCTGCGATGTTCGCACCTTTGACGTAGTTGATACGGCCATCGGCTTCTTCACCGTAGTGCACGCATGCATGGTGAATCGACTGCATGATGTTGTGCAGCTTGCTGTCCACTTCACCGGCAGTCCACAGCAGGCGCATGGCGTTCTGCGACATTTCCAGGCCCGATACGGCCACGCCACCGGCGTTGGAGGCCTTGCCCGGGGCGTACAGGATGCCGGCGTCCAGGAAGATATCCACAGCTTCCAGGGTGGTCGGCATGTTGGCGCCTTCAGCCACGCAGATGCAGCCGTTACGCAGCAGCGTGCGGGCGTCCTCGGCGCCCAGTTCGTTCTGCGTGGCGCACGGCAGGGCGATGTCGCACGGCAGGCTCCATGGGGTCTGGCCTTTGCGGAACTCCAGGCCGAACTGCCCGGCCAGCTCGCTGATGCGGCCGCGCTTGACGTTCTTCAGCTCCATCAAGGCGTCCCACTGGGCATCGGTCAAGCCGGCTTCAGCGTACAAGGTGCCTTCGGAGTCAGACAGCGAAATCACCTTGCCGCCCAGGTCCATGACCTTGCGCGCGGCATACTGGGCAACGTTGCCCGAACCGGACACCGCCACGCGGCGACCGTCGATACGCTTGTCCTGGCGTTTGAGCATTTCTTCGGCGAAGTACACGCAGCCATAGCCGGTGGCTTCCGGACGGATCAGGCTGCCGCCGTAGGTCATGCCTTTGCCGGTCAACACCGAGGTGAACTGGTTGGCCAGGCGTTTGTACTGGCCGAACATGAAGCCGATTTCGCGGGCCCCCACACCGATGTCACCGGCCGGTACGTCGCAGTCGGCGCCGATGTGGCGGTACAGCTCGCTCATGAAGGCCTGGCAGAAGCGCATCACTTCAGCGTCGCTCTTGCCTTTAGGGTCGAAGTCCGAGCCGCCCTTGCCGCCGCCCATGGGCAGCGAGGTCAGGGAGTTCTTGAACACTTGCTCGAAGGCCAGGAACTTCAGCACGCTGAGGTTAACCGACGGGTGGAAACGCAGCCCGCCCTTGTACGGGCCAATGGCGCTGCTCATCTGGATGCGGTAACCGCGATTGACCTGCACCTTGCCCTGGTCATCGACCCAGGACACGCGAAACAGTACAGCGCGCTCGGGCTCGACCATGCGCTCGAGGATGCCGGATTGCAGGTAGTGAGGGTTGGCCTCAAGGAATGGCCACAGGGTGCGCAGCACCTCTTCCACCGCCTGGTGGAATTCCGGTTGGCCAGGGTCACGCTGTTGCAGGCGTGCAAGGAAATTGTCGACAGATTCGATCATGGTAGACATCTCACCGAAGGTTTTGGACTTATTGGTTTTTTCAGGAATGTACCAAGAAGCAATCGCACCGGAATAGGGCGAGATGTCGTTTTTTTGAAATTATTTGGTGCGTTTTATATAAATGTATACAAAATAACCGCCCAGCACCCTGCTTCTGCCTGTGCGGCGGGCACAAAAATGGGGCCACCATGGGCCCCATTCCTGTGCATCAAAAAACCGGCTTACTGAGCCAGCTTCTTGTGCCGTACACGGTGCGGCTGGGCAGCGGCATCGCCCAGGCGCTTCTTGCGGTCAGCTTCGTACTCGGTGTAGTTACCTTCGAAGAACACCACGTTCGAGTCGTCTTCGTACGCCAGGATGTGGGTAGCCACACGGTCCAGGAACCAACGGTCGTGGGAAATCACGATCGCGGCGCCCGGGAAGTCCAGCAGGGCCTCTTCCAGCGAACGCAGGGTTTCGACGTCGAGGTCGTTGGACGGTTCGTCGAGCAGCAGGACGTTACCGCCCTCCTTCAGGGTCAGCGCCAGGTGCAGGCGGCCACGCTCACCACCGGACAGGTCCTTGACGAATTTTTGCTGGTCGCCACCTTTGAAGTTGAAGCGGCCAACGTAGGTACGCGAAGGGATCTCGTAGTTGCCGATGCGGATCTGGTCGGAGCCGTCGGAGATCTGCTGGAACACGGTCTTGGCGCCGTCCAGGTCCTCGCGGCTCTGGTCCACACAGGCCAGTTGCACGGTTTCACCGATCTCGATGCTGCCCGAGTCTGGCTGCTCCTTGCCCATCAGCATGCGGAACAGCGTCGACTTACCGGCACCGTTACCACCGATCACGCCGACGATGGCACCCTTGGGCATGGCGAACGACAGGTTGTCGATCAGCACGCGGTCACCGTAGCCCTTGGTGACGTTCTTGAACTCGATGACCTTGTCACCCAGGCGCGGACCGGCCGGGATGTAGATCTCGTTGGTTTCGCTGCGTTTCTGGAATTCCTGCGACTGCATTTCTTCGAAGCGCTGCAGACGGGCCTTGGACTTGGACTGGCGGGCCTTGGCGCCTTTGCGCACCCACTCCAGTTCCTCTTTCATGGCCTTCTCGTGGGCGCTCTGCTGCTTGGATTCCTGCGCCAGACGGTCCGACTTGGCTTCCAGCCAGCCCGAGTAGTTGCCTTCGTACGGGATACCGGCGCCGCGGTCCAGTTCCAGGATCCAGCCGGCGACGTTGTCGAGGAAATAACGGTCGTGGGTAATGGCTACCACGGTGCCAGGGAAGTCGTGCAGGAAGCGCTCAAGCCAGGCCACCGAGTCGGCGTCCAGGTGGTTGGTTGGTTCGTCGAGCAGCAGCATGTCGGGGGCCGACAGCAGCAGGCGGCACAGGGCCACACGGCGCTTCTCACCACCAGACAGGTGTTCGATGCGCGCATCCCAGGCCGGCAGGCGCAGGGCATCGGCGGCGACGTCCAGTTGGCGCTCCAGGTTGTGACCGTCGGCGGCCTGCAGGATGGCTTCCAGCTTGGCCTGCTCGGCGGCCAGCTTGTCGAAGTCGGCATCCGGGTCGGCGTAGGCGGCGTAGACCTCGTCCAGGCGCGCCTGGGCGTCCTTGATCACGCTGACCGCTTCCTCGACCACTTCACGCACGGTCTTGGTCGGGTCCAGTTGCGGTTCCTGGGGCAGGTAACCCACGTTGATGTCGGGCATCGGACGGGCTTCGCCGTCGAATTCCTTGTCGACGCCCGCCATGATCCGCAGCAGGGTCGATTTACCGGCGCCGTTCAGGCCGAGCACGCCAATCTTGGCGCCCGGGAAGAACGACAGGGAAATGTTCTTGAGAATTTCCCGCTTCGGCGGCACGACCTTGCTCAGCCGATGCATGGTGTAGACGTATTGAGCCAAAACCAAGCCCTCTAATCAGATAGGTAAAGACATCGACGATCGCCCCGGCAGCATGGCCTGGGGGATGTGTTGGGTGTCATTGAACAAAGTCGACCATTCTACGCCAACGCGCAGCGTTGCATAGGAGGGACCGCCAGTGGGGGGTGGGATCGGTGTGATCCTTGGGGGGGTCTATTGCCTGTTCCGGCCTCTTCGCGGCTAAAGCCGCTCCCACAGGAATATCACTGCCTTCAAGGGCAATACAGCACCTGTGGGAGCGGCTTTAGCCGCGAAAGGGCCGCCGCAGTGGCCGAAGAGGGCTCAGACGTGACGCTGCTTGGCCTTGCCACGCGGCAAACGGCAACGGTCGCTCTGCTCAGCCAGGCGAGAGGCCCAGGCGGACTTCACGCTGAAGCCTGCGCTGAGGGTAGGCTGCTGCTCGGCGCCCTTGGCCACATTAGCCGGCTTGGCGGCCGCAGGCGCCGTACTGACAAGCTTGGCAGCAGGCTTGGCCGCAGCCACGGCAACGGCCGGCGCAGCTGCCACCTTGGCGGTCTTGCGCAGTTCAGCCAGCGATGGGGCCTTGCTCTTGGCGGTGGCAGCCGCGTCTGGTTTGACCAGCGAACGCTGGCACGATTTGCAGGATACGTCCTCGGTCACGGCAGTGCTGACAAGGGTCTGACTGCTGCGCCCACAGGCGGAATCGAGGCCATTGGAGGAAAAGTGAGTAACCAAAACCGAACATCTCCGATGCGTTGTCATGTGAAGCGGGCGCTATTCTCGCACAGGTTGCAGGGGCTTGCCGAACCACCGGGCAGGCACCATCGGTCAACATGGCTGGCACTTTGCCATAATCCTAGGCATGCTAGCCGGTTTCGGGTGTCCGGCCTTATAGTGCGCCACCGCGTCGCAACAACCAGGCACCGGCATACACCGTGCATGATCCTTCCCTGCCATCGCCAGCCCAATCGCAGGATCAACGCTTGACCAACCTTACTCATCCGTCGTCATTGCGTACCGCGCAACAAGCGCCCGCCGTTACCCTGCGCGGGTCGATCAAGGGTGCGCTGGCACTGTTGGCCCTGATTCTGCTGGGCCTGCTGCTGTGGCAACTATTCGCCCAGTTCAACCATACCCAGGCCGACCTGCGCAAACAGAGCCTGGACGCCACCGCGGAACTGGCCGATCACCTGAGCTTGAACATGGCGTTCAAGGCGCAGCAGGCAGTGAATGTGGTGCAGCCCTATGTCAATGCACCGACACCCGCTGCCCTGCCGAGCCTGGTGGACACCCTGCGCGAGCGCCTGCCTGCCTTGCAAAGCGTGGCCTGGCTGGACAGTGCCGGGCAACTGCGCGTCGACAGCCTGGCCGGCAGCCCGGACCGCCAGTTGCTTGACGAACTGCTGACACTGAACCAGGGGCGCCCGTACTTCTTCACCAATTCGGCCGACAACCGCACCCTGTATCTGTTGCTGCGCCAGGCCGCCGAACAGGACCGTGGCTACTGGTTGCTGCGCCTTTCACCGGACTACTACCGCGAGCTCACCCTCCACCTCGATGGTGGCGGCCACCCGCTGTGGCTGCTGGAGAACAGCCGCAGTGGCGAGGTGCTGCAGCGCCACGCCCCAACCGATACCAGCAACGCGCCGCTGCAAAGCGTGATGCTGGCCTTCATCGACAACAGTACCTGGCAGTTGCGCGGCCTGTTCGACGCCGAGCTGGCCCAGCAAAAGTTATTGCCGGCGCTGATCGGCAAATGCCTGCTGGTGCTGTTTTGCGCCCTGCTGCCGGTGCTGGCGCTGATCAACATGCGCCGCCGCCAGCGCGCGCTGCAGGAAGACCGCCGGCGCTATCAGGAAATTTTCGAAGGCACCGGCGTGGCCCTGTGCGTGCTCGATTTGTCCAGCCTGCCCAGCCAGCTCGACCGCTACCACCTGCGCAACCGCGCTGCGCTCAAGCACAGCCTGGCGCTGGACCCGAACCTGCGCCGCTCGCTACTGCTGGAGCTGAAGATCACCGAGGTCAACCAGGTGGCGCGCCAACTGCTGAACATCGAGTGCCACGAAGGCGCATGGCAGCGGCTGATCGACGGCACCGGCGATGGCCGCGACAGCGTCGGCATGCAGCTGATCGACGCACTGATCGAGCAACGCCAGCTGCTTGAGCTGGAAGTGCGCCTGCCGGCACCGCTGGGCGGCGAACTGCACCTGTGGTTGATGGCGCGCCTGCCGCAGCAGCGCCGCGACTACCAGGCAGTGATCCTCAGCATCAGCGACATCACCAGCCGCAAACAGGTCGAGCTGTCGCTGCTGGAGCGCGAAGGCTTCTGGTCGGACGTGGTGCGCACCGTACCCGACCAGTTGTACGTGCAGGATGTGCTGAGCCAGCGGATGATCTTCAGCAACCGTCACCTCGGCCAGACCCTGGGCTACGACCGTACCGAGCTGGCACAGATGGGCGACCGCTTCTGGGAACTGCTGCTGCACCCCGAGGATGCCGCGCACTACCAGGCCCTGCGCCAGCAACAGCGCGACAGCGGCCATGACCAACCGCTGCACTGCCAGTTGCGCTTCCGCCACCGCGACGGCGGCTGGCGCTGCTACGACATTCGCGAGCAGGTGCTGACCCGCGATGCCGAAGGCCTGGTGACGCGCATCATCGGCGTGGGCAAGGATGTGACCGTGCAGATCGAGGCCAGCCAGTCGCTACGTGACAGCGAGCAGCGCTACCGCATGCTCGCCGAAAGCATCAGCGACGTGATCTTCTCCACCGACAGCCTGCTCAAGCTCAACTATGTCAGCCCCTCGGTACAGAGCGTGCTGGGCTACCAGGCCGACTGGATATTCGCCAACGGCTGGCAGTCGATCATCGCCAACCCGGCCCAGCTCACCGGTATCTACAGCCTGATGGAGCGCGTCAGCAAAGCCATGGGCGACCCATCGCAACTGGCGCAACTGCGCAGCCAGCTACCGACCCAGCTGTTCCTGTTCGACTGCCTGCGTGCCGATGGCCGCAAGATCCCCATCGAGCTGCGTCTGGTGCTGGTGTGGGACGATGACCAGCGCTTTGAGGGCGTGCTTGGGGTGGGCCGCGACATCAGCCAGCAACGCCGTGCCGAAAAAGACCTGCGCATGGCCGCAACGGTATTCGAACACTCCACGTCGGCGATCCTCATCACCGACCCGGCCGGCTACATCGTCCAGGCCAACGAGGCGTTCAGCCGCGTCAGTGGGTACGCCGTCAGTGAAGTGCTCGACCAGTTGCCGGGCATGCTCACCGTCGACGAACAGCAGGAGGGCCACCTGCGCTATGTGGTCAAGCAACTGCACCAGCGCGGCAGTTGGGAAGGCGAGGTGTGGCTCAAGCGCCGTGACGGCGACCACTACCCGGCCTGGGTGGGCATCACGGCGGTACTGGACGACGAAGGCGACCTGGCCAGCTACGTGTGCTTCTTCACCGACATCAGCGAGCGCAAAGCCAGCGAACAGCGCATCCACCGCCTGGCCTACTACGACGCCCTCACCCACCTGCCCAACCGCACGCTGTTCCAGGACCGTTTGTACAACGCCCTGCAACAGGCCGAGCGGCAGAAGGCCTGGGTGGTGCTGATGTTCCTCGACCTCGACCGCTTCAAGCCGATCAACGACTCCCTCGGCCATGCCGCCGGCGACCGCATGCTCAAGGACATGGCCCTGCGCCTGCTGGCCTGCGTGGATGACGACGACACCGTGGCACGCATGGGCGGCGACGAGTTCACCCTGCTGCTGCAACCGCGCCCCACCCGCGAGATGGCCCTGAACCGCGCCATCCATGTGGCCGAGAGCATTCTCGGCAGCCTGGTGCGGCCGTTTGTGCTGGAAAACCGTGAATTCTTCGTCACGGCCAGTATCGGCATCGCCCTCAGCCCGCAGGATGGCAGCGAGCTGAGCCAGTTGATGAAAAACGCCGACACCGCCATGTACCACGCCAAGGAACGCGGCAAGAACAACTTCCAGTTCTACCAGGCCGAAATGAACGCCAGCGCACTGGAGCGCCTGGAGCTGGAAAGCGACTTGCGCCATGCCATGGAGCAGAACGAGTTCATCCTGTACTACCAGCCGCAGTTCAGCGGCGACGGCAAGCGCCTGACGGGCGCCGAGGCCCTGCTGCGCTGGCGCCACCCCACCCGTGGTCTGGTGCCACCGGGCGACTTTATCCCGGTGATCGAAGAACTGGGCCTGGTGGTGGACGTGGGTGACTGGGTGCTGCGCGAGGCCAGCCGCCAGCTCAAGGCCTGGCACAAGGCCAAGGTGCGGGTACCCAAGGTGTCGGTGAACATATCGGCGCGGCAGTTCTCGGACGGGCAACTGGGCACGCGGATTGCCAATATCCTCGAAGAAAGCGGCCTGCCACCGGCATGCCTGGAGCTGGAGCTGACCGAAAGTATCCTGATGCGCGAAGTGAACGAGGCGCTGCAGATTCTTGCCAGCCTGAAAAACCTCGGCCTGAGCATTGCGGTGGACGACTTCGGCACGGGTTACTCGTCGCTCAACTACCTCAAGCAGTTCCCCATCGACGTACTGAAGATCGACCGCACCTTCGTCGACGGCCTGCCCGAAGGCGAGCAGGACGCGCAGATCGCCCGGGCGATCATCGCCATGGCCCACAGCCTCAACCTGGCGGTAATCGCCGAGGGCGTGGAAACCCACGAACAGCTGGAGTTCCTGCGCGAGCATGGCTGCGACGAGGTGCAAGGCTACCTGTTTGGGCGGCCGATGCCGGCGCATCAGTTCGAGGCGCAGTTCTCCAACGAGACCCTGTTCATGTTCCATTGATGTGCCAGCGATGGGGCGCGCGGCGCCCCTGAAAATGGACCTTAGAGTCAACTCATGGATCTACGCAGCCCAGACACGGCGCGGGATGCAACATGAGCCCCATTGGTCCGCGACTTGATGCCACTTCATATGCCAGCCGCGAATCAATCGGTTAGAATGCCCACCCAAATTACCCCGATCCTTGAGGACCGCCATGTTCAGCCGTGATTTGACCATTGCCAAGTACGACGCCGAGCTCTTCGAAGCCATGCAGCAAGAAGCCCTGCGCCAGGAAGAGCATATCGAGCTGATCGCTTCGGAAAACTACACCAGCCCGGCCGTCATGGAAGCTCAGGGCTCGGTCCTGACCAACAAGTACGCCGAAGGCTACCCAGGCAAGCGCTACTACGGTGGTTGCGAGTACGTCGACATCGTCGAGCAACTGGCCATCGACCGTGCCAAGGAGCTGTTCGGCGCCGACTACGCCAACGTCCAGCCGCACGCTGGCTCCCAGGCCAACGCTGCCGTCTACCTGGCCCTGCTGTCGGCCGGTGACACCATCCTGGGCATGAGCCTGGCCCACGGTGGTCACCTGACCCACGGTGCTTCGGTAAGCTCGTCGGGCAAGCTGTACAACGCCATCCAGTACGGCATCGACGGCAACGGCCTGATCGACTACGACGAAGTCGAGCGCCTGGCTGTCGAGCACAAGCCAAAGATGATCGTTGCCGGCTTCTCGGCCTACTCGCAGGTTCTGGACTTCGCCCGCTTCCGCGCCATCGCCGACAAGGTCGGTGCCTACCTGTTCGTCGACATGGCCCACGTTGCCGGCCTGGTTGCCGCTGGCGTGTACCCGAACCCGGTGCCGTTCGCCGACGTGGTCACCACCACCACCCACAAGACCCTGCGCGGCCCACGCGGCGGCCTGATCCTGGCCCGTGCCAACGCCGACATCGAGAAGAAGCTGAACTCGGCTGTGTTCCCGGGCGCCCAAGGCGGCCCGCTGGAGCACGTCATCGCCGCCAAGGCCATCTGCTTCAAAGAAGCCCTGCAACCTGAGTTCAAGGCTTACCAGCAGCAAGTCGTGAAGAACGCCCAGGCCATGGCCAGCGTGTTCATCGAGCGTGGTTTCGACGTGGTTTCCGGTGGCACCCAGAACCACCTGTTCCTGCTGTCGCTGATCAAGCAGGAAATTTCCGGTAAGGACGCTGACGCTGCCCTGGGCAAAGCCTTCATCACCGTGAACAAGAACTCGGTCCCGAACGACCCACGTTCGCCGTTCGTCACCTCGGGCCTGCGTTTCGGCACCCAGCCGTTACCACCCGTGGTTTCAAGGAAGCCGAGTGCAAGGAACTGGCTGGCTGGATCTGCGACATCCTGGCTGACCTGAACAACGAAGCGGTGATCGACGCCGTACGTGAGAAGGTCAAGGCCATCTGCAAGAAGCTGCCGGTTTACGGCAACTGATTGGCGCCAGCCTGAAGTGAAAAAGCCCGGCCCAGTGCCGGGCTTTTTTGTTTTTCATGAACCAGGTTCGCTGACCTGTCGCGGTCCCTGTGGGAGCGGGTTTACCCGCGAAGAAGGCAACGAGGTGAATGGCACCGGCTACGCCGGTGTTCGCGGGTAAACCCGCTCCCACAGGTAATATGCTTGCCTTCAGTACTTGGGCCCAGTCCAAGCTGATTCCCCATTACCAACCACAGGCCACACCTTGACCAGAGAACAACTCGAGACCCACCAGATCCCGATCTACTTCGCTGCCGTGCTCGCCGCCGTTGCCTTCGGCTTGGTGGCCACTGACAGCGCGCGGTATCTGGAAGCCGTGGTCACCCCGGCCATTGCCGTGCTGATGTACGCGATGTTTCTGCAAATCCCTTTCCTCGACCTGCGCCAAGGCCTGGGTAATCGCCGTTTCATGGGCGCCCTGCTGCTCGCCAACTTCATTCTTGTGCCGCTGTTGGTCTGGGCGATCACTCGCGGGTTGGTCGAGCACCCGGCGATTCTCGTCGGTGCCTTGCTGGTGCTGCTCACGCCCTGCATCGACTATGTGGTGGTGTTCACCCACATCGGCAAAGGCGACTCGCGCCTGACCCTGGCCGCCACCCCGGTGCTGTTGCTGGTGCAGCTGGCACTGCTGCCGATCTACCTGGCCCTGATGCTGGGGGCCAACAACAACGTGGTGATTTCCATCACCCCGTTCGTGGAAGCCTTCGTGCTGCTGATCGTGCTGCCCATGCTGCTGGCCGTGCTCACCAGCCTAGGTGCCCGCCGTTCGCGCACCGTCGCAACCTGGAACGACGCCTGGGCGTGGTTGCCCGTTCCGGCGATGGCCTTGGTGCTGGTGGTAGTGATCGCGTCGCAGATAGCCGTGGTGCTGCGTGATTTCGACCGTTTGCTGCCGGTGATTCCGGTGTACGTCGGCTTCATGCTGCTGGCGCCTGTGCTCGGGTTCGTCTGCGCGCGGCTGCTGCGCCTGCCGGCCACCGAAGCACGCTCGGTAACCTTCAGCGCCGCCACACGCAATTCGTTGGTCGTATTGCCGCTAGCGTTGGCGCTGCCGGAAGACATACGCGGGTTGGCGGCAGCGGCGGTGATCACCCAAACGCTGGTGGAGCTGGTGAGTGAGCTGGTTTATGTGCGAATGGTGCCTCGGTTGGTGCGTTGACACCGGCACCCGCAATACCAGCGATGGGCCGCAAAGCGGCCCCTTGGGTAATCACCAGTTATACGTCACCGTCCCGTAAACCGTGCGCTGCTGCCCATACTGGCAGCCCATATCGCTGAAACAGCCGGCCACATACTCCTTGTCGAACAGGTTGCTGGCATTGAGCGCCAGCTCCACGCCTTTGAGCGAAGCGTCCAGCTTGCCCAACTCGTAGCTGACCATCGCATCCACCAGCACGTAGCTGTCGACCTTGAAGCTGTTCTGCGCATCGCCGAAGGTGCTACCCACATAACGGGTGCCAGCGCCCAGCCGCAGCCCGTTCAGCGATCCACCTTGCAACTGGTAGTCCGCCCACAGCGAGGCCATGTGCTCCGGCGTACGGAACGGCGTATTGCCCTGGGTGCCGCGCTCGGACTGGGTAACTTCGACATCGTTCCAGGTGTAGCTGCCAATCAGGTTGAAGCCCGGCGCCAGCTCGGTTCTGGCCTCCAGCTCTACACCGCGTGAGCGTAATTCGCCTTCCTGGCGGCTGAAGCCGTTGATGGTCTCGGTGACGTTCTGCTTGGTCAGCTCGAACACCGCGAGGGTGTACAGGCTGTTGCTGCCCGGTGGCTCGTATTTCAGGCCCAGCTCGTACTGTTTGCCGGTTTCCGGGTCGAGCTGGGTGCCATCGGCGGTAGTGCCCATCACCGGCAGGAACGACTCGCTGTAGCTGACGTACGGCGCCAGGCCATTGTCGAACAGGTAGACCAACCCGGCACGGCCGCTGAATTTCTCGTCCTTCTGAGTTTGCGGGGCGCGATCGTCCTTCTGGTTGACCGCCCAGTCGTAGCGCCCGCCCAGCAGCAACACCCAGTTGTCGATACGCAGCTGGTCCTGCAGGTACACGCCGGTCTGGGACAGCTTCTGCTCATAGCTGGCAAAGCTGAACGGCACTGTGCTCAGCGGCTGACCGTACACCGGCTGGAACGGGTCGAAGCTTTGCAGGATGAAGTCCAGTGACTGCTGCTGGTCGAACTTGCCGTTGTTGTAGTCCACCCCACTCAGCAAAGTGTGCTCCACCGGCCCGGTCGCGAAGTCGGCCTGAACATGGGTGTCCACCGTAAACAAACGGCCATCGCCCTTGCGCTGGTCGCTGTAACGCGAATACTGCCCACCGCCGACTGGGCCGAACAAGGCGATTTCGCTGCTGGCCTGGCGGTAGTTGCTGTAGCGCACATTCTGGCGCAGGGTCCAGGTTTCATCGAAGTGATGTTCGAACACATAGCCCAACGAGGTCTTTTCGTTGGTCATGAAGTCGTAGGCGCTGTCGCCCACGTAGGTGTCACGGTCCAGCCGGCCACGCGCATCGCGGAACACGGTGCCGCTGGCGGGAAGCGAGTTGGCGAAGTTACCAGTCTGACGCTGATACTCACCCAGCAGGGTGAACTCGGTATTGGCACTGGGCCGATAGCTGAGCGCCGGGGCGATGTACTGCCGGCGGTTGGTGATGTGATCGGTCTGGGCATCGGTTTCGCGGAACAGGCCGGTCAGGCGATAACTCCAGATGCCTTCGTCATCCAGCGCATCACCCAGGTCGAAGGCGCCTTGCTGATAGTTCAGGTTGCCGGCCTGCAACTGCACTTCGTGCAAGGGCTGCTGGGTGGGGCGCTTGCTCACCAGGTTGATCTGCCCGCCTGGGTCCGAGGCGCCGTACAACACCGAGCTGGCACCACGCAGTACCTCGATGCGCTCCAGGCCATACGGTTCTGGCGCGTCCCAGCCGAGAAACTCCGGCAGGAAGGTACGGGTGCCATCGCGCAGCATGCGCCCGGTGCCCTGCTGGAAACCGCGGATGGACAATTGATCGACGACGAACTGCGGGCCAGCCAGTTCGGTGTTGACGCCTGGGGTGTAGCGCAGCGCCTGGGCCACGGTCTTGGGTTGCTGCGCCTCGATCTGCTCGCGGGTAATGACCGAGACCGAGGCTGGGGTCTCGATCAACGGGGTGTCGGTCTTGCTGCCGACCGAAGAGCGCTTGGCCACGTAGCCATCGTCCGGGCTGACGGAGCTGTAGGCCTGGCCAACGATCGACGTGGCCCCAAGCTCCAGCGCGCCAGACGATTGCGCAGCGGGCTCCAAGGTGACGCTGGTGCTGCCGGTGGCGCGCCAGGTCAGGCCACTGCCCTGCAGTAGCTCGGACAGCGCCGCTTCCGGTTCATGCCGCCCAGTGACGCCTCGGCTGCTCTTGCCCTGCACCAAATTGCCATCGAAGATCACCTGCAGTCCGCCCTGCGCGGCCAGACGGTTGAGCGCACTGGCCAGGGGTTGCGGGGCGATGTCGAACTCACGCGGCTCGGCCAGGGCCAGCCCTGGCAGCAGCGCGCACAGCAAAGAAAACGACGTCATCGACGCCCTGCGAAATTGCCCTCGGTCCATCACACTCCCCTTTCAAATACGAAGCATTCGTTTTTGAGAAGGGATGACGGATGACTGTGACAGACCCGTAAAAATAATTGTCGATGCAGGCTAACCCGTGCTCAGTCACGCGCCTCAAACACCAGCAGAAAATCCGAGTACCGATGAATGCTCAGGGGGAACGCCTGCTCAAGGGTCGCCAAGCCTTCATCCAGCCGGTCCAGCTGGAAGGTGCCACTGACCTTGAGCCCACGCAATTGCTCATCGCCAATCAGCAACCACCCCGGCCGATACCGTTCCAGAGCCTTCAGCACCTGCGCCAGCGGCGCCTGCTCGAACACCAGCCGCCCCTGCTGCCAGGCCAGTGCACTGTCCACATCCAGCCCGTGCTTGCCGCCCAACCGCCCAGCCTCTCGCCCCACCGCTTCACCGGCAGAAAGCTCGACTCGGTCGGCGGTATCACTGACCGCCACCCGCCCACGCTTGACCACCACCCCCACCGACGCGCCCTCACGGCTCACTGCATACACAGTACCCAACGCCGTAGCCTGCACCGCCCCTGCCTGCACGGTGAACGGCCGTGCCGGGTCATGCGCCACCTCGAACACCGCCTCGCCCTTGCGCAAGGTGATACGCCGCGCCCGGTCATTCATCTCAACGTCCACAGCCGACTCGGCATCCAGGCTGATACGCGAGCCATCGCTCAACGCGACAACCCGGCGCTCCCCTACCCCGGTCCGATAATCCGCGCCCCATTGCCCATGCCAGGCCAACGCCACGCCGACGCCCAGCACCAGCACCGCCGCACTGGCCAACGCCCATTGCCGGGCCGGCGCACGCCGCCGCGCAGGGGCCTGAAGCTGCCCGCTCAACGCCCATAGCCGTCTTGCCTCGACAAACGCCTGCTGATGCTCCGGCGCCTGCGCGCACCAGGCCCGCGCCGCCTCCACGTCGCCAGGCCGCACATCCCCCAAGTCAGACGCACTACCCAGGCCTGGGCAGCCCGGCGTACGTCAGGTGAGGGGTCGAGGGGAGCGGAAGGCTTGTGCATAACGGTCAACGTTGCAAACTCTGGCCCAGAAAGTCCAGCGCAATGGCCAACTGCTTCTCCACCGTGCTCACGGAAACGCCCAACTGCTCGGCCACCGCTTTGTGCGCCATACCCTCCAGGCGGCACAGCAGAAAAATCTCCTGGCAACGTGGCGGCAGGCGCTGCAACGCCTCGGCCATCAGCGCCAGCTCGCGCCGGGCGGCGACTTCGGCAAATGGCTCGGGGCTTTCGCCGGTGACTTCGTACAGGTACGCCATACCTTCGTCATGCTGCCCCCGCGTGCCACGGCTGCGGGTGTGGTCGATGACCAGGTTGCGGGCAATGCGAAACAGCAGGCTGCGCAGGTTCAGCACCGGGGCCCGGGGTGGTTGGCGCAGCATGCGCAGGTAGGTTTCCTGCACCAGGTCGGCGGCGGTGTCGGTGTTGCGCAACTGGCGGTACAGGAACGCGCGCAACTCTCCGGCATGGGCCTTGAAAGCCAGTTCCAGCTCTTCGGTCTTCATGCGTGGGGCGACCCGGGCGGGGGAAGAAGGCGCTGACTTTAACGATAAGGGTTTTCATTTACAACGGGCGCCTTGCACGCCGCATCCTGGGCATTGCCGAGCTTGCGCTGCAGCCACTGGCGGATCCAGCCGTGATGGAAACGGTAGAGTGCCGCCAGTTCGAGGCCTGGGGCTGTAGCACTGGGAACGGGCAATTGGAGCGCGGAACGTCGGCGGCGTTGGTCATGGGTGGCGCTTGGTCTAGAAACCGAGCGCCACCTGCGCGGCGCGTGATCTGCCCCTCGCTTACAAAGCCTTCATCTCATCAATATCCCGCGCCACCTGATCCGCAGACTGGTCGAACATCGCCTGCTCCTGCGCATCCAGCGGCAACTCGATCACCCGCGCAAGCCCCTCGTCTGCGAGTACACAGGGCACGCCCATGGCAATATCCTTGCGCCCATATTCACCCTGCAGAATCGCCACAGCCGGCAAAATGCGGTTTCGCCCATTGGCGATGGCATCCACCATCTGTGCAATCGCCACGCCCGGTGCATCGCAGGCGCTGCCCATCTTCTTCAAGCCCAGAATCTCGCCGCCGCCTTTGCGAGTTCGCTCGACAATCTGCTCGATCTGCTCGCTGGAGAGAAAATGCGACAGCGGCACCGAGCCGATCTGGCAGTAGCGCATCAGCGGCACCATGCTGTCGCCATGCCCCCCCAGCACCAGCGCCGTGATGTCCTTGGCAGAAAAGCCGGTTTGCTCGGCGATGAAACACTTCATGCGTGCGGTATCCAGCACGCCCGCCTGCCCAAACACCTTGTCGCGCCCCAGCCCGCTGACGCTCCAGGCGCGATAGGTCAGCACGTCGACCGGGTTGGACACCACCAATACCGTCGCTGCCGGGGCATGGTGTTTGATGTCCGTCATGATGCCATCCAGTATCGGCAGGTTGATGCTCAGCACATCCTGACGTGACTGGCCGGGCTTGCGCGGTACGCCCGCCGTAATCACCACCAGGTCGGAACCGTCCAGCATTTCGGCCTTGGCCCCGCCGTAGACTCGGGTATCCGAGCCAGACTCCACGGCGGCCTGCCACACGTCCAGCGCTTTGCCCTGCGCCAGCTCGCCCTGCACATCCATCAACACCAGCTCACGGCACAACTCATCCCGGGCAATGATCTGCGCCGCGGCCTCGCCGACCAGGCCGGCACCTACGATTGTCAATTTGTTCACCAGACACCTCCCAGCGGCGCGCGCCACCAGGAACACGCCTGCGTATAGAAAGAAGTATTGCCCGCTGGGGCCAAAAGGCCACCCGAAGGCGATACCTGGCCATCAGAGCCAACCCGCATCGGCACGCCCGCCAAGACCCGACTGCCTGCTCTTGACAGTCTCCCGCCGCAACGCGAATACTTTGAGAGGATTCATATAGATGACCAAATAACAAGGTGAATCACCCCATGAATGCTCTGCCCTGCAATGCTTTTTCGCCCGGTGCTGCCCCTGCGTGCACCCGCCTCGGATTCACCCCTTCAGCTAAAGCGCCCGCCCAACCGAGACTGCCTGAATGACCCCCTTGGATATACAGCTGTTACTGACCGCGCTGGTCAGTGTCCTGGTGCTGGTGGCACTCATCGTGTCGCGCCTGAAGATGCACCCGCTGCTGGCCTTGCTGGTGGTGTCCATTGGGGTGGGCTTCGCTACCCGCATGGAGCCAGGCAGCATCGTCTCCCACTTGCTTACCGGCGCCGGAAAAACCCTGGGGGCCGTCGGGGTGGTGATTGCCCTGGGCGCGATGCTCGGCAAAATTCTGGCTGACGCTGGCGTCACCGAGCAGGTCGCTGATGTCATCCTCAAGCGCACCTCGGACCGCATGATTCCGTGGGCCATGATGTTGGTTGCCTTCGTCATTGGCATCCCCATGTTTTTCGAAGTGGGCCTGGTGATCATGCTGCCGCTGATTTTCAGCGTGGCGCGCAAGCTGGAAAGCAAGGCCCGCTTCAAGGGCTCTGCATACGTGTATGTAGGCGTGCCGGTGATTTCGGCGCTGGCTGCCATGCACGGCATGGTACCGCCGCACCCTGGCCCCCTGACCGCCATCGCGGTGCTCAAGACCTCGGTTGGGCCCACCATGCTTTACGGCTTCCTGGCGGCTATCCCGGCAATGATCCTGGGCGGCCCGCTGTATGGCATGTTCATTTCGCCGCGCATGAGCACTCGGCCTGATCAGGCTTTGCTGGACCAGTTCACCCTGGCTGAAAAAGCCGACGATCAACCCCGCCCCGGCGTAGCGATCGGCATGCTGGCCGCGTTGCTGCCGGCGATTCTGATGCTGGTGCATGCCGTCGCCGAGATGCTGCTACCCAAGGGCAACCCGTTGCTGGAGCTGGCCAGTTTCCTCGGCAACCCGCTGATCGCCATGTTGCTGGGCGTGCTGTTCGCCGGCGCCAGCCTGGTACTGGCGCGCGGCGGTGACGCCGAACACCTGCGCGATGCACTGGGCAAAAGCCTCAAGCCTATCGCCTCGATCATCATGATCATCGCCGGCGGCGGGGCTTTTCAGGAGATGCTGACCAGCGCCAAGGTGGGTGATGCCATTGTGCACCTGACTCAGCAATCGGCCTTCCCGCCCTTGATGCTGGGGTGGTTGATCGCGATGTTGCTTTCGGTGTCTACCGGCTCCGCCACGGTAGGTATCGTTGGGGCTGCCGGCTTGCTGGCACCGCTGGCAGGTGCTGACCCCAGCCTCAACCTGCCGTTGCTGGCCTTGTCCATCGGCTGTGGCTCGCTGTTCTTCAACTATGCGAACCATGCAGGGTTCTGGATGGTGAAAGAGTCCTTTGGGATGACCATGGGCGAAGCCACCAAGACCATCTCGGTGGTGCAGTCCATCGTGGCGGTGGTCGGGTTGATTGTGGTGCTGGTCTTGAATGCGGCAATTACTGTGAATTGATCCCGGGGCATTGCTCAAGCTGCACGACCCATCGCCAGAAGGTCGTGCAGCCGATTCCGGCAAAGGCAGTTTCCAAATTTCCTCTTCCCCCCTACAATTGCAACTGATTCTTATCTGCGGCCAATTGACGGGAAGAGGAACGTGCCCACTGATGCCCCGTTGCAACCCCTCGACAGCCTTTATCGCGACCACCACGGCTGGCTGCAAGGTTGGCTACGTCTGCGCCTTGGTGATCGAGAACGGGCTGCGGATATTGCCCAGGACACTTTCCTGCGCCTGCTGGTAACGCGACGCCTGCCAGAGCAGAACGACGGCCGCCGTTTCCTGGCCCAGATCGCCCGCAACCTGGTCATAGACCAATGGCGTCGCCAACGGATCAAGCACGCTTACCTGGAGAGCCTGGCCGCCCTCCCCGAACCAGAAAGCCCGTCGCTGGAAACCCGCGCCATCGTGATCGAAACCCTGATGCAGATCGACGCCATGCTCGACAGCATGCCGGCGAAGGTGCGCGAGGCGTTCCTGCTGTCGCAGTTTGAAGGGCTGACCTATAGCCAAATCGCCGAACGCCTCGAAGTCAGTGTCAGCTCGGTACAAAAGTACATGCTGCGCGCCATCACCGCCTGCTATCAGGTGCTGTACGCCGAATGAAAACTTCCAACGAAACGCCCATCGCCGCAACCATCGTCGAACAGGCCAGCCATTGGTTAATGCTGCAATGGAGCGGCGAGCTGGACAAAGCACAACAGCGTCGCTTTGCTGAGTGGCGAAATGCGGACCCGGAACATGCCCGTGCGTGGCAGCGCCTGGAGCACCTGCAACATACCCTGAGCGGTGTGTCAGCGGATACCGCGCTGGCCGTGCTACGGGAGCAGCCTGACGCGCGCCGTCGACAGACGCTAAAACTGCTCAGCGCCCTGCTTTTGGCTGGCGGCAGCGGTTACATCGTCCAATCGCAATTGCCTTGGCGCGAGGCCATGGCAGATCTGCGCAGCGGCACGGGTGAGCGCCTGCAGCGCACGTTGGCCGATGGCAGCCGGCTTGGCTTGAACAGCGGTAGCGCGGTTGATATCCAGTTCAGCGCAAGCGAGCGCCGCATTCGCCTGCTCGCTGGGGAGTTGCTGCTCGACAGCGGCCATGACCCCGCGCAACGCCCACTGATCGTGGACACCATAGCCGGGGATGTCCTGGCACTCGGCACGCGCTTTTCCGTGTACCAACATGACGATAAATGCCAGGTCGACCTGTTTGAGGGCGAACTGGAACTGCGCCCGCGTCAGGCTCGCGCCATACGCCTGCAAGCCGGACAAGGTTGCTGGTTTTCCACCACCCAGATCGGTGACATCGCACCCGCGAATCTCAACGCCATCGCCTGGCACGAAGGTCGGCTGATCGCCGAGCGCATGCCCCTCGGGCAGTTCACCGCAGAACTGTCTCGCCATCGGGCCGGTGTGCTGCGCTGCGACCCTGCCGTCGCCGCCCTGCCGCTAACAGGCGTTTTTCCGCTGGCAGACACCGATCGCGTACTTACAGCGCTAGAGCAATCCCTACCGGTAAAAGTACACCGCCTGACACGTTTTTGGACCACCATCAGTCCCGCATGACCAGCGTTACCCAAGTGCTGCAACGGCAATGAATGAAAAAAACGCTGCTGCCCGTTGTCGGTTTTGCCGACTCGTCCGGGATACCTCTTGAATTTAACCAAGAAGCATTCTCAAGAGGAACAGTCAGAATGCCGTATCTGCCCACAACACCCCGTTCTCGATTGAGCCTTGCGGTTCGTCACACCCTGTTTGCCGGCTTGCTTTGCAGCAGCCCCCTTCTAGTGGCGCTGCCCGCAACATCGGCTGGCGCCAGCGAGCAATCACGCAGTTACGCCATCCCCGCCGGCGGCCTGGATCAGGCGTTGAACCGCTTCGCGAGCGAGGCCGGCATCCTGCTTTCTGCCGACGCCCAGCTGACCGCCGGCAAGCGCAGCGCTGGGCTCAATGGCAGCTATGACATTGACGAGGGCCTGGCCCAGCTGCTGGCGGGTACTGGCCTTCGGGCACTCAATAGCGGTGGCAACTATACGGTGGAGGTCGTTGCCGACAGTGGTGGCGCCCTGGAGTTGAGTGCAACCAACATCATCAGCAACCAGCTGGGCACCGTCACCGAAGGCACGGGGTCCTACACGCCCGGCACCATCGCCACGGCCACCCGCCTGGTGCTGAAACCCAGGGAAACCCCGCAGTCGATCAGCGTGGTCACTCGTCAGCACATGGATGACTTTGCCCTCAACACTGTCGACGCAGTCATGCGCCACACCCCAGGTATTACCGTGTCGGCTTACGACACTGATCGCACCAACTACTATTCGCGCGGTTTCTCGATCAACAACTTCCAGTACGACGGCATCCCCTCCGCCGTGCGCAACGTCGCCTACTCGGCAGGCAACACCCTGAGCGACATGGCGATCTACGACCGTATCGAAGTGCTCAAGGGCGCATCCGGCCTACTCAGCGGCGCAGGCTCGCTGGGCGGCACCATCAACCTGGTACGCAAAAAGCCCACCGCCGACTTCCAGGGCCACGCCACCCTGGGTGCAGGCTCGTGGGACAACTACCGCAGCGAACTGGATGTCAGCGGCCCGCTGACCGAAACCGGCAACGTTCGCGGCCGGGCCGTGGCCGCCTATCAGGACAAGCATTCGTTCATCGACCGCTACTCGAGCCAGAACTCGGTGTTCTACGGCATCCTCGAGTTCGACCTGTCACCTGACACGCTGCTGACGGTAGGCGCCGACTACCAGGACAACGACCCCAAGGGTTCCACCTGGTCTGGCAGCTTCCCGCTGCTCAATTCCAAGGGCGAGCGCAACGACGCCAAGCGCTCGTTCAGCAACTCGACCGACTGGAGCAGCTGGCAGCAATACACCCGCACGGTGTTCGCCACCCTGGAACACGACCTGGGTGACGGCTGGGTGACCAAGCTGCAACTGGACCACAAGTACAACGGCTACGATGCGCAAATGGGCGCCATCCAATTCGACCAGCCGCAGCCCGACGGCAGCGCTGAAATCAACGCACAACGCTACAAGGGCGACACCACAAGCGACTCGGCTGACCTTTACGTGAGCGGCCCGTTCAGCATGCTCGGCCGCGAGCATGACCTGGTACTGGGCGGCTCGATCAGCAAGGCCCACTGGAGCGGCAAGGGTTACTGGGACGAAACCTTCTCGGTGCCGAACCGGGTGGACTACAACAACTGGCACGGCAACCTGCCCAAGCCCGACTGGGGTCCGGTGTCGCAGCGCACCGACGATGTCATCCGCCAGACCGGCGTGTACCTCACCACCCGCCTGAACGTGACCGACGACCTGAAAGTGCTGCTGGGTGGCCGCGTGGTCAACTACAGCCTGACCGGCCTGACCCCGACCTACACCGAGTCCGGGCGCTTCATTCCCTATGCCGGCGCCATCTACGACCTGAACGAAAATTTCTCGGTCTACGCCAGCTACACCGACGTGTTCATGCCCCAGGAAAACTACAACCGCGACCGCGACAACAAACTGATCGAGCCGGATGAAGGCGAAAACTACGAAATCGGCATCAAGAGCGAGTTTTTCGACGGCCGCCTGAACGCCAGCCTGGCCTACTTCGAGGTCAAGGAAAGCAACCGCTCGGTGCCGGATGACGCCTACAACAACCAGACCCCTACCCCGCCCAACTACGCGTTCAAGGGCAGCAAGGCGACCACCAAAGGCTACGAGCTGGAAGTGTCCGGCGAGCTGGCCCCGGGCTGGCAGGTGCAGGGCGGCTACACCCACAAGGTGGTGCGCGACAGCAACGACGTGAAGCTCTCCACCTTCGAGCCCGAAGACCAGCTAAGCCTCTACACCACCTACAAACTCACCGGTGACCTGGACAAGATCACCCTTGGCGGTGGTGCGCGTTGGCAGAACAAGGCCTGGCAGCAGATCTGGAACAGCCCCAAGGGCATGAACGAGGACGTTACGCAAGAATCCTACTGGGTGGTGGACCTGATGACCCGCTACCAGATCACCCCGAACCTGTCGGCGACCGTCAACCTCAACAACATCTTCGACAAGTATTACTACACCAACGTCGGCTTCTATAACTCGGCCATTTACGGCGAACCGCGCAACGTCATGGTCACTACTCGCTGGGACTTCTGAGGCCAGCGCGGGCCAGGGGCCTGGCCATCACCCAGGCTATCGCGTCACCCGGTAAGAGCAGCCTTGTGCTGCTCCTACAGGTTCCGTGCTTACCGTGGCATCGCCCAGCAGCGGCCTTGCGCAGAACTCAAACACCCACACAATCGCTGTAGGCGCTGGGTTGCCTGCGATGGGCTGCGCAGCAGCCCCAGCCTCCCTCAAGGGCACAAGTCAGAAGTTGTACTTGATACCCGTCATGATGTTTCTTGGCGCACCGTACATACCGTGGTCGCCGGCATAGCTGAGGTACTCGCGGTCGAACACGTTGTTCAGGTTCACAGACGCACTCAGGTGTTGGTTGAAGTCGTAGCGCGCCAAGAGGTTGGTGACGGCATAGCTGCCCTGAGTGAAGGTGTGCAGGTCGGCACCGGTTTTACTCTGCCAGTTCACACCGCCGCCAAGGGTGACCTTGTTCAAGATGCCCGGCAGGCGATAGCTGGTGAAGGTCTTCAGACTGTGGCGAGGCAGGGTAGTAACGATACGTTGGTCGTCAGCGTCGGTGCTGACTGCATAGGCATAACCGGCAGATGCCTGCCAGCCTTCAGCCAGTTCTCCATCCAGGGTAAATTCAGCGCCCTTGGTAGTGGTGCCCTGTTCTGACTTGTACGTGTTGCCGCCTGGGGTATCGATCCAGATCGCCAGGTTGTCCTGCTCGATCTTGAACAGCGCGACGCTGGAGTTCAGCTTGCCATCGAAGTGGCTGCCCTTGATACCAACTTCATAACCGGTGCCTTCCATCGGGTCCAGTGGTTTGTTGTTGATGTCGCGAACCCAGGACGACTGAGGGTTGAAGATTTTCGTATAGCTGGCATACAGCGACCACGTATCGTTGACGTCATACACTACGCCGGCATACGGAATGTAGACGCCGGTCTCCGACTCTTTGGTCTTGGTTTTTTCTGCGTTGTAGGGTTTGTCCTCGATCTCACGATGCCAGTCGATCACGCGGCTACCCAGCAAGATACTGAGAGCGTCGGTGGCATGCAGGCGCGTGGCGAGATAAGCGGCGTATTGGGTTTCGTCGTTAGTGGATTTGCCAGTGACGTTGAATTCCGGTTTTACCGAGTTGCCGTTCCAGTTCAGCAGGTTGTCGATCGCCCCGGCCGGAGAGCCGGAATAGTCGTACTTCCAGCCGCCATAGCTTGGCACGTTCTCGTAGTAGTTGGACAAGGTCACACCGGCGATCAACTCGTGCTCGCGGCCCAACAGGCCGAACGGGCCGGTCAGGTAGGCATCGATGTTGTTCTGGCGCGGGATACCAGAGAAACGCACGGGCAACTGAGTGGTGCCGCTTCCGTCCGGGTTGAGGCCACCGTTTACGTAGTTGAAGACTTCATCGAACTTGTTTTCGGAGTGGGTCAGCTCGATCTTCCCGCTCCAACCATTGGCGAACTGCTGTTCGATCGACGTGAAAAAGCTGGTTTGTTCATGGTCGTTGTACGACCAGGTTTGAGCTGAATTGAGCGAGCGTTTGAGGTTGGTGCGAGAGCCGTCGGTGAAACGGGTCGGCAGGCCAGAGCGCATTGGGGAGTCAACGTCTGTGCGTTGGTAACTGAAGCCCATGGTCAGTAGGGTGTCTTCAGTCAGGTCAAACTCGGTAATGCCGTAGATCAGTTGCGAGTCCTGCTTGTAGCGGTCGACCCAGGACCGCTCGGTCTTGAAGTCGGCGACCACACGACCGCGTACGTTACCGGTTTCGGTCAGCGGGCCAGACACATCAAAGCCGGTACCGTAGCGGTCCCAATTACCGGCTTCGGCCCAGACGCTGGCCTGTGCCTCAGCGGTCGGACGCTTGCGGATCAGGTTGATCGTCGCTGAAGGGCTGCCCAGGCCGCTGATCAAGCCGGTAGCACCGCGCACCACCTCCACACGGTCATACATGGCCATGCTCTGGGTGTAGTTGTCCATGCGCTTGACGGTGGGCACGCCGTCGATTTCAAAGTTCTGAATCTCGAAGCCCCGAGAGAAGTAACCGTCAGACTCGGCACCCAGTCCGTCGCGCAACACGATGACGCCCGGGGTGGCATCGAGGGTGTCACTGAGATTGGTCAGGCGCTGATCATCCAGGCGCTGGCGGGTCATGACGGTCAGCGACTGCGGGGTTTCTTTGGGGGTCAGGTTCAGGCGGGTCGAACTGCTGGAGGAATAGGTGGTGTACAGCCCGGTACCTTCTGTCGTCGACCCGGGCGCTTTGCCCGAAATTGAAATGCTTTGAAGCTCCAGGGCGCTAGAAGCTGGCGCTCGTTGCAGGGTGTATCGCCCATCCGGCTGGCGAACCGCAATGAGTTGGCTGCCTGCGAGTAGCACCTGTAAAGCACCGTCGACCGTGTAATCACCACTCAAACCTGGGCTGTTTTGCCCGGCAATCAAATCATTGGAAAACGACAGCAGCAAATGGGCTTGCTGGCCCAGTTGGTTGAGCGCAGTACCGAGTGACGCCGGGGGAATTTCGTAGTGTTGCACGCTGTTATCGGCGGCTGCCCACACGGGCGATGAAGTAGCGATCAGAACCGCCGCGGCGCAACCCAATGTGTTGGCGAGCGACCTGTAGTGCGACGAAATACTGCGGTGAGGCATGTGAAGTTCCCCCGATGATTTTTGATGTATGGCCTATGAGTCTCGCCAGAAATCAAAACGGCTCATCGAGGACGAAAAAACTTCAGACGTTCGCTGGCGAGGGACGCAAGTTGATCCACAGGCGAGTGAAACGCTGTACCTCCAATTGCAGCGTCTGGGCGACGGCATCGATGACTCGATCGCTGTCAGCCAGCGGGTAGGTGCCCCACACGCGCAGATTGGCCAAGGCGGCGTCGCACCCAAGATACCCATGACGATAGCGGCCAAGTTCGTCGAGGAAAGCCTGAAGCGGTTGGCCGTTGGCGACGATCATTCCTTCGGCCCAGGCGGGGCTGGATGCTTGCATTACACCCTGATCGAGCACCCCAAGCGGCCCGAAACGCGCCAGCTGCCCGGCTTGCAGGGCAGTCCAGGTGCCGGCCTGAGTCGGGGTCACTTGAAGCGAGCCACGATAGACCGCCAACTGGGTAGAGCCATTGTCGAGCTGCCGTATCGTGAAACGTGCCGAGGACGCTTGCGTGCGAACCTGAGCGGTATCGATGAATAGCGCCGGGTTCAAGGCAGCATCAATCAAGACCTCGCCGCTGAGCAATCGAAGGTGCCAACGATGGCCCGTCGCACGAGCGTTTATCGCGCTATGGGTATTGAGTTCTAGCGACAGATCCGAGGCCAGCGCAACACGTCGCTGCTCGCCCACACCCGTGGTGTAATCGGCACTGAGGCGCGACACCATTTCGCTGTCTCGACTCATCCATGCACCGGCGCTTGCAGCCAGCAACAATGCCAACCCTTTTATCGCCCGACGCCTGCTCAGCTTTTCCTGGGAGGGAAGCAACAGCGCCCGCCGGGCAAGGTCTGGATCGCCTCGGGTGCGCAAAGAGTCGAGCTGCTCCCCCAGCGCCAAGGCTTTTTCCCAGGCCAGTTCATGCAAAGGGTGTTCACTGCGCCATGCCACAAAAGCGGCCTGTGCGGATGAATCGAAATTGGCCTCCTGCATATCGAGCCACCACTCCATCGCCTCCTCACACATTTTTGGCGATAGCGATGGTTCTCGGCTAACGGCGTTACCGGAAATCGTCATTGCAGCGATTCCGTCACCAGCATGCATCGCGCACCCGCTTTGATGATATGGCGTTTGACGGTAGCGATCGAAATACCCAGCCGTTCGGCAATTTCTCCGTGGCTGAGCCCGTCCAGTTGCGACCAGAGAAAAGCCTTTTTGACGGCGACATCCAGTTCGCAGAGCGCTTCGTCGAGCCGAACCAGCGTCTCGAAAACAATCAGTTGGGTCGCCAGATCCGGCAGCACGCTTTCGTCTTCCGTCTGGAGCGCATCCAGGTAGGCTTTTTCCAAGCGTGCGCGGCGATAGTGGTTGGACAGGACACTGCGTGCCACCTTGGCCAAGAAAGGCCGAGGCTGGCGGACTTCAAATGCCTGGTCACTGACCAACAGACGCATGAAGGTGTCCTGCATCAAATCAGCAGCGCGGTGTGAGCAGCTCAATTGCCGATACAGCCAGCTACGCAACCAGCGGTGTTGCTGTTCGTACAGAGCAGTGAACTGAGCGGTATCGACGGATGCCATTGGCGGTCACAGAATTGATGCAAATGAGAAGCGGTATCATATTTGACTAATAGGGTGCCGACAAGGATGCAAAAGGGCGCAGTGTGTGAAGGGCTGCGTAGCAGCCCCAATACCCCTATCCAACGGGAATGGACCACCAGGCAGCCGTTATTAGCTAGAGACCAGCGCACCGGTGATAGTTGGCTCCGCCTTACTCAATGATCTGGCCTACCCGCCTGATTCTGCTCACTTCGCGCCATCACCTTCCCACACTGCTCACTGGCCAATCGGCTGATGATCCGAATCGCCTGGTGGATACCGGCTGTGTTACGAAAGCTCAGTCGCGGGTTGTGTTCGCATTCCAGCATTTCATCGTGCTGGACCAAGGCCTCGCCTAGCAGTTCGAGCGTCCAGGCGTAGCTTTGGAGGGTGGATAGGCGCTCGTATTCAGTCATGGCGTGCCTCCGATTGCGCAGAGACAATGCGGGAATGGCTGAAGATGAAGTAGCTGCGGACCGTCGGGGAACGACGGTGGAGAACGGATGTGAGGATCTGTAACGGATCTACGGTGGTCATGCATGAGTTCCTTTCGTGATGGAACTGCCACCGCTCGCGGCCAAGCAAGTTAAGGTGGCAGCAGTACGCGGGTTGGCCGACCGGGACGAAAGGAGCCCGGCACACCCGAAGGTGTCCCGCGCACCACCGCCATAACACGACATCGCGGGCACAGAAAAGCGCCTGCGATGAAGACTGGGCGCTGATGCGCCTTTCGATTCCGACCGGCCAAGGTCGCGTCGCCGATGCTTCGGCGACGTGGGGACTTTATTCCCGAGTGGCTGATTTCGCAAGTTTCTGAGAGTACGAAAAGGCTGCGTGTTTCGTGGGAAGATGGCTGCCACAGCCTGGCAGTCACACCAAATCAAATGCTCGCAAAACTAACAGGTGCAAAGCCCCTGCCGGTTGCCCGGTGCCTGCTCCTCGCAAAAAAACCAGGATCTGCACGCTCGCTGTAGGAGCTGGCTTGCCTACGATGGGCTGCGCAGCAGCCCCTGCAATCCTTCCCCAAATGACTAAATCACAGGCAGGCCCCAAGCTAAGGGCCCCATCCAATGTGAACGGCTTTAGCGCTAAACGTCGGTTGTTGTTATGTAGATTAGAACTAGAATCTACGCAGGCGAGGATGTATTACGCATGTAAAAACAGCACATTGAAAAATGCCAACCACCTTCCCTACAGAGCTACATCCATGGCTACGTATTCGCGAGATCCAGCTGTTTTAGACAGAGTCGAGGAGCTGTGCCGCAACTGTAATTTAGGGAAATACCGACACTTCAATGCATCTTCCAGAGCCAAGCGCCTTAACGACTATCTAGGCTTACCTGTAGTGGCTATCAACATAATACTTGGCTCTGTATTTTTCATAGCACTGAGCCAAGATCTGCCCTCGATAACCAAGTGGGCCGGAGGCTTCCTAGGCCTGGCCGCAGCGCTTATCGGCGGCATTTCCACGTTCTTCAATTTCGGGAAACTTTTCGAAGGGCATCGCAGCATTGCTAACAAGTACATCAATCTCGCTGCAAAATGCGAAATATCAATCGCCCGCTACCGAGACAATTTAATTGACCTGGAAGGATTAGACAAGCTACTGCAAGATCTCCAGGAATCTTACTCAGAGATAAGTGAGGAGTCTAAAGCGTTCCCCACCAGCGAGCGTGACTTTAAAGTCGCGCTTGACAGTGAAACCATTCGCGTAAAAACAATGAGAGATCGACAAAAAGGTGAGTCACGGCCCCCACTTTAGTAATCGTCAGACCCAGAGCATTCGAAAATTCCAAAGCAGCTTGCCAGCATCAGGGGCTCCCGGTAAATGGCGTGCTACACAAGCGGCTCAAGAAATTTCTCCGCAGGCCGATCCAATCAGTTGTAAACCTCACAGCCCAGGAGAAAAACTTGCAACCAAGAAAAGCCATGACTTCAACGATCAATTTCCTAAAGCAACCAATAAACATAGTTCTCTTGCTTGCTGCTGCGTTTCCCTTGAGCGTAGTGCTTTGCGGTCTGACTTCACTTTCAAAGCCCAAGACAGAGGCCATGACAGTGGAAGTTTTAACAGCTTGTTCTGACAGCAATACTTGCTCAAAAAAAATAATACTACTAAGTGGAAGAATATTCAGCAACGAAGCACAATCAACCATTCAATCACTTGAAATAACCTTAACAGAAAATCCTGACATTAGAGATATTTGCTTAAATAGCATTGGAGGGGACAATGACGCCGCTGTAGCAATTTCCCTATTTATTGCCCAAAAAAAACTGAACACCTGCCTTGCTAATCGATATCAAAATATCGATGGAACCACTCATCCGCTTTCATTTGTGAGCTGTCAGTCATCCTGTACCTGGGTGATGCTTGCAGGTAAAGAGCGGACGATCTTCAGCTCAGATGTTTTTATTGGCTTCCATGGCAGTAAAAGCTGGGTAGGCATCGGCAAGTGCCATTGCACCTTCAATGATGAGAGTGCTAAAACTGGATGGCAGAAACTTATTGTGAATCTTTCCAATGCCAACGAAATATCACCCGAAGCTCTGGACGCTCAACTGAAGCTGTTAGATTGGTCGTTTGACCAGGGATACGGCCGAACTGTACCCAGAAAACTAGACTTGTTACTTACCAAGGATTACTACTTTACGCAGGACTCTCGCGCCATTTAAAACGCACTATTCAGAAAACTTATCACACCCAAGCAAGAGTTCTTCACGTTCATGCTTTTTAAGCATCTGCATATCTGGCACGGCAAGATAGGATTTTAGCGCAACAGATATATCAACAGCCCGGCTCACCTGGCCGTGTTCATCGCCTCGCTCATGGCACTGGGAACCGAGAACTATCACGACGCCAGTCATCCTGCCGCGCCCAAGAAACGCATCACATTGCTGCGAACGGTAGACGGTACGCTGACGCTGGAACCCCGCGAGGGCGATCGGGTGCTCGGCTTCCACTACTCGGTATGACCTGAACACCCTAGCCCACGCAACGAAGCACCAAAGTCGGTGAAATTCCGATCGACTAGGCAAAAGAAAAGGCGACCCTTTTGGGGCGCCTTCGGATGTTAATGAGTTTGTACTCGCAGCAATTCTTTAGTTTCGGGATCTACGATCCATTAGATCAGAACCCAGTCGAATCATCGGCCGTATGGTGGGGCCTATCGACTGCCCTTGCGTCAGTGTGTGCCATTTTCAACGCTGTCAGAACGGGAGGCCGATGACTGGCAAGCCATTCCCGAAAAATGCGCGTATGCAGTCCTCGAGATAGATTTTCGAAGATTTGCCCTGAAAGGTCAAACCACCTGTTTTCGCAAAGTCGTTTCAGTAGGCGGCCAAGACCATCAATGTTTTCCAGGCACAAAAAAGGCCTGCATCGCTGCAAGCCTTGATGTGTGGTGCAAGGACAGAGATTTTGGTAGCCGTCACTGGAACCTGAACTGGTGCGGAGACAGGAGTCGAATAAGGCACACATAGACCCCGTATTTATTGACCTCTAGCCTCTATATTTCCAAACCGTATACCTAACCATATACCTAAAACCCAAATCACCCTCCCCCACCTCGGCGGCATCGCAAGGCACAACCCGCCGAGCAGCAACTCTGCCTGCCTTCTGACCGTTTAGCTGGCCGGCCGGCTAACGGCTGAGATGCAGCCGCGCCCTGGCAACAAGCGGCAGGTCAAGTTTTCGGGATCGTTTGAGCATCAGCCGAATGAAACAGAAGACGGACATCCCAAGGAAAATCTCAGCTGCAGGGAAACCGCGAGTCCCCGTACCCGTGTAGGGAGGGGGTATGGGGAGGACCCAAAAACGGCAAATGCACGACGCCCCACCCTGCTATCTAGTCAGTGAGGGGGCGCAACGATGAGCTACAGACTTCGTGGTCCCTAACCCGGCAAAGCGGTCAGTTCGGGAAGTCTAGGGGGTTGCCTCGCTGCTGGCTTCAGCCCTTTTTGGGGCGTGGGGAGTGTGACCATTAAGAACTGGTGTTCTTGGTGTTCTTGGTGTTCCAAAAACGCTGGAAGCCAGCAAACAAGGGACCTATAGCTAGGGAACACCATTGAGAAATATGTGGAACACGAAGGCTCAGTAACACAAAAGGTGTTCCGTACCTCCAAGACTCGAGTGGAGCAATCTGGATGGGCTTGAGGTAGATCTAGGGCATGCCAGAGTGGTACACCGCGACGGTGCAAAGCCCGATGAGCAGGTGAGGGGCTGGAATCTTTACCCCTAGGAAAAAGTGAAAAAAACGGCCTTAGACCATAGATTTTCCGGATGGTTCAGCACGCCTTCTCAGCAGGCATTGCATTTAATTTTTGGCGTATGTAGATTAGCGTTGCGTAAGCGTACCGCTTATGTGCTGCAATCGATTGCTTATAGATCCTGGGTTTTGCTCGTACGAGCGTCTGAAGTTTTTGACTTTGGACTTGTCCGGAGGCTCGCACCTCCGATCCCCTCCGAGAAACGTGGAGGAGACAGGGACGGTAGGTTTGGCCATGTGAAGGATGGCAGCTGCCAGCGATCTGATCGATGAATGCATCATCCTTCACTGCACCCTTGAGTATGGGTTGGTCAAACCTATTTTTAATAGGATTTAAAAATGGCGCTACTCAATCCTAGAAAAGTTTCAACGGGCTCGATTTCAAGTATTGAGAATCTTTGTAGCGCGCTTTCTGTATCGCTCGCCGAAATTTACGCGGCGCTGTCTCTTCCTGATGAGGAAAAATACGCTGTTTCCCAAGTGTTCAAGAGCGATGGCAGCGTTCGACTGGTCCACAATCCGCATTTCTTGCTCAGGAAAATTCAGCGAAGAATAAACAAGCGTATATTTTCCAGACTCAGCATTATTGAGTGGCCAGACCATCTTTATGGTTCCGTACCAAATCAACGAGAGCAAGATACTCAACGGCTGATTAACAAAGACTATGTGTCGTGTGCCGCCAAACACTGTGGCGCGAAGAGCTTATTGAAAGTCGATGTCAAGGATTTCTTTGATAACATACACAAAGACTTAGTGCTCGATATATTTAGCAATTTCATGAAATTTGACAGAGAAGTTTCTGAATTGCTTGCAGAGATTTGCTGTTTTAGGTCCCATGTAATCCAGGGAGCCCTGACCTCAAGCTATCTGGCCAGTTTGTGCCTCCATGATATTGAGGGCGCCGTGGTTCATAGATTGTCGCGAAAAGGTCTTGTATATACGCGCCTCGTAGATGACATAACGGTTTCGTCAAAGATATCAAACTACGACTTCAGTTATGCTCTGGACATTATTAGGGCGATGCTTACTAGTAAGGACCTCCCGCTTAACGTTGTTAAAACCCGATCTATTTATGTTTCCAGCGAGCCTTTGACTGTCCATGGTCTAAGGGTCGCATTTCCTCAGCCTCGCCTTCCATCTGGAGAGATCGCTAGGATCAGGGCAGCCGTAAAAAATATAGAAAATTTAGCATCAGAGCGTGGCTATAGAACAACTCACGCTTACCGACACGATTTCAATCGCTGTATGGGGCGAGTAAACAAATTAGTTAGGGTGGGTCATGATCGATACGACTCGCTGCTCGCTCGACTCAAGAAAATATTTCCTTTACCTTCTAAAAAAGATATCGAGCGTGCGCGTGCAATGCTGGACCGCCTGGCTCGTGACTGTGCTACTAAACGTAGCACCTATTGGTACGCAAAGCGATATTATAAGCTTCAAGAAAGATTGATTATCCTAAAACGTTCATTTCCAGCTGTCACGAAAGAAATCAGAAAGTCGCTAAAGGGTTTGAAGCCTGATTATGAATAAAAAACTTGGCGAAATTTGGCACGACTACCCATATCTAAACTATCTTGTCGCCGGACTATTATTGGTCGCCGCAACAGGCATAATACTGAGCACTATAACCATAATTATCACCGGCATTGACGGTGAGTTTGCCAGGCCTCTTTGCTTTAACAACGAATGCATTAAGAAGTTTTTACAAATATATGACCAATCCTTTTTGATACTCATAGCAACTCTGAATTTGCTTGTAGGGCTTGCGACGATTGGGGGATAATAGTTGCGCTCATGAGTTTTTTAAACAGCGCAAACGCCACAGCACTATCAAACCATATCTCACATTTCTCTATATTTCAAAACTACGTAGCATTAGAGATCTCCAAGCGCACCCGTATATCTCCTTCATCTGTAGATACATTTGTTTGGTATAATTTAATTTTCTCCAATTCGCGAAATGGGAAAACTTCAATTTCCGATGATTACTGCGCCGTCATCTCAGCTTTAAATAGCGAAATACTTTTTTCTAATGAACAAGCAAGGACTGCGCTTCAAGGCTCATTTCGATACATGCCACATCAGAAAAGAATCATCGACGCTCTAAACTGTATGGGGGTCGCGTTAGGCCATCAGCCTAGAAATGAATTTTACGAGATTGAAGATCAAATTTTTTCTTTGATATCTAGCTTAAATAAATCTTTTTGTTTCTCGGACAAAGTACCTGAGCTAGTGAAGAGGCAATACGTTTAATTTATCGAAATGTAGTATTTATCTTTCCGCCTCCATGGCAATTTCAGCGGAATTTCCACGTTCACTATGCCTCAGAGAAAACATTTCAATATTTCCGCTGCTGGGGGGTACCGGGTTATCTCGAATGACTGAAATTGGCAGTTAACTTCCCTCCGCCAAGGGCCGCTCTGGGTCGAAAGCCCCATGGTGATCGTCCGTAAACCCATAGGAGCCCTTGGCGGAGGATAGCTAACGGCCAAAAGCAGATATTCAATCCATCAGCAAAACTAGAGACAACTCAATTAACCTTCATCCAACTTCAGCTCAAATGCTATAGGAGCACTTCTTAGCAACTGACCTGGTCCTGGACCAAAGCGTCTGGGTACTGTTTCTTTTTCCAATGATGTCGCCCAAATATCGCAAACTTTGGCAGAATCAAGTTGCTGACTGTTTTCGGCAATCGTGATAAATCTTTTGATCAATGCTGCGATTATTGCATACGAAAGCGATATGACGTGCGGAAGCACTCTGAAACCGGTCTCAGAAAATCCATCATAAGCAATTTTGTTACCCCTACCCAGCAGGTAGCTTTTGGTTATCGCACTATATGTCCGATGTGTATACTTGCTGAGATCACTATAAAGATTGCTTAAGTTTTGGGCTTTATCTTGGCACTCAAATTTTCTTATGAATTCTCTAAAAACCCTATGCGGAATGACTTCGTTATTATACCATTTAGCGAGATCTTTCCTGGCCCCATCACCAGCCAAATAAAAGTAGGCCGAAATATCCATTGTTTCAACTGCATCACGAAATAAGCGCGAGGCAATTCGATGCCTCTTTTCCTCTGTTAATTTTAAGGCATCTATTAGCGCCTCTAAGGCATCTATCTGTATTAGCCAGATCGCCTTGTCGAGAGTTCGTTCATCTCGATCAAAGTGCATGTCCTTTTCTGCATAATGAAGCTTTATTGACGATAGAACCTTATGAGCTTCTCGATGAAATTGCTCTTGCCCACCATACTCATACGGCTCATTCCACGCATCTTCTGTGTCTCTGTCCCATACAAAACTTGGCATAAGTCTCGCCCATAAATTCAACTGTCATTGATACGTCATGTCGCAATTTCCATTGCGATGGCGTGCCGCATAATGGTCTTGTCGATATCTTACTCGTCTTGACCATCAGGCTCGCCGAACAAGTACTTACCTGTATACCAAATTGACCGCCCAACGTTGTGAATTAGCTGCTCTCCTTGCCGTATGGGCGAGCTATCTTCATTGACGCCCGCGAGCTTGATCGCATCTGCAACCTTTGAACCTGTAGGATGCGCATCTCCCAATCGCATGTCATAAGCACCGGCAATTTCAGCAAATATCCGTTGGGCGCCGTCGATTCCAATACTTTGAGCCAGGATACTTTGTAGCAATTTATTCGAACCAAGCTTATCCTTCTCCGCGTGCGTAGAAAGCTTGCGTAGTTCGCGCACGTTGAGTCTGTCCGAGAACACTCGAATAATATCTTTGGCCAATCTGAGTAGAGTTGGTCTATCCTTGCTCGAAAATCTAGATACTTGTTGCCCTGCCTCGGCGTCATCAATGTCATGGGTGAATAAGGATATATTGTATTTTTCCCGAAACCCATCTTCTAGAAGCCTCATGCTTCCAAAGAATAGTTCTTCAACTGCATATGTAGATGCTGGTTTTGCCTTAACCTGCGATTCTAGCAACTCGCTTGAAACTTTACCTTCTGGAGCAGTGTTATGTGCGGCCCAAACATGTTGTTCCCAGGAGGCCAAGCGTGCGACGTCATAGGCGTAGACAGTAATCAGGTCAGAGCTATTGATCCCAAAGTGAGTTTTATACCCTGATGTGGACTGTATGGCCCCAGTTTCGCCAGTGTACCAGGTCAACTTAAAGCCGCGATTATTCAGAAGCTCAGTGACAACGCTCGCCCGAAACCATAACCAACGACCGATGTCCTCGTTCCTAAGTGCCCGTGATGGCATTCGAGTACCATCAGTTTCCACGATGAATTGAGGGAGGTTCGGATCAGTATCTCCACGAACCCGCTGGCTTTTTGATTGGTGGTCGACCCACTCCTCCCGCCAAAACTCACCCTCGACCCGAACACCTGCATAGCCTCCTCGTTGCCCATTGGAGCTTTCATGGCCTGTGTTAGTATCATTTTCCGGCCCCATTACCGGAGCGTCTTCTTCCTCATCGACGTCCGTCCTCCAAGCACGAAACATCGCCCAGCTTCCTCCGAACACGTCATTGAGATCCCTAACGATTAGCTCGAACCTGCCGTTATCTCTTTCCTCACTTCGTGTTTGCAAATTTGAATAAGCACTATGCTGCAAAGCGGCAACATTTTCCACTCTCTGTCGATAATACGACAGACGAAGCGACAAATTTCTAGCTGCTAAATAATCTATTAGAAACTCCCTTTTTATTTCAATAAGACGATGTTCGCCGTTCGCGTCGAAGGTTTCGCGAGCTACTACTACGAAGTTTTCTTCAGGTCTAACCCAGTTATCACCTTCTTTGATGAGACCCAGCGCCACGATGAGATCCGGACTCAATATCCATTTGTTGCCACCTATGACGGGCTGCGGCTGCACATAAACTAAGTTAAAGCCTATCGGCTCTTTATCGTTATATTGATATTGATCGATTGACGAATAATATCCATCTTCGTACGCATACGGGGCGACGGTATGCCCTATTCCTATGTCGCTCCACCCAAGGCGCTCTTCGACAAAGACTCGATGTTCTGGCGGGAATGCAACGGAGCCACATCCAAAATACTCACTGACATGACCTATCTCTTTCAAATCTCCTTTCTTGTCTTCTACAGACGCTCCCAAAGGAATCCATGCCGCGTTAGAAAATACTCTGCGAGTTTCCTTGGTTTGGAGAATCCACTCTTCATTCATGGTTGAACTTCCGGTATTCATGATAGCGCTTGGTAATAAAGGACTGCCCTTCGTCCTGTTTACCATATTAGCTCGCGATTGGGCGGCGTCGGTGCACAGGCTACTCAGGATGCCAGGGCTGAGGATGGAGTAGCAACGCGCCTAGCTTTCGAGGGCTAACGGCTGTATGCATCTGCTGGTGCTCAAACGGGGGAGGAACCGCGTTCAACGGTAGCCCGCTTTTGGCCGCTTTCTGCCTGTCGCGAAAGGCAGAAAACGGCCGAAAGCGGTCTTTCAGGAGCCTCAGCCGGTCGCTCGTCCAAACCGTCCTGTGGGTAGCACTACTGATAGGGTGTCTTACAGGAATTGTCATGAAAGACATCAGCTAAGGTTGATGCCTAATAGCCATCAAGCCTAAGATGGGCTTCCCTTACCCCCAATGGACGAGCCGTAGATGAAGCCAAAATCTACCTAACAAAAAATTGGTCAAGAACTGCGAATGCCGCATCGGCAGATACCAGACCCAGGAGAGTCACTATTGACCATTGCAGCGCGAATTCAGGAATGCACAGCTAAGCTCGCTCTAGGGGATGCCGAAAATGCGTTCATCCAACTTGCAATTGCCATCGACGGCACAGCCAAGCTGCTTTATCCAGGAAAGAAGACATCTGAGCGCTGTAAAAAATTCTTGAAAGACAGCCTGCCGTTCATTCTCTGGTCACTAAGCAATGGAACACCAGCTAAAACAACTAGCCTATCATTCGAAGTTTCGAGTTCCAGCGATTCAGGGACATGTATTGAATTCGAAGATCTTGTCTACAAAGTCATGCGCTGCTCCATACTCCATGAAGGCGAACTCTCGGAGAAAGTGGAATTTGTCAACGCCCCCTACGTTGGCACGCTCAATGGCAGAGTACAGTTCCCTTTGGCATTACTTGGATCGTTGCTCTTCGCAGTAATCGCCAGCCCCGTGAACGAGCGTCAAATAGTTCATGAATCAACTTCATTCATCTTTGGCAGCACCAAGGTCCCTGTAAATGACATGCTTGGAAATTTGGAAAAGACCAAAAAAGCAATCCGAAACGGTTTCCTATATGACGTAGAGCACTTGCTTCAGAATTTTAATACCGAAGACAATCATGAACGACAAAAAAATTAATACACATACATCAAAACACCACCACCTATTACTCTGAGATGGTGTTTTGACAATTTGATAATGACGGATTCGGCAAGCTGGAATTAAATGTCTGTCAGCTGCTCCAGCTGGATAGTGCTGCGTCGTTCCAAAACCCTACGATGTGAAATGAAATATCCCTTTTGGGGAGAAATAGCTGGAACGTAGAAATCGCTCAGGCTATCACCGTACCCAAGTAGTTTTTCAGCTGCTGCAACATGGGCCGCCAGGGTTGCCAGTTCTTGTGCAGCCCTCTCAAAGCGGTCTGCCCAATAAAATCGAGCAGCCTGAAGAACTTTTGAGCTCAGACTGTCAAGCTCTGATTGCTTCTGCTGAATAACAGCATCAAGCTCCGAGAGCTGTGTGCAAAGTGCAGACGAGACTGTATTAGCACCTTGAAGCGTCTGTTTGATTATCGCCAACGCGTGGGACGCCTTCTGCAACAATCCCTCTGCCTTGCGCTCAACCCCGCTATCGTTCTCCCCCATCGCCTGGGCATAAGCTTGGGCGGCTTGATGTTCATCGCGTTCTGCAGCTTCAAATTCACGCTCGTGCTTCGTAACAAGACCTGCCCTTTTGAACTCCAGCATCTCTCGCTTTTCGCGTAGGCTTTTAATTTCGCTTTGAATCTTGGCTATATCTTTTTTTGCCTGCCGCACGTTTTCAGAGGCAAACTTTACACCATCTTCCCAGCTAACCAAGCCCTGAAGTCTTGGAATCTCTCGAGATAGCTCATCAATTTTAGCTTTAGCATTGGAGTAAGGCGCGATCTGATCCCGAGGATAAACAGGCCTTCCCTGACGGCTATTAGCGAATGTTTTCTCTGCCTCGTCAGCGACGGCTTTTAGCCGAGGAAGATCTTTCTTCAAGCTTGCGAGTTCAGCTTGGCATTGTTTTAGCATAGACGAATTTGTGCTCATTTTGGACTCCAATAATCAAATTTATGAAAGCGCAGGCGTAGGCAGGCCGAGCCTATAAGTGGCCATTAATCTCCCGGCTAGTTTAGTGCTACTAGTTATTCGCCAAGCAATACGTTTGAATTCACAACATAAACCCGTCCTTTCGGCATTCCGGGTAGTGTTACGGATTGGGCGGCTTTTCCGTCTCCGCTCGGCTCAAGTATTCCGCGCGCGACCAGCTCTCTATTTACATTTCGCAAGTTCATACCTTTAAAAACCTCATCACGCCAAGTCGTGCCGAGGAAGTAATAGGTCACCGACGTATATAAAGAGTCGCCAATGCCATGATCCATAGTCCTGCGAAAGCCAAGCCGGTCTGCTGTACGCGGCGCATGCTCATCGGTCTTTGCGGCAATAGAATCCCACCGCGTGAAGCGACTTTCTCCATAACGCTCCACCATGCCGCGCAGCCTGGCCACGATAGCGTCACCTTCCAGGTTTCCGGCACCGCCACGTTCAGCCAACCAAGCATCCAAGCACACGCGCGCGGATTGCAGCGCTATTCCGTCTGGCCATCCTGTAACGCCCAAGGCTGTAGCCAACTCACCTGCCGCCGCTGCCAGTCCGAAGCGAGTTGCGGCACGCTGTGCCTGGCCGCTGGCGCTGGCAGGTAATGCCTCAGTGGTAAACCGCTCCAGAGTGCTGCGCACCATGGCCGCATATGCCCGCAACTTACCGGGCTCACAGAGGGCCGACAGGAAAGCCTGGGCAGGCGTGCCATAGCATCGGCTAACCCGGGCCTTGAGCGCATCCGACAGCGCGGCGGCATCGTCGAAGCTATGCAGCTCTTCAAACAACCCTAGCCCTTTGCTCGCGTCAGCCGGTACAGCAAGCAGTCGCACCTCCATACCGGCTTTCAGGTCCTTGTTTGCCTCGGCCATGTGTTGCGCCAAGGTCTTTTCCCCGGTGGAGAGAAACAGCAAGCGCCATTCCTGAACTTGGCGCCCACTCATGCCACGATCATTGGCCCGCGCCTTACCGGTGCCGTTACCCAGCATGTAGACCGTTTCCCCAATGATCCGTGGGTCGCACATCCCGATCTCATCGAGCACCAGCAACCCGTCCGAGTGCGCCGCTGCGATACTTTCCAGGGCGTTGTCTGTCGAGCGCCAGGAACGCACCAGACGTGGCCCACCCCAAACCGAGGCAGCCACCTGCAGGTGGGTGGTCTTCCCGCCCGAGCTATCGCCGTACAGGTGGAAACCGCCCGACTCGTGCCCGAGTAGATGCAACACCGCACCAGCGAAAGCCACGCATACGACGAACGCCAGGCGGTTATTGCCCACGCAAAGCGCACCGATTTGCTGCTGCCATTGTTCCAGTGTCCCCGCCTGAGTGATCGACGGAAGCTGAGCACCGGCTTCGTAGAAGTGCAGATATTCGGCGGTGGCACCTATCTGCCGATCTGGCAGCAAGTAGGCATCCCCGTGCCAGCCCAGACGAGTGACCAGGCGAGCCCGCTCAGCACCGTCATAGCCCTGCAAGTAGCTCTGTAGATCGTTGCGCGAATTGCGAGCAGTGCGCACGGGCGCCAGGCGCAGCCCCATATCGACCAGTGGCGCGAGCACTTCCTTGCCAAAGTCGCCGGCCATTGCCCTGGCCGGAATGTTGAGGCGCTTGTTGGCCCCATCCGGGTCATCGAACTCCACCAGCAACCCCCAGCCGTGGCCCTTTTCGTCACGGGTCCGAGCCAATACCTCTAGCCGTGAACAAACCGGGCGTGCTTCACCATCCTCACCGGCATAGAACACCCCATCTTTCGTGACACGGAAGCCGCTCGGGGCTGGGGCGGTTTTCTTCTCAGGTTGCGGCTTGGCCTGGCCAGTGGTCTTGTTCTGCTTGGTGGGGGTGGGTGTGGCGGCAGGTACGAGGGCGAATAGCTTCCCGGTGCGCTGCAGCTCTGCTAAGTGTTGAGCCGTCCAGCCTTTGGACAGGGCATCCGCCGCATCGTCACCTTCGCGCCACTCACCGCCTGGGGCGAAAGTGGGGCGCTCGCCCTCCATGCCAGGGAGTAGCCCGAACGCCGTCAAGGCTACCGTCTGGACCGAGGCAGCTCCAAGCTTTCGCAGGTGGTCGGCCAAGGCATCCATGCACTTAATGCCGGGGGCATCGTTGTCAGGCCAAAGCAATACGTCACGCCCGACTAGCGCCGCGAAATCAGCCTTCTGCCAAGAGTTCGTCCCGTTGGGCCAGCAGGTGGCAACATGCTCGGGCAACAGATCGGCAGCGGCATCGGAGGCCTTCTCGCCCTCGCACAGCACTACTGGCGCCAAGGGGCGTTTAGCCAGATCATCAAGTCGCAGCAGCGGGCGAGGCTCCGATAAACCCTGCCAGCGCCAAGCTAGCGAGTCATTTGCAGAGTTTTTGCACCAGGTGAGGGGCGCGAACACTTTGCGCGGCGTGCCGCTCTCATCCGGCCCGAGGTCGAAGCGGTACAGCACCATAAGTGGCTGACCGTTGGCGTCACGGTAAATCCAAACCTTGGAAGGTTTACCGTGCTGCCGGTGCGCTTGCAGCACCTTCAGCATTGCCTGCTCAGGAATGGGCAGCACGGGCACCCACTCTGGTTTTTTAGCCTGACTGGCGGGAGCTGTGACGTCGGATTTGCTCATCGCCTCGACACCGAGGAAGGCAGCCAGTTTGTTACACGCCTCCACATCTGTGCCGCGATCGAGGTAGCGCACCAGGTCAATCAAATCACCGCCTTTATCACCGGTGGCGAAGTCGCACCAGGTGGCTTTGGCCAAGTTCACCTTGAGCGAGCCTGAATGCTTGTCCGCTCTCGTTGGGTTGGGGGCGGTGTATTCCTTGCCACCGTCTACGCGCTTGCCACCGGGAAGCCAATGGGCCAGCACGCGCTCAATCGCCGCGCAGGAGGCGGCCTTGACCTGCGCAAAGGTCGGATGCCTGGAGTTGGGCATCTTCCTGCTCATGCCTGGCCACTCTCGGCAATCTGAATCCCAGTGGTCACATCATCGACAAGAGCCTTAGCCTGCTCACCCAAATAGTGCGCAGCCCACACAAGCGCATTGTTGTCGTCGCTCACGCCTGCTAGCTGCGTCAATTTGTTCACACAGCTCATGAGTACCGACGCCTGCTCCAATGCTTCCTCACCGGAGATATCGGGGCATACCCGGAAAAATGGTAGATTCGACGAGTTGTGCTTAGAGAAGGTGGCACCGCCCGCTGTATTAACCTGAATGCGCCCGCTCATTTCCGCCCCCTTTCCGCGACATGGCGGGTCGAATCGTCGGCATGCACGACCAAGATACGAATCTGCTCCAGCGTCCCACGTACGTCCCACAGAGCGCCGAGAATCACACGGTTAGTCAGGCGCTGCCCCTGCTCCGCCTCGAACTGATCCTCCAGCAAACACAGCACCGCCTGGGCTCGCTCAACGGCACAGGTGATCGCATCTATTGGGACGCCAGCGGGCGCCTGTGCGGTAACGCACAGCAGATCTTCGGGTTGAGAGCAGTGCTGTAGTTGAGTAGTCATTGGGCGCCCCCGTTTGCTTCCAGGGCGCGGGCACGGGCCATCGCCGCGTTGTAACGCGCCAAGCGGACGGAGAGGGATGAATTGGCGTGCAGTGCCGCAATAGCACGGGCCTTCAGGGCGGCAATGTGGCTCTGGAGAGCAGACGGATTGAGGGTGTGCATGGGGTGACGCTCCTTATGTGTGGAGCTGCCACGGTCCGTCGCCAAACGAATTAGGGTGGCAGCTGTGCGCAGGTTGGCGAACCGGTACATAAGGAAACCGGCAGACCCGAAGGTCTCCCACGCACAGCCGCCATAACACGGACGTACGGGCACAAAAAAAGCGCCTGCAATCGTGATGGGGGCGCCTGTGCGCCTTATGTTGATCGGGTCGCCAAACCCGGTCGCTGAATTTGCAGCGACAGGCGCAGAGTAACGTGTGACCCGACGAAGCGCAAGCTGAGTGGTGCGGGCAGGTTGCATGGCTCCTGGCCATGGCATAGAGTGAGCGGGCAAAGTGAAGATCCTCAGACGCCCTCGGTTGCAGCCGGGGGCGTTTTCGTTAGTGGATAATGGCCGGGCGACGCTCAAGCTTTAGCCAGGTGAGATTGCGGCCTTGCCTGGCCTTCTCATACATCTGTCCCAACGCATTGGGATTGGCGAGCACGTTGGGCACCAACTGCGCTGCATCCCGAATTACTACGTCCTCAGGCGCCTCGACAGCGAGCAGCATCCAATCAAGGGTCGGCCAAATCAGCAGCAGAACGTGCGCCCCTTTGCCTAGTGCTTCGTCGCGGAGTTTTTGCAGTCGCTCCAGTCGCCCAGGCGTAGGTGCCTTTGGACCCAGCTCGTCTATGGCATCAAGGGCAGCGGCGGGCAGGAAAATAGGTTTCATGCGGCGCACCCTCGCAACCAGGCCGCAACTCGCTGATCCTCCGCACATTCGCGCTCATACTCAGCACGCAGCATGCGGCGGCAATCCTCAGTGTTTACACGGACCCATTCGGACAGACCATCACAGGTCGGCTCATGCTCTGCGCGTTGGCTGATACGGCGGGCATCAACGTAGTTGTGCTCGGCCGCTTTGCGCTCAGCCGCTACTTGAGATTCCACATAGCCAGTCCACACCTCTGGGCAATTTGCATAGGCCGCATCACTCCCTACGAGCCAGTAAGTGACCCAATGGTTTGATTCGCTCGACTCTCCAGCGGGATGGGTCATAGCAAATGCGCCTGCCCCCACCACCTGTGCTGGCTCCATGCGCGTCCTATGCTGGCGCAATAGGGTAGGCAGTTCCCAAGGGGAAGGAACCAGCGGAAGCACCAGGCCATCTGGGTTGAAAAAGTGCGCTTTTCCATCCAGGCCGTTCCAACTTACACCTGCGACGGTACGTTGCTTCCAGTTGTTGCGGCCCGGCTGGTACAGGGCAAAGCCAATTCCGTATGTGTCGAAGAAGGGGCCAGTAAACGGCATGCGAGCGAGTCTCATGCAGTAATCCCCCGAGCTTCAATACGTTCACGCGCCCAGCGCTGCACTTCTGCGAGAACAAAGCCCACTGGCGCTCCCCGTGACGTGCTGCCGCTCAACGGCACGGGGCGGGGAAAGGTCGGATCGTCCTTGAGCCGCTTGTAGATAGTTGCGCGAGCTAGGCCGGTCATAGCCACCACATCGGGGAAGCGAATCAGCGTGGCGGCAGGATCAAAGCCTGGAACTTGACCAATACCCTGGCGCAGATTGCGCACCGAACCGCCGCCACCACGTGCATGGACAGCGGTCGATGGAGAGGGGTTGTTTGTGGATTGACGCGAGGACATTAGCTTTTCCCCCGAGGCGCCGTAGAAGTTTGGTGCCGCTTGGCTAGCCAGGCGTCCAGCTCGGCCCGCTGATAGCGGATGCGTGCGCCACAGCGGATGAAGGGGAGAGCGTGCCTACCAGTGCTGCGCCAGGTGGCCAGGGTCTTGACCGATAGGCCCAAGAATTTGGCTGCCTGCTCAGGCGTGAGGAGGTTAGCGGGCGAAACAGTTGTTACAGATCGGATGAGTTGCATGTGATGCCCCCGGATTTGATGAAACCAACGGGGGGGAAGATAAAGGGAGAGGGAAGTGAACTAGGTTCACTTCCCTGGAGTTCAGGCTGGAGGCAGAACACCTCCCTCGCGTAGTATTTCCCGTATGCGTTTTGACACAAGGCCTTCCGCAACCGGCCGCCTAGAAAGGATCCCTGAAATTTCACTGGGCTGCCTACCAGACGCGCGTAGCTCTCGGCCCGCATCACAGATGGCCTTATCGCGCTTGGCATTATTCTCTTGCCTGGCGGCACCGCTTCTCGCCCCGGCTTTCCTGCCTGTCGCTGCGCGAGACTTCTTCAATGCTTGCGCCAGCGCTTCGGGTGGAATACTTGGATTCCGATAAAGCTCCGCGAAGATGATGGAGTTGCGTGCGCGCCCTAGCATATCGACAGCCGACTCCCGTGCCTCGATCTCGGCTATCGAACATTCAATGCGGCAATCATTAACGATGGTGACGTAAAACTCAGGGTCATTCACCCTTAAGTCATCAACACGCGCGCGCCCAAATGCCTCCACCACATTGTCAGCCAATTGCGCTTGCCATTTGCGAAGAGCATGTATCGCTCGGCAGCCATAAGCCATAGCGAGGGCTGCCGCAAGCTGCGAATCGGTGGCACGCCTTTCCCATGCCCCCGCGTTACGCACCGCCCAAGCCAAGCCTAGTGCTGGAGACCGATCCAGCGCTTGCTCAATGTTGTAGAGCTTTCGGCTTATCTCTGCTACCGCCTCAATCGCCCACTCTTCAGGCGCCACTCTTCGCGTTCTTCTGGACGCCACATTTCGACACCAGCCGCCACTAGATCAAGCCCTTCATCGAAGCGCTCCGCGAATTCGCGATAAAGCGGCAACCACTCCAACTCCAATTCAAGCTCGTCGAGGTCGAGGTTCAAAGGACTAATTAATTTGCCAAGAGTCATAGCAATACGCCGTTAGCTATTTGACGATCCCCACGCCCCGGTTGGCGCAGACAAAGCCGCGCCGGGCCGTGATTGAGTGCTTGGGCGCATCGGAGGAGCGGCCAGCAGGAAGGGGAGGAGGCTTGCGTTGGCGTAGAGGGGCGCACGGGCCGAGTCGCCTCGTTCAAGGAACACCGTGTGTGTTCCGGCGCCTTCGTGTTCCGCCGCTTAGGCAAAGGTGTTCCTTGGCTACAGACCTCGTGTTTTTTGGCTTCCAGCGTTTTTGGAACACCAAGAACACCAAGAACACCGGCTTTTAATCGAATACTTGTTTTCATTGCTGTCCAATCGTGCCGAATGCTCCACGCACCACATTGCTTACTCCCTCCCCCACGCGAGCAAAGTCATAAGGCGTGATGTGCTTCTCTCGATTGGCATCCAGATAGTCGGCCCACCACTGAACCATGAGCCGGCGTTCTTCAATGTACTCAGCCTTGTGGATGTATGCCGCCCGCACACTGTTACGCTCTTGGTGGCTCATCTGACGCTCTACCGCGTCCTTGCTCCACAGTCCCGATTCGACGAGCGCGGAACAGGCCATGGCTCTGAACCCATGCCCACACACCTCGGTCTTTGTGTCGTAGCCCATGCGTCGAAGCGCCTTGTTCACCGTGTTTTCACTCATGGGCTTCCAGTGGTTGCTGTCACCCGCAAACACCAGGTCGAAGCGCCCGGTGAGCTGGCGCACCTGCTCGAGCGTGGCCAGTGCCTGGCGACTCAGAGGCACCAGGTGGGGCGTGCTCATCTTGGAGCCGCGATGCGAGTTCTTCACGCCCTCGATCTGCTGGCGCTCGCCGGGGATCTCCCACATAGAACGACCGGTGTCGATCTCTGGCCAGCGAGCAAACCGCAACTCACTGGACCGGATGAAAACCAGAAGGGTGAGCTGGGTGGCCAGCCGGGTCAGCGGCCGGCCGGTGTCGCCGTCGATTCTCTGCAGCAGCTCAGGCAGCCGATCCAGCGCCAGCGCAGGACGGTGAACGGTCTTGCGTGTGGCGGTTGCGCCCTGTAGGTCCACCGCTGGGTTGGTGTCGATGTGCCCGTGCTGTACGGCCATACGCATAATTCCGGTCATGTACTGCCGTAGCCGGCCAGCGGTATCCAGAACCTCGCGCTTCTCTACCGCCTTGAGCGGCGCCAGCAGGTCGCGAGTCTTCAGGCCGGCCACCGGACGCTGGCCTAAGGCCGGGAGCAGGTAAGTTTCGATCCGCCGCCACACCGTCGCGGCATGACCTGGTGACCATTTCTTGGAACAGGCCTCATGCCAGTCCTTGGCCAGCACGCCGAAGGTGTTGGCCCTAGCATTCGCCGCTTCGACCTTCCCCTGCCGGGCGCTCTCAATCGGGTCCTTACCATGCACCAACAACTCCAGCGCTTCGGCTCGGCGGGCGCGGGCGGCTTTGAGTGTCAGCGCTGGGTAGTTGCCGAAGGTGGCCAGCCCCTCTCTGCCATCCGGCCGCTTGAACTTCATGCGCCAGATCTTGCTGCCGTTCTTCTTGACCAGCAGGAACAGGCCCTGACCGTCGAACAGGGTGTAGTCCTTGTCCCGCGGCTTGGCGGCCTCGCATTTGGGGTCTGAGAGGGGTGTAACGGTGCGTGCCATAGGTATACGTTTTCTCGTCGAACCGGCGTATACCCTAACGTATACCTAAAATCGGTATATGCCTAGAGACAGAATGAGACAGCCAGATACAAGAAAGCCCGCACTTGGCGGGCTTTTCAGGGGATTCCGTGTACAAGAAGAGACGTATCGGAACAGTAGAATGGTGCCGGAGACAGGAATCGAACCTGCGACCTTCGCGTTACGAGTGCGCTGCTCTACCGACTGAGCTACACCGGCGTGTAGCGCAACGTACCACTGCTCACACCCGCAACGCAAACCCCTGTTTCCGCTAGTTTATTACCCTACCCTCAAGCCCCCTTGCAGCCCTTGGGCGCCAGGTCGTCCTCGATGTCGGTGGTGCACGCCCATCCAGTTGCCGAACGCTTCAAAGTCAGTGACTTGCCCACCACATTGGCCGGCGCATCCACCAGCGTGCAAGCAATGCTGCCGCTGCCATCCGTCGCCTTGCCATCGGCTGCGATCGCACAATGCGCCGTCGCCGGCTGGCCACCCAGCTCGGTTACGCCCGTCACATCTTTCCCGTCATTCAAGCGTAGATCCATCGCCGTCTTCAGCGCGCTGATCTCCAGCAACCCGGCCGCAGCCTTGGAGCGGGCCTGGTGGTTGGTGTACATCGGTAAGGCGATGGTCGCCAGAATGCCGATGATCGCGACGACGATCATCAGTTCGATCAGGGTGATACCGCGTTGCCCTTTCATGAACGTATTTCCTTTTTGATTCGCTAACACGTTGAGGTCCGTGGCGCCCAACCGGCAGCGGCGCAGTAGGCCTGAACAGACACCTTTTGTCACCCCTGCCCGCTTGGGCGTCATCTTCGCTGAACTACTCTAGTGAGCATCACGGACGCATGCCTTTGCATGGACGCGGCAAGCTGTTTCCAGCCTTGTCGCTGGAGCAGAAAAAGGACCTTCGAATGACTTCATCTTCACTCCTTTACAGCTGGCACGGCACCGACGCCAGCGGCACGCCGGTCAGCGGCCAGACACCTGGCCGCAGCCCGGCTTATGTGCGCGCTGCGCTGATCCGCCAGGGCATCACGGTGGCCAGTTTGCGGCCGGCCAGCGGGCTGACGTTCCGTTTGCCGAAGCGGCGCGAAAAGGCTGACCCGGCAGGGTTCAGCCGGCAGTTGGCGACATTGCTCAGGGCCGGGGTGCCGCTGCTGCAGGCGTTCGAGGTGATGGGGCGCAGTGGTTGCGATGCGGCGCAGGCTGCGTTGCTGGGTAGATTGAAACAGGATGTGGCCTCGGGCCTGGGGCTGGCGGATGCGTTGCAGCGTCACCCGGCATGGTTCGATGCGTTGTACTGCAACCTGGTGCGGGTGGGTGAGCATTCCGGCACGCTTGACCGGCAGCTCGAGCAGCTGGCGGGCATGCTGGAGCAGCGACGGGTGCTGCACAAGAAGGTGCGCAAGGCAATGATCTACCCGCTGCTGCTGTTGCTGATCGGGCTGGGGGTGTCAGCGATTTTGTTGCTGGAGGTGATTCCGAAGTTCGAGAGCATGTTCTCGGGCATGGGTACGACCTTGCCGGCATTTACCCAGTGGGTGATCGACTTGTCCACAGGGCTGAGTCGGTTTGCCCCGCTACTGCTGGTGATGGGCGTGGTGCTGGGTTTTGCCTTGCGCCAGCTTTACCGGCAGCACACGCCTGCGCGCCTGTGGATATCTCGGCGGGTGCTGGGCTTGCCGGTGTTTGGCAAATTGCTGGGGCAGGCGGCGCTAGCACGGTTTGCGCGTAGCCTGGCAACATCCTACGGCGCTGGCGTGGCGTTGCTGGATGCGCTTGTAACGGTGGCTGGAGTGACTGGGGGCGAACTGCACGAGCAAGCGGTGCTGCGGTTGCGCCAGGGCATGGCCAATGGGCAGGGGCTGAACCAGGCGATGGCCAGTGAACCGCTGTTTCCGCCTTTGCTGGTGCAACTGACGGCCATCGGTGAATCCAGCGGCACGCTGGACCAGATGCTGGAAAAAGCCGCCAGCCATTACGAGGAACAGGTCAGCCAGGCGCTGGACCAGTTGACCAGCCTGCTGGAGCCCGCCATCGTGCTGATCCTGGGCCTGCTGGTGGGGGGCCTGGTGGTGGCGATGTACTTGCCGATCTTCCAGTTGGGTAGCTTGATCTGAACATGACTTCATGGACTCTGCTGGCTGAACAGCCGGCGTACTTCCTCACCCTGGCCACGCTGCTCGGCCTGCTGGTGGGCAGCTTTCTCAACGTGCTGGTGTATCGCCTGCCGATCATGCTGGAGCGGCAATGGCAGCGTGAAGCACAGGAGATGTTGGGGCAGCCGATTGCGCAACACGAACGGTTCGACCTGTGCCTACCGGCCTCCCGCTGCCCACATTGCGCGCATCCGGTTCGCGCGTGGGAGAACATCCCGGTGATCAGCTATCTGGCCTTGCGCGGGCGGTGTTCATCCTGCAAAACCCGCATCAGCCCGCGCTACCCGCTGGTGGAAGTGGCCAGCGCGCTGCTTTCGCTGGTGGTGGCCTGGCGCTTTGGCGCTTCGGTCGAAGCCTTGCTGGCATTACCGCTCACCTGGTGCCTGCTGGCCCTGAGCCTGATCGATGCGGACCACCAGTTGCTGCCGGATGCGCTGGTGCTGCCGATGCTGTGGCTGGGGCTTATCGTCAATGCCTTTGGCATCTATGCCCCACTGACCGACGCGCTGTGGGGCGCGGTGGCCGGATACCTCAGCTTGTGGACCGTGTACTGGCTGTTCAAGCTGATCACCGGCAAGGAAGGCATGGGCTATGGCGATTTCAAGCTGATGGCGCTGATCGGGGCCTGGGGTGGCTGGCAGGTGCTGCCGTTGACGCTGCTGCTGTCGTCGGTGGTGGGGGCGCTGGTTGGCCTGTGCTTGCTGCGTTTGCGCCGGCATGCGATGGGGACAGCGATACCGTTTGGCCCTTATCTGGCGATTGCGGGGTGGATTGCTGTGCTCTGGGGTGATGAAATGTACGCCTCTTACATGCAACTGCTTGGATACTGATGGCCACTGCAGCCTTTACCCCCTGGATTCTCGGCCTGACCGGCGGCATTGGTAGCGGCAAGAGCGCCGCTGCCGAACGCTTCGTCGAGCTTGGCGTGCACCTGGTCGATGCCGACCAGGCAGCGCGCTGGGTGGTCGAACCTGGCCGCCCGGCCTTGGCCAGCATCGTCGAGCGCTTCGGCCCGGGTGTGCTGCAGGCGGACGGCCAACTCGACCGCGCCGCTCTGCGCCAACTGATCTTCGCCGACCCGGCGCAGCGCAAATGGCTGGAGCAACTGCTGCACCCGCTGATCGGGCAGGAGATTTTCAGCTACCTGGCAAAGGCGCAGTCGCCTTATGCAATCTACGTGTCGCCGCTGCTGATCGAGTCGGGCCAGTACCACAAAACCCAGCGTGTGCTGGTGATCGATGCACCGCAAGAACTGCAAATAGCCCGTACTCTGGCGCGCGACAACACCAGTGCCGAGCAGGTGCAAGCGATTCTGCAGGCCCAACTGGCCCGCGAGGAACGCCTGCGCCATGCCGATGATGTGCTGGTCAACGACGGCGACCTGGCCGCACTGCATGAGCAGATTGACCGCCTGCACCACTTTTACCTGACTTTGAAAGGAGGCCAGCCATGAGCCAGCCGTTGACCGTCGATTGCCCGACCTGTGGCGCACCTGTGGAATGGACCGAAAAAAGCGCGTTCCGGCCGTTTTGCTCGGACCGCTGCAAACTGATCGACCTGGGGGCCTGGGCGGCCGAGGAGCACAAGATTGCGGGGTCGGAAGAGTCCGAAGATGAGCTGTATTCGGGGGACCTGGAGCCGCGGCACTGAGCTGATTGCAAGGCGGTTGTGCCGGGCCCCTTGCCCCAGACCAAATCCTTGAGACTGGCGCGGTACCTGTAGGAGCGGCCTTGTGTCGCGATGGGCTGCAAAGCAGCCCCAGCAATTGTTGCTCTAACGCCAAAAACGGGGGCTGCTTTGCAGCCCATCGCGACACAAGGCCGCTCCTACAGGGTCCCCCACTATTTTCTAGACCGCATGATCACCGCTCATCTTCCTTCCAGGGCGCCTGCAGGTACCGTGTGCGGTTGAAGGTTTCCAGCCATTCCGGGCAGAACACCACCAGCGCACTGATGACCATGCCGTTGATGAACGCTTCGGGGAACATCATCAGCCACAGGTAGCCGACAAAGTCGCTGAGCCACTCCGGCAGGGCAAAGCGCCCATCCAGCCACAACACCCCCAGCGCCGCAGGCACACAAACCAGCACGGTCAGCGCGGCCGGGAAGAACCCCGAACAGAAGATATAAACGAACAGGTTGCGCGGCTGGGCACGTTCGACCAAGACCGCGCACACTTCGGTAATCAGCACCGGCAAGCCCACCAGCAACAAGCCATTCACCCCCAACGCTGCCAAGTCCTGACGCCCCAACACGAGCAAACCAAGCTGGGCCATGACCCCGCCCAGCACCGCCAGCGGCCAGTCCAGCAACAGGGTGACCGCCGTCATGCCAATGAAGTGGTAAGACACCCCGGTATCGAAATCGCGCCTCACCAGCCACAGTGCGAACAGGCAAAAGACTGTGCCAAACAGCAAATGCTGACGGCGCCGGTCGGTGAACAGCTCAACCCAGCGAACCCGGCTTACCGCCCAGATCAGCAATGGCACATAACCCAGCCAACCAAGGGTAACGGTGGTGCCGGACAACACCTGCGCGCTGATCACCTGACAAATACCCCTATCGATGCTATGGACAATCCCAGTCTACACCCATTCAAATTCAGCATCTTATCGTCATGGTTTAACGGCTAAGCTTGTCTGCATGGATGACTCAGACTACCTGCGCCTGCTTACCATCCAGGCCGAACAAGCCAATGCCTTTCTCTCCAACGCCCGCAAGTGGGAGCGGGAGCGTTGGGTGTGCCAGCGCCTGTTGCAGGGGTTGAACATTCCCTATCGCAGCGAGGACTTCACCCCAGCCGGCCAGGAGCCGCCGGACGTGTTGTTCCGCGACGCGGCCTTCGAGGTATTTTTCGTGCTCGACGAGGGCCGCCGACTGAACGATGAATGGCGCGAAGAGCTGCAGCGCAGGCGCAGTGCGTTTTCCTTGGCGCAGCTGGTGCGGCGTGAAGCACGCCCACGGCGCATCAGTGCCACCGAATTGCTGGGGCGCCTGGCGCCGACCTTGCGCAAGAAGGCGCACAATTACCGGGAACGCGGGCTGGAGCTGAACGAGCTGGACATCATCGCGTTCTCCAGCCTCAAGCGCGAAGTGCTCGACCTCAACACCCACTTCCCGCCGCCCACCGAGTACCTGCGCCAGGGCTGGCGCTCACTGTCGCTGGTCGGGCCAACCTTTGCCCGGGTGCTGTTCGCCCACCCTGACGCGCCAGACTTCCTGCGCGGCAACCTGGGCCGCAGCATCGTCTTCGACGTAGGCATCAGTCTTTGATCCAGTGCAGCGAATGTTTGCGATGGCGTACACTCGGCGCCAGGGATAGAAAGCATTATCATTTGTTTCAAGCGCTTGCGCGAACGCTGTAGCGTTTGCGCAGTCACAAACGTCTACCTGACGAGGCCCACCATGACCAGCCGCCTGAACCCGGAAGATCAGCGTCGTGTCGATGAGTATCTGCGAGCCCCCCAGCACCAAGTCGAGCGCAGGCCCTTCCGGCCGTGGCTGCTCCTTGTGCTGGTGCTGGCCGTGACCATCGGGTTGGGTCTCATCAGCCGCCTGCTGAGTGGACTGGTGCTATGAGCTGCTTCGCGCTCGCCCTTCCCTCGTGCAGTTTGCGGCCGCCCCTCTGGGGCACGAATTCCGTAAACCTTATGAGATATTCCCATGACTCATCGCATCGTGATTGTCGGCGGCGGCGCCGGCGGCCTGGAACTGGCGACCCGCCTGGGTAAAAGCCTGGGCAAGCGCAAGCAGGCCGACATCACCCTGGTCGACGCCAACCTCACGCACATCTGGAAGCCATTGCTGCACGAAGTGGCCGCTGGCTCGCTGAACTCCTCGGAAGACGAACTGAACTACGTGGCCCAGGCCAAGTGGAACCACTTCAATTTCCAGTTGGGGCGCATGAGCGGCCTGGACCGTGAAGGCAAACAGATTCAACTGGCCGCCACCCTCGATGAAGAGGGCCGCGAGCTGTTGCCTGCGCGCACCCTGGGCTACGACACCCTGGTCATCGCCGTGGGTTCCAACACCAACGACTTCGGCACCCTGGGCGCAGCGCAACATTGCCTGTTCCTGGATACCCGCAAGCAGGCCGAGCGCTTCCACCAGCAACTGCTCAACCACTACCTGCGCGCCCACGCCGGCGACGTGGCCAGCGAAAAAATCAGCGTAGCCATTGTGGGCGCCGGTGCCACCGGTGTGGAGCTGGCGGCCGAGCTGCACCATGCTGCCCACGAGCTGGCGGCCTATGGCCTTGACCGCATCCAGCCCAAAGACATGCACATCACCCTGATCGAGGCCGGCCCGCGCGTACTGCCGGCGCTGCCGGAGCGCATCAGCGTGCCGGTGCACAAGACCCTGGAGAAACTCGGGGTGAAGGTGATGACCAACGCCGCGGTCAGTGAAGTGACCGAGGACGGCCTGAAAACCAAGGACGGCGAAGTGATCCAGGCCAGCCTCAAAGTGTGGGCGGCGGGTATCCGTGCGCCAGGCTTCCTCAAGGACATCGATGGCCTGGAAACCAATCGCATCAACCAGCTGGTCGTGCGCCCTACCCTGCAAACTACCCGCGACGACAACATCTTCGCCTTCGGTGACTGCGCCGCCTGCCCGCAACCCGGCAGCGACCGCAACGTACCGCCACGGGCCCAGGCTGCGCACCAACAGGCTTCGATGCTGGCGCAAAGCCTGAAGGCGCGGCTGGAGAACAAGGCGCTGCCGACCTACGAGTACAAGGACTACGGCTCGCTGGTGTCGCTGTCGCGCTTCTCGGCGGTGGGCAACCTGATGGGTAACCTGATGGGCAGTGTGAAGCTGGAAGGCTGGCTGGCGCGGATGTTCTACGTGTCGCTGTACCGCATGCACCAGATGGCGTTGTACGGGTTCTTCCGCACGGCGTTGATGATGCTGGGTAGCAAGATTGGCCGGGGTACAGAACCGCGCTTGAAGCTGCACTGACAGTTGCCGGGGGCGCTTAGCGCCCCTCTCGCGGCGCAAGGCCTGCAAGGCAGGCCCAACATTCTGACAGGCAAAGAAAAAGGGCATCTCTTGCGAGATGCCCTTTGTTCATGGTGGGTCGTGTAGGATTCGAACCTACGACCAATTGGTTAAAAGCCAACTGCTCTACCAACTGAGCTAACGACCCAAAAATGGTCGGGGTGAGGGGATTCGAACTCCTGACATCCTGCTCCCAAAGCAGGCGCGCTACCGGACTGCGCTACACCCCGGGTCTTTCAAAAAAAAGGGCATCTCTTTGAGATGCCCTTCTTTACATGGTGGGTCGTGTAGGATTCGAACCTACGACCAATTGGTTAAAAGCCAACTGCTCTACCAACTGAGCTAACGACCCAAAAATGGTCGGGGTGAGGGGATTCGAACTCCTGACATCCTGCTCCCAAAGCAGGCGCGCTACCGGACTGCGCTACACCCCGAGATTGGCTCCGCGACCTGGACTCGAACCAGGGACCCAATGATTAACAGTCATTTGCTCTACCGACTGAGCTATCGCGGAACTGAACTTCGGTACAACTCCGAAGACTGTGTTCGCTTCGGACTCTTTAGCTGCTTCGCTTTCGCGTTGTCGCTGCTGAGGCCGGCTATTCTACATTCTTCGTTTTGCTTGTCAACCACTTTTTTTCATTCAACTTACTGATTTGTAAGTTGTTTTGCGGTCACCGTTGTTGCTGGTGATTCGCTTAGTGCCTGACAACGCGGCGTATATTAGGGGCACTCTAAATATGATGCAAGCAAAAATTTCAAAAATTTCAGCAAGTTATCCAAAGCGGCCGGAAAGCCCCGGTTTTACTGGGCTGTGCCGGCTTCTTCGCTGGCAAACCCGCCCCTCTCGGTATCCACAGCGCCTGTAAAGAAGCAAAAAAAAGCCCCGCAGGTGCGGGGCTCATGAGGATGCAAATTAGCCAAAGACGATTTCGTCGCCTTCCACCTTGGCGGTAATCGCCGCACCCGGCACAAACTTGCCTGCCAGGATCAGCTGCGCCAATGGGTTTTCGATCCAGCGCTGGATTGCCCGCTTCAGCGGCCGTGCGCCGTATACAGGGTCGTAACCCACGGCAATCAGCTTGTCCAACGCGTCCGGGCTCAAGCTCAGCGACAGTTCGCGCTCCAGCAGACGGCTGCGCAGGCGGCCCAGCTGAATCTCGGTAATGCCAGCGATCTGCTCACGGCCCAGTGGCTCGAACACCACCACTTCGTCGATGCGGTTGATGAACTCCGGACGGAAGTGCGCACCCACCGCATCCATCACCGCCGCACGTTGCGCCTCGCGGTCACCCACCAGCTCCTGAATCTGCGCCGAGCCCAGGTTGGAAGTCATCACGATCACGGTGTTGCGGAAGTCCACGGTGCGCCCATGACTGTCAGTCAGGCGGCCGTCTTCCAGCACCTGCAGCAGTACGTTGAACACATCCGGGTGGGCCTTCTCCACCTCGTCCAGCAGCACCACCGAGTATGGCTTGCGCCGTACAGCCTCGGTCAGGTAGCCGCCCTCTTCATAACCTACATAGCCTGGCGGTGCACCAATCAGGCGAGCCACGGAGTGCTTCTCCATGAACTCGGACATGTCGATGCGCACCATCGCCTCTTCGGTGTCGAACAGGAACTCGGCCAGCGCCTTGCACAGTTCGGTCTTGCCCACGCCGGTAGGGCCGAGGAACAGGAACGAACCACTTGGCCGGTTCGGGTCGGACAGCCCGGCACGCGAGCGGCGCACGGCGTTGGCCACGGCGGTTACCGCCTCGCCCTGACCGATCACGCGCTGGTGCAGCAACGCTTCCATCTTCAGCAGCTTCTCACGCTCGCCTTCGAGCATCTTGGCCACGGGAATACCGGTCCACTTCGACACCACTTCGGCAATTTCTTCCTCGGTCACCTTGTTGCGCAGCAACTGGTTCTCGGTCTTGCCGTGCTGGTCGACCATCTGCAGGCTGCGCTCCAAGTCCGGGATCACCCCGTACTGCAGTTCGGCCATGCGGCTCAGGTCGCCTTTGCGACGGGCGGTTTCCAGCTCCTGGCGAGCCTGCTCGATCTTTTGCTGGATCTGCGCCGAGCCCTGCACTTCGGCTTTTTCCGAGGCCCAGATTTCCTCCAGGTCGGAATACTCACGCTCCAGCCGCTCGATTTCCTCGGTCAGCTTCTCCAGGCGTTTTTTTGCCGCTTCGTCTTCTTCTTTCTTCAGTGCCTGCGACTCCACCTTCAACTGGATCAGGCGGCGATCAAGGCGGTCGAGCACTTCCGGCTTGGAGTCGATCTCCATACGGATACGGCTGGCCGCTTCGTCGATCAGGTCAATGGCCTTGTCCGGCAGCTGGCGGTCAGTGATGTAGCGATGGCTGAGCTTGGCCGCAGCGATAATTGCACCGTCGGTGATGGCCACCTTGTGGTGCACTTCATAGCGCTCTTTCAGGCCACGCAGGATAGCGATGGTGTCTTCCTCGCTCGGCTCCTCTACCAGCACCTTCTGGAAACGGCGCTCCAGGGCGGCGTCCTTCTCGATGAACTGGCGATACTCGTTCAGCGTAGTGGCACCGACGCAGTGCAGCTCGCCGCGGGCCAGGGCCGGCTTGAGCATGTTGCCGGCGTCCATGGCGCCCTCGCCTTTGCCAGCGCCGACCATGGTGTGCAGTTCGTCGATGAACAGGATGATCTGGCCTTCCTGCTTGGACAGCTCGTTCAGCAGGCCTTTCAGACGCTCTTCGAACTCGCCGCGGTATTTGGCACCGGCAATCAGCGCCCCCATGTCCAGCGCCAGCAGGCGCTTGCCCTTGAGGCCGTCTGGCACTTCACCATTGATGATGCGCTGGGCCAGGCCCTCGGCGATGGCGGTTTTACCCACGCCAGGCTCACCGATCAGCACCGGGTTGTTCTTGGTACGGCGTTGCAGTACCTGCACGGTACGGCGGATTTCATCGTCACGGCCGATCACCGGGTCCAGCTTGCCTTCTTCGGCACGCTTGGTCAGGTCGACGGTGTACTTGTCCAGGGCCTGGCGCGATTCCTCGGCGTTGGCGTCATTCACTGCCGCGCCGCCGCGCAGGTTGTTGATGGCGTTTTCCAAGGCTTTCTTGGTCACGCCCTGGCTCAGCAGCAGTTTGCCGAGTTTGCTGTTCTCGTCCATGGCGGCCAGCAGTACCAGTTCGCTGGAAATGAACTGGTCACCCTTCTGCTGGGCCAGGCGGTCGGCCTGGTTGAGCAGGCGCGCCAGGTCCTGCGACATGTTCACATCGCCGGTGGGGTTCTGGATTTTCGGCAGTTGGTCGAGTTCTTTCACCAGCCCTTGGCGCAGGCTGTTGATGTCGAAGCCTACCTGCATCAGCAGAGGCTTGATGGAGCCGCCCTGTTGTTCAAGCAGCGCCTGTACCAGGTGCACGGGCTCGATGGCAGGGTGGTCCATGCCAACGGCCAGGGACTGGGCATCGGATATTGCAAGTTGCAGCTTGCTGGTCAAACGGTCTATTCGCATGGTGTACCTTCCTTTAAAGGGCAGGTCGGAGCGATGGACAGCGCCTGTTTATGAAGAACCTGCCTGAGATGACCTTATAGATAAGGTTGATTCTGGAAGATTCAAGCGTAGCGGGGTTGACCGAAGTCAACCTGTTGGATTAGCGAGGCTCCAGCCACACCAAGGATGCAAACCGCCCACCCTGCGGGGTACGGCGATAGGAGAAGAACCGCTGATCGCTGACCGTGCAAAAGCCACCGCCATAAACGGCAGTGACGCCACGAGCAGCCAGGCGAATACGCGCCAGCTCATAGATGTCGGCCATCAGCTTGCCCGGCCGCTCGCCCTCGACAAACGCCCGGGCGGCTTCTGGATGCACGGCAGTGAAGGCATCGCGCACTTCCAGCCCTACCTCGAACGCCTGCGGGCCAATGGCCGGCCCCAGCCACACCAGCACCTCTTCCGCCGGCAGTGCCAGGCGGTCCAAGGTGGCTTCCAGCACACCGCCAGCCAGCCCACGCCAGCCTGCATGTGCCGCGGCCACACGGGTGCCCGCGCGGTCACAGAACAGCGCAGGCAGGCAATCGGCAGTCATCACGGTGCAGGCAATGCCAGGCTGGTCGGTCCAGCTGGCGTCGGCCTCGGCCACCACGGCTGGGTCGGCAGCCGCCACCACCAGGCCATGTACCTGCTTCAGCCAGGCCGGCTGAATGGCGAACGGGGCGCTGAGGCGACGGCGGTTCTCGGCGACGGCGGCAGGGTCGTCCCCACGTGGTCGCCAAGGTTGAAGGTTTCATAAGGCGGCAGGCTGACGCCGCCCTGACGGGTGGTGACACAGGCGCGAACCGAGGCCGGGGCCGGCCAGTCGGGGATCAGCAGCGACTGCGCCAGGCCACTCATCCGATGAAGCTCTCGCGGTCCTGGTTCAAAAGCGACAACAACCAGACGAAGTCATCCGGCAGTGGCGACTCCCACTTCATGATTTCACCGGTAATCGGGTGGGCCAAGGCGAGGAAACGCGCATGCAGCGCCTGGCGCGGGAAGGTCTTGACCGCCTCGACCATGGTTGGGCTGGCAGCCGGCGGAATACGGAAGCGCCCGCCGTACGTCTGGTCGCCAACCAGAGGGAAACCTACATGGGCCATGTGCACGCGTATCTGGTGGGTGCGGCCGGTTTCCAGCTTCACTCGTACATGGGTGTGCGAGCGGAAGCGCTTGAGCACACGGTAATGGCTGACCGCCGGCTTGCCGCCGTCGGTTACCGCCATGCGCTGGCGCATGCCGCCATGGCGGCCAATGGGCGCGTCGATCTTGCCACCGGCTGTCACCACACCAATCACGATGCACTCGTAGATACGGCTGACCTTGCGGGCCTGCATCTGCTCGACCAGCTTGGTCTGCGCCTGCAAGGTCTTGGCCACCACCATCAAGCCGGTGGTGTCCTTGTCCAGGCGGTGAACGATACCGGCGCGCGGCACGTTGACGATGTCTGGCACGTGGTGCAGCAGCGCATTGAGCAGCGTACCGCTGGCATGCCCGGCGGCCGGGTGCACGACCAGCCCGGCAGGCTTGTTGATCACCATGATATGGTCGTCTTCGTAGACGATATCCAGTTCGATATCTTCTGCGATCCACTCACCCTGGGCCTCTTGCTCGGCCTCCAAGGCAAGCAGCGAACCGCCATAGACGAGGTCTCGAGGGCGCACGACTGCACCATCGACCGTCAGGCGGCCCTCTTTGATCCACGAAGTTAGCCGCGAACGCGAGTACTCGGCGAACAATTGGGCGGCGACCTGGTCGAGGCGTTGGCCGCCCAGTTCGGACGGTACCTCTGCGCTAAGTTGAATGATCTCGGACATGCTCGATTCGGCGGGCGCACAGCCTTTGGTTTCGGCTGCGAGCTTGTGGTTAAATACGGCTTCTTTTGTCCCGGGGTTGGCCGGGGCGCTCATCATAACAGGACGGCACCGCCCAAGACAGCGGCCGTCAAAGGGACGCAAGCCGCCATGCAAGTGAAACACCTGCTGCTGATCGCCATCCTCGGGCTTACCGCGGCCTGTTCCTCTAATAAAGAGGTCATTGACGAGAACCTCAGCGAGGCCGAGCTGTACCAGCAGGCCCAGGCTGATCTGGACAACTCCAGCTACACCAGCGCCGTGAACAAGCTCAAGGCCCTGGAATCGCGCTACCCGTTCGGCCGCTATGCCGACCAGGCGCAGCTCGAGCTGATCTACGCCAACTACAAGAACTCCGAGCCTGAGGCCGCCAAGTCGGCCGCCGAGCGCTTCATCCGTCTGCACCCGCAGCACCCGAACGTCGATTACGCCTACTACCTCAAGGGCCTGACCTCGTTCGACCAGGACCGTGGCCTGCTGGCGCGCTTCCTGCCACTGGACATGACCAAGCGTGACCCGGGCGCCGCCCGCGACTCGTACAACGAGTTCGCCCAGCTGACCAGTCGCTTCCCCAACAGCCGCTACGCGCCAGACGCCAAGCAGCGCATGATCTACCTGCGCAACCTGCTGGCCTCGTACGAAATCCACGTGGCCGATTACTACCTGAGCCGCCAGGCTTACGTAGCTGCCGCCAACCGGGGCCGCTACGTGGTCGAGAACTTCCAGGAAACCCCATCGGTCGGTGACGGCCTTGCAGTGATGGTCGAGTCGTACCAGAAAATGCACCTGGACGAACTGGCCGCCAGCAGCCTGGAAACCCTCAAGCTCAACTACCCGGACCACCCGAGCCTGGTCGATGGCGAGTTCCAACCCAAGCAGACCGAGTCTGACGGCCGTGGCTGGCTGTCCAAGGCCACCCTGGGCCTGATCGAGACCGACGCCCCGCTGCCGCCGGGCGAAACCCGCGCCAACCAGGACGTGGTCAAGCAGTTCCAGGACGCGCGTGACGAGATGCCGCAAGAGCTGCTGCCTAAAGACGAAAACGGCGACCCGATCGTGCCGGAAGGCCCGAAAGAGGCCGAGAAAGACCGCTCCTGGTTCAGCTACATGACCTTTGGTCTGTTCGACTGACCCACAGCGGTAAATGAAAGGGAAGCCTTGGGCCTCCCTTTTTATTGGCCGCGTCCTAGACTGTCGGCTTCTTCAATCGACAAGCTGGACACCATGGTTCGCCTACTTTTCTGGATTGCCCTGATCGCCGCCGCGTTCTGGCTGTGGCGCAAGTTCAAAGTCAGCCAACAGTCGCACCCCGAGGCGAAGCTGGATGCGCCGCTGAAGATGGTGCGCTGCGCCCATTGCGGTGTGCACCTGCCCAACGACCGGGCACTGCAGCAAGGCAACGATTGGTATTGCAGCCAGGCACACTTGCAGCAAGGCCCTGGCCGCCAGAACTGAACACAAAGCCCGCTGTGGAGCGACCTTGCGTCGCTCCTACACTCGCTACGCATACTCCTGCCGATACTTATCCCTCCCCGACCCTTTCACACCATTTACGACCCCTCCCCCGCCGCCAGCATTGACCCACCCCAGTAAAATTCGCTAAATCCTATTTATCCGCATAAATATGAAAAATAGCGAAATGCTCAAACCCAAACGCAAGCGCCAGAAGCTGTCCGATGTGATCGTCGAATCGGTCAAGCGCTCGATCGTCACCGAAGCGCTGCACCCAGGCGATCGCCTGCCCACCGAACGTGAGCTGATGGAGCATTTCGAGTGTTCCAAGGGCACCGCCCGCGAAGCGCTCAAGGCGTTGGAGGTCGAAGGCCTGGTGAGCACCCGTACCGGGCCGACCGGCGGCGCCTACCTGAACGAAGTGGGCACCGAACCGGCCAGCCGTGCGTTGCGCAACTACCTGCACTTTCAACACCTGGACGGCGAGCAGGTGTACCAGCTGCGCAAAGTCATCGAGGTGGAGCTGGCGGTCTCGGTGATGGGCAAGCTGAGCGAAGCGGACTATGCCGTGCTGCAGGCCAACATCGATTTCTGCAGCGCGCCGGAAGACAGCGAAGAAGGCCAGCGCGAGCAGCGCCTGGCCGAGCTGGAGTTCCACACCTTGCTGGCCGACCGCTGCCCCAACCCGTTGCTGCGTTTCATGGCGGTGTTCCTCAATGACCTGTTGCGCGACCTGGTAGTGCTGAAAAAAGCCTACCTGCCCAAGCGCCAACAGTTCGCCGCCGCCAATATCGACTACCACAAGCAACTGCTGACCGCCCTGCGCGCCAGCGACGAACCCGCTGTACGCCGGCTGATGCACGAACACATGTGCGACGCCGAGCACCACATGACCGCGCTGGAAGGCGAGGTTGCCCGTAACTTCCTGCTGGAGTTCAACCACAACCACTGATGCGCCTGGAAAGAGGCCTGCACACAGGCCCGGCCGTACCCGCTTTGTCATTGCCACTCCTGCCTAATAACCACAACCAAGGAGTTACTCATGCAAAGACGTACCCTGCTCAAGGCAGGCCTTGCCCTGGGTGCCTTAGGTAGCCTCCCCTTGGGGGCGCACCGGGCATTCGCCGACCAACCGTTGACCTTCTATGGGCTCAAGTCCATGTCGGGCGCCTTCGCCAGCTACGGCAAGTACGCCGACATGGGCTCGCGCCTGGCCATTGCCGAATACCCCCAGCTGCTCGGCCACCCGCTCAAGTACAAAGTCATCGACACCGAAGGCAACGCCGGCAAGGCGGTGCGCAAGGTACAGGAAGCCATCGGCCAGGATGGCGCACGCTTCTTCCAGGGCTGCACCCTGTCCTCCTCGGCACTGGCGGTGTCGAAGGAAATCCACAAAGCCGGCGGCGTGTTCATGACGCCTGTGGGCGCCGACGAAATCACCGGCAAAGACTGCAACGCCTCGACCTTCCGCTGGTCGGTGCCCACCTACGGCGCCATTCGCGAAACCTTGGTGCCGATGATCCGCCAACTACCACAGGCCAAGCGCTGGTACACCATCACCCCGCAATACGTGTTCGGTGACGCGTTGCTGGACAATGCCCGCAAGGTGTTCGCCGAGCTTGGGGTGGAACACATCGGTAACAGCTACCACTCGCTGCAGGAGCAGGAATTCTCTGGCTACCTGACCAACGCCATCGCCGCAAAACCCGACGTGCTGGTGTTGCTCAACTTCGGCAGCCAGGCCTCCAACGCCCTGCGCCAGGCGGTCAACTTCGGCATCAAGGACCGCATGAAAGTGCTGATGGTGTGGTCTGCCGGCCTCGACCAGTTCCAGGAGCTGGGCAGCGACGTGCTCGAGGGCGTGTACCTGGGCGCGCAGTACTGGCACCAGGTCGATACCCCGTTGAACAAGCAGTTGGTCGCCGCCACCCGCAAGGCTTACGGCATCAACCCCAACTACCCACTGGCCGCTGACTACATCGGCACCAAGGTCATGCTCGAGGCCATCGTCAAGGCTGGCAGCCTGGACGGTGCCGCCGTGTCTGCGGCATTGCAGGGCATGCGCTTCCAAGGCCCGACCGGCGAAGAACTGATCCGCCCGGGTGACCATCAGGTGCTCAAGGATTACTACCTGCTGCGCGGCAAGCCCCAGGGGCAGATGCGCGACGAGGACGACCTGGCCGAAGTCATCAGTTCGGGCCGCTCGTTCGTCGAGGTCGACCACACCGGTTGCGCCCTGGCCTGAAGCCGCGGCGTTAGTCACAAACACTTGTACAGGCAGCCGCCTCGCGCGCTGTCGAGGGCACGCTCATGCTCGATTTGTACCTGTTCCAACTGCTCAACGGCCTGGGCCTGGGGATGATCTACTTCCTCATCGCCGTGGGCCTGACGATCATTTTCGGCCTGCTCAACTTCGTCAACTTCGCCCACGGTGCGTTCTTCTTGCTGGGCGCCTACCTGTGCTACACCGCCGTAGCGATAACCGGCAACTTCTGGCTGGCGCTGCTGATTGCGCCGCTGGTAGTGGCCGCACTGGCGTGGGCGGTCGAGCGCCTGTTGATCAAGCGCATCTACCACCTGCCGCACACCTTCCAGATCCTCGTCACCCTCGGCATCGCACTGATCATCCAGGAAGCCTCGGTGCTGATCTGGGGCCCGGTGGGCAAGAACATTGCCGTACCGCCGGAGCTGCGCGGCGTGCTGATCCTCGGTGACTTCATCTACCCCTACTACCGCCTGTTCCTGATCGGCTTCGCCGCGCTGATCGGCGTTGGCTTGTGGTTGCTGCTGGAGCGCACCCGCTTCGGCGCACTGGTGCGCGCGGGTAGCGAAAGCACCGAAACCGTATCGCTGCTGGGCACCAATATCTTTCGCCTGTTCTCCCTGACCTTCGCCCTGGGCGTGGGCCTGGCCGGCGTGGCGGGTGTGCTGTTCGCACCACTACGCGGGGCCCAGCCTTTCGTCGGGCCGGAGATCCTCGGCATTGCCTTCGTGGTGGTGGTGATCGGCGGCATGGGCTCGTTCGGCGGTGCGCTGGTTGGCGGCCTGCTGGTGGGTGTGGTGCAAAGCATGATGACCAGCCTCTGGCCGCAAGGCGCCAGCCTGATGATCTACGGCGCCATGGCCGCAGTGATCCTGGTCCGTCCCTATGGCCTGTTTGGGAGAGCCTGACATGAGCGAGAAAAACCCATTGCCAGTCGCCAAGGGCCGCGCCCCGGCACTGCTGTTGCTGGTGGTTGCCAGCCTGGTGGCGCTGCCGTTGCTGCTGCCTTCGGCCACCCTGGCCACCGAAATCCTGATCTTTGCCCTGGCCGCCCTGGCCTGCAACCTGCTGCTCGGCTACACCGGCCTGCTGTCGTTCGGCCAGGGCATCTTCTTTGGCGTGGGCGCCTATGGCGCGGCGCTGCTGATGATTCACCTGCACTGGGGCATGTTCGCCGCGCTGCTTGGCGCAGCCGTGTTCGGCGCCTTCCTGGCACTGCTGGTGGGCGCATTGGCGATCCGCCGCACGGGCATCTACTTCGTCATGCTGACCCTGGCCTTCAGCCAGATGGCCTATTTCCTGGCTTATACCCTAAGCGGCTGGACCGGCGGCGACAACGGCCTGCTCGATGTGCCCCGGCCCAACATCGAAATCGCCGGCCATGTGCTGGTCGACCTGGCTGACCCTCGGCATTTCTATGTGTTCGTCGCCGTGCTGTTCCTGTTGATTTTCGCCGCTGCCTTGCGGGTGATCCGCTCGCCATTCGGCAGCACCCTGCTGGCTATCCGCGAGAACGAGACCCGCGCTGCCGCCATTGGCTACGACACCCGCCACTTCAAGATCCTGGTGTTCATGCTGTCGGGGGCCATCACCGGCATCGCCGGCGCGCTGTACGCCATGCTGCTGCACTTTGCGCCGCTGTCGAACATCGACCTGATGATGAGCGAGAACATCCTGATCATGACCATCGTCGGCGGCACCGGCTCGTTGTTCGGCTCACTGCTGGGGGCCGGCGCCATCGTGCTGCTGGGTGACGTGCTGTCGGAGCTGTGGCCACGCTGGCTGATGCTGCTGGGGGTCATCCTGATTCTGGTGGTGGTGTTCATGCGGGGCGGCCTGTGGGGTGGACTGGCCGAACTGGGCAAGCGCCTGCTGGCCACCCGCAGTGCCAATGACAAATCCCAGGCCAAGACCAAGGAGACCCTATGATGAGCGACTACCTCCTGGAAACCCGCCAACTGGAGCTGGCCTACGGGCCGTTCAAGGCAGTCGCAGGCGTTGACCTCAAGGTCCGCGCCGGCACCATCCACACCGTCATCGGCCCCAACGGTGCTGGCAAGACCAGCCTGTTCCACTGCTTGACCGGCGAGCGTCAGGCCACGGCGGGCAAGATCCTGTTCAACGGCCAGGACATCATCCGCAAGCCGTCCCACGGGCGGGTGGCGCTGGGCATGGCGCGTTCGTTCCAGCTCACCAGCCTGTTCCAAAACCTGTCCGTGCGCGAAAACCTGCGCTTGGCCGCCCAGGGCCGAGACGGCCTGGGCGCCCTGAATTTCTGGCGCAGTGTGGAGCACAAACGCAGCCACTGGAACACCGCCGACCAGGTGCTGGAACGCCTGAAGCTGAGCGCCCGCGCCGAAACCCTGGCCGGCGAGCTGTCACACGGCCAGCAACGGGTGCTGGAAGTGGGCATGTCGATCTGCGCCAAGCCCACCCTGCTGATGCTCGACGAACCCACCTCGGGCATGGGCATCGACGACATTCCGGTGATGACCGACCTGATCAGCGACCTCGGCCGCGACCACACCGTGCTGCTGATCGAGCACAACATGAGCATCGTCATGTCGATCAGCCAGCGCATCACTGTGATGAGCCACGGCCAGATTCTGGTCGAGGGTACCCCTGAACAGGTGCGCAACGACGAGCGCGTACGCACCGCCTACCTTGGAGAGGCCGCCTGATGCTCAACGTCGATTCGATCCACTCCTATTACGACAAGAGCCATGTGCTCGAAGGTGTCTCGCTCAAGGTTGAAGCAGGCGAACTGGTGACGCTGCTCGGGCGCAATGGTGCCGGCAAGACCACCACCCTGCGCAGCATCCTTGGCATCGTCCGCCCACGGCAGGGGCAGATCAGCTTCAACGGCCAACAGTTGGTCGGCCGTGAAATCTTCGATATCGCCCGGCTTGGTATTGCCCTGGTGCCTGAGCACCGTGGCATCTTCCGCCAGCTCAGTGTGGAAGAGAACCTGAAGATAGCCGTGCGCAAGGCCAGCCGCTGGCAGCTGGAGGACGTCTACAGCATGTTCCCACGGCTCAAGGAGCGGCGCCGCAATGGTGGTTTCGCCCTGTCCGGTGGCGAGCAGCAGATGCTGGCCATCGCCCGCGCCCTGCTCAACGGCCCCAAGCTGCTGATCCTCGACGAACCCACCGAAGGCCTGGCCCCGGTGATCGTCGACGAGCTGGTGAAGATCCTGCGGCGGATCAAGGACGAAGGCCTGTCGATCCTGCTGGTGGAGCAAAACCTGATGGTCTGCGATGCACTCGCCGATCGCCATTACGTGCTTGAACAGGGCCGGGTCGCCTACCAGGGCAGCGCCGCGCAGTTCCGCGAGGACCCAAGCATCAAGAACCGTTACCTGGCCCTGAGCGCCTGAAAGGAGAACGCCCATGAACACCCGCACCGATCCTTCGCAGCACTTGCTTGGCCAAGGTTCACTGGTCAGCCGCGAGCGCCTTTGGCAATCGCTGATGGACCTTGCCCAGCTCGGCGCCACTGCCAAGGGTGGCGTGTGCCGCCTGGCCCTGACCGACCTCGACCGCCAGGCCCGCGACCTGTTCGTACGCTGGTGCGAAGAGGCCGGCTGCACGGTCAGCGTCGACGCCATCGGCAACATCTTTGCCCGTCGCCCCGGCCGCAATCCTTCCCTGCCGCCGGTCATGACCGGTAGCCATATCGATACCCAACCCACCGGCGGCAAGTTCGATGGCTGCTACGGCGTCATGGCAGGCCTTGAGGTGATGCGCACGCTCAACGACTTGAAGCTGACCACCGAAGCCCCACTGGAAGTGGTGGTGTGGACCAACGAAGAAGGCTCGCGCTTCCCGCCCTGCATGATGGGCTCGGGCGTGTTCGCCGGGAAGTTCGGCCTGCAGGAGACCCTGGACAAGGTCGACGAGCAGGGCGTGTCGGTTGGCGCGGAGCTGCAGCGCATCGGTTACGCCGGCCCACGCGTGCCGACCGGGCATGCCGTCGGCGCCTACTTCGAAGCGCATATCGAACAGGGCCCGGTGCTGGAAGACCAGCGCACCACCATTGGCGTGGTTCAGGGCTGTCTGGGACAAAAGTGGTTCGACCTGGTGCTGACCGGCGTCGAGGCACATGCCGGGCCCACCCCCATGCACCTGCGCAAGGACGCCCTGGTCGGCGCCGCCGACGTGGTGGCTGCGGTCAACCGCACGGCCCACGCCCACCAGCCACATGCCTGCGGCACAGTGGGCTGCCTGACCCTGCACCCAGGCTCGCGCAACGTCATCCCAGGCCAGGTGCAGATGACCATCGACCTGCGCCACCTCGACCCCAAGCACCTCGCCGCCATGGTCAGCGAAGTACAGGCCGCCATCGAAAGCAGCACGGCCAAGCACGGGCTGAGCTACACGCTGACCCCGACCGCCGACTTCCCGCCGCTGTATTTCGCCGAGCAGTGCGTGGACGCCGTGCGCCAGGGCGCGCGCGAGCTGGGCTTGAGCCACATGGATATCGTCAGCGGCGCCGGCCACGATGCCATCTTCCTCGCCGAGCTGGGCCCGGCCGGGATGATCTTCGTGCCGTGCGAGGGCGGCATCAGCCACAACGAAATCGAAAATGCCGCACCGCAGGACCTGGCCGACGGCTGTGACGTACTGTTGCGCGCCATGTTCCAGGCCGCCAACCCGGGAGCCCGTTGAGATGACCCAGAAAACCGCGATTGGCGAGTTCACTGCCGTCGAACTGCTCGAGCTGTACCAGCGCCGCCAACTGTCCCCAGTCGAGGTAGTCGACGATGTGCTGGCGCGCATCGACCTGCACAACCCGGCAGTCAACGCCTACTGCCATGTCGACGGCGAAGGGGCCCGCGCCGCCGCCCGCGCCAGCGAACAGCGCTGGCAACGTGGCGAACCCTGTGGCCGGCTGGATGGCGTACCCGCTTCGATCAAGGACCTGACCCTGACCCGTGGCATGCCCACCCGCAAAGGCTCGCGCACCACCTCGAGCGCCGGGCCATGGGACATCGATGCGCCCTTCTCCGCGTTCATGCGTGAGGCCGGGGCGGTGCTGGTGGGCAAGACCACCACGCCGGAGTTCGGCTGGAAAGGGGTAACAGACAATCCGCTGTACGGCATCACCCGCAACCCCTGGGATACCAGGCTGACTGCCGGCGGCTCGTCGGGTGGTGCCGCGGCAGCCGCGGCGCTGAACCTGGGTGTGCTGCACCAGGGCAGCGATGCCGGTGGCTCGATTCGTATTCCCTGCGCCTTTACCGGCACCTTCGGCATCAAGCCAACCTTCGGCTATGTGCCGCAGTGGCCAGCCAGCGCCATGACCGTGCTGTCGCACTTGGGGCCGATGACGCGCACCGTGGACGACGCGGTGCTGATGCTCGATTGTGTCGCTCGCCCCGATGCCCGTGATGGCCTGGCCGGTGCACCACGGCAGACACCGTGGCTGGGCCAGCAGCAAGACCTGAGCGGCCTGCGCATCGCCTACAGCGCGAATTTCGGTTACGTGCAGGTCGACCCGCAGGTCCAGGCGCTGGTGGCACAAGCGGTGCAACGCCTGGCGCGGCTGGGTGCGCAGGTAGAGGAAGTGGACCCTGGCTTCAGCGACCCGCTGGAAACCTTCAACACCTTGTGGTTCGCCGGCGCGGCCCGCCTGGCCGGCGCGCTCAGCGAAGAGCAACGGGCGCTGCTGGACCCTGGGCTGCGCTGGATTGCCGAGCAAGGGGCGCAGATCAACCTGCGCGAATACACCCAGGCGCTTGAGGCGCGGGCAGCGTTGATAGCGAAGATGAATGCCTTCCACCAGCGCTATGACGTGCTGCTATCCCCCATGCTGCCGCTGGTGGCATTCGAGGCTGGGCACAACGTGCCGCCTGGGTCGGGGATGGCGCAGTGGATGGAGTGGACGCCGTTCAGCTACCCCTTCAACCTGACGCAACAGCCGGCGGCATCGGTGCCTTGCGGGTTTACCCGCGAAGGGTTGCCGGTGGGCCTGCAGGTGGTGGCCGGGCGCTTCGCCGATGAGCAGGTGCTGCGGGTGTGCAAGGTGTATGAACAGCATTACCCAAGCCGGCACTTGCAGGCTCCTATTACCGGTTGAGCGCTCTAACAGGCTCGCTGGCCCTTTCGCGGGTAAACCCGCTCCCACAGGGATCACACGGTTTTCAAACCTGTGCTGCACCTGTGGGAGCGGGTTTACCCGCGAAGAAGCCCTCAGCCCAAACGACCTTCTGGCGCATAAGGCGCCGGGTCGATAATCGGCTCGGCCCCGGTCAGCAAGTCGGTAAACAATTGGCACGAAGCCGGTGCCAGCACCAGCCCATTACGGTAATGCCCGCAGTTCAGCCACAACCCCGCATGCCCCGGCACCGGCCCGATATACGGAATACCTTCCGGCGAGCCCGGCCGCAGCCCAGCCCAGTGCGCCACCACCGTGGCCCCCTCAAGCTCAGGCAGCAACTCCACCGCCGATGACTTCAGGCTGTCCAGCGCATCCCCGGTCGGGGTCTTGTCATAACCGGCATGCTCCAGCGTACTGCCCACCAGAATGTGCCCATCACGCCGTGGGATCGCATAGCGCCCCTTGGCCAGCACCATACTCGGCAAGAAGTCGTCGGCGCACTTGAACAGGATCATCTGGCCCTTCACCGGCTCTACCGGCAGTTCGAGGCCAAGGGTACGCAGCAGGTCACCACTCCAGGCGCCAGCGCTGAGCACCACTTCATCCGCCACCAGCACGCCGTCGGCGGTCTGCACCCCGGTCACGCGCCCGTCCTGCTGCACGAAACCGGTGATCTGGCAGTGTTCGCGCAAGGTCACGTTAGGCAGCGCCAGCAGCGCCGCCTTCAGCGATTTGACCAACCGTGGGTTGCGCACATTGGCCACCCCAGCCATGTAGATGGCGCGCTTGAAGCCCGGGCCCAGCACCGGCACCGCGTCATAGGCCGCCGAGATATCCACGGCGCTAAGCGGTCGCTGCTCGCGCTCGGCCCAGGCCAACGCTTCGGCCTCGTCGTCCAGATCGAGCCAGTACAGCCCAGTGGTGTGCACTTCGGGGTCGACGCCGGTGCTGGCGAACAAGCGCTCGCCCAGCTGTGGATAAAAGTCTTGCGACCAGTGCGCCAGGGCGGTCACCGCCGGGCTGTAGCGCCATGGGTACAACGGCGAAACAATGCCACCGCCAGCCCAGGACGACTCGCGGCCAACCTCGCCCTGATCACACACCACCACCTGGCCGACCTTTGCCGCCAGGTTGAACGCCGTCAGCAGGCCAATCACCCCGCCGCCGACCACCACTACTTGCTTGTTCATCTGTCGATCCAACACCTGAAGTAAAACCGCGATGCACCGGGCATCATTCAACCTTCAGCTTCCCCAGCAGTGCTCGCTGCCACCAACGGCACCGGGGTTGCTGCGCGCGCCAGCCTGGTCGAGCTGGAAATCGCCACAGCCATCCTGTGCCATCAGCCCATTCGGCAGCCGCCGGGCGTGCAGCGTGAAGGTGTCGCTGCCGCGCTGGGCCTGCAGGCTGTAGTAGCGGGTACCGTCGGGCAAGGCCGGGTCGCCCTCGGCATACTCGCCGGTGCGCACGCGGTGGCGCTCCAGACGCAGGGCGGCATCATGCAGCAGGCCAACCACTTCGCTGCGCGCGGCTCGCCGAAGCTGGTCGCTGTAACTGGGGTAGGCAATGGCTGCCAGAATGCCGGTCACGGCCAGCACAATCAACAACTCGATCAGGCTCAAGCCTTGCTGCATGTCAGTCTCCTCTGAGTCTTTGTCGCCAGGCCATGCGTTGCATCTTGTCGTCGGCCACGGCGTAGACGGCTTCCAGTACCTGTCGTGACTGGGTTTGTTTGCTCACGGCGGTTATCCGAAACAGGGTGGCCTGCGCGCGCTTACTCGGGCCAAGATTCTGCAGGTGGAAATAGCCCTCTTGCGTGCTGTGCCACTGCCCGGCCAGGTCGTGCGGTCGAGCTGGCGGCATGCACGCGGAACACGGATCAGGAGGTGCACGCTTGATCTCGGCCTCCCCTGCTTGCAAGGTGGCCTCCGCTTCTTCGAGCGCCAGCAGACCATCGCGCAGGTGACCGGCCATTCGCGTTTCCACCAAGGCATCACTCAGGGCTGAGGCCGCCAGCAAGCCGAGCAGCAGGCTCAGTACCAACGCCAACAGCAGCACGACACCGCGTTGACGCTTCATGGCCCCGGCACCGAGTTGCGCAGCGCCACGCTAAGCTCATGGCGCTGTTCGAGTTTGAGCGTGGGCTCGTACAACGTGAGCGCGATATCCACTCTCACTCCTTCGGGTGTTTGCACACGTTCGAAGCGCGCCTCTCGTACATTCTCGACCAGCGGCTGAAAGCTTCTTCCTCGCTTGAACTTCAGTTGGTTGCCCTGGAGCTGGTAGACGTATCTGCTGATAGGAAACGCCAGTGGATAGCCCTCTTTGGGATCCACATCCACGCTCACTTTCTCGATGCAGTCTGTGTGCAAGAGCCAGTCAGACTTGCCAGCCTGTCCGGGCAACTCCGCTACAACCAGGCTGAGGGTAGTGGAATCAACTTCCAATGGTCGGGCGAAAGCCAACTGTGAGCCCGGGGCGTTGAAGTCGCCTGGACCGAGCTGAAGACAGCCAAACATCCCCGTCATGCGGATGTCCTGCGCCATACGCAGTAATGCCTGACGTGCTTCATCCTGCATACGCACTGCCGTGCTTTGCAGGCGCCAAGCCTGGTGTGCGGAGGTAAAGAGCTGGCTGGCCGCCGCCAGCAGCAGCAACCCGATGGCCAGTGCCATCACAACTTCAAGCAAACCGAACCCAATCTGGCGGCGCCTCATCGCCGCCTCCGCTCAAGCTCGCTATGCGCCGCCATCGCCGCCCGCCCATCACGGCGTGCGCTTTCCGTCGCCTGCAATGCCTGCAACTGCATCGCTGCGGTTGCGAACATGCCCACGGCCACAACCGCGACAACCAACAGCACTTCCAGGAGCGTCATGCCCCGTTGCCTTACGTGCATCCTTGCACCTCCCGTGACTTTTCCTGCAACAGCCTTGGAACCGGCCGACTAGAACGCTTGGCCAGCGAACGTGAAGCTATAGCCAAGCACTTCCAGGGAGGAATGCACGGTGAGGCAACGCGGCGTAACACTGATTCAAATGTTGTCGGCCTTGGCGGTGGCTGTCTTGCTGACACAGCTGGGTATTCCGGCCTACGCCAGGATGAGTGACGACCTACACCGGGCGGCAGCGGCCCGAGATCTGGCCCAGGCACTGCGCAGTGCGCGCAGCCATGCCGTGCTGCAGGGCCAACCGGTAGTTGTAGTGGCGCTGGACGGTAATTGGGGAATGGCTGGCGTGCAGTGTTAGAGCACAATCAGCAAGTGCTGCGTGAACATCGGCTTTCTCGACCCATGTACATCGCAGCGAATACGGGGGGGCAGGTGAAATTCAGTGCACAGGGTGTGCCGATGCAGCCAAACAACGCTCAGCTGAGTGGCCGGCTTGTAGTCTGCGAAAAAACCAACAGCCCTTATCATGTGGTTCTGGCAAGCACTGGCAGAGTAGCCTTGCGCACAGGCGAACCGAATCATCCGCTGTGCGCAAGGCCCTGATCAGATCAGCGACCGAACCCGCAGCTCTTTAGGCATCGAGAAGGTGATGTTCTCCTCCCGCCCATCCAGCTCTTCAGCGCCCGTGGCGCCCCAAGCTTTGAGTTGCTCGATCACGCCACGCACCAGCACTTCGGGGGCCGAAGCACCGGCAGTGATGCCGATACGCGCGGCCTGGTCGAACCAGCCGCGTTGCAGGTCCTCGGCACCATCAATCAGGTAAGCCGGAGTGCCCATGCGCTCGGCCAGCTCGCGCAGGCGGTTGGAGTTGGAGCTGTTCGGGCTGCCGACCACCAGCACCACGTCACTCTCGCCTGCCAGTTGCTTGACGGCGTCCTGGCGGTTTTGGGTGGCGTAGCAGATGTCGTCCTTGCGCGGGCCACCGATGTTCGGAAAGCGTGCACGCAGGGCGTCGATGACGCGACTGGTGTCGTCCATCGACAGCGTGGTCTGGGTGACGAAGGCCAGGTGGTCCGGGTCGCGCACCTGCAGGTTGGCAACATCTTCCTCGTCCTCGACAAGGTAGATGGCGCCACCGTTGCTGGCGTCGTACTGGCCCATGGTGCCTTCGACTTCCGGGTGCCCTTCGTGGCCGATGAGAATGCACTCACGGCCATCGCGGCTGTACTTGGCCACTTCGATGTGCACCTTGGTCACCAGCGGGCAGGTGGCATCGAACACTTTCAGGCCACGGCCAGCTGCTTCCTGGCGCACGGCCTGGGAAACACCGTGGGCACTGAAGATGACGATGACATCGTCCGGTACCTGGTCCAGCTCTTCGACAAAGATGGCGCCACGGTTGCGCAGGTCTTCCACCACGAACTTGTTGTGCACCACTTCGTGGCGCACATAGATCGGCGGGCCGAAGACTTCCAGCGCGCGGTTGACGATCTCGATCGCCCGGTCGACCCCCGCGCAAAAGCCGCGAGGGTTGGCGAGTTTGATTTGCATGCTCGGCTCCAGGCTTACAGGGCCTTCACCTCGAGGATCTCCACCTCGAAGGTCAGGGTCTTGCCAGCCAGTGGGTGATTGAAGTCGATGGTCACCTGGTCGTCATCGAACGCTTTGACCACACCTGGCAGCTCGGTGTTGGCGGCGTCGTTGAAGATGATCAGCAGGCCTTCGGACAGCTCCATGCCTTCGAAGTTGGAGCGCGGCATAACCTGCACGTTCTGCGGGTTAGGCTGGCCGAAAGCGTTCTCCGGGGCCACTACCACAGTGCGCTTGTCACCGGCCTTGAAGCCGAACAGGGCGCTTTCAAAGCCCGGCAGCAGGTTGCCATCGCCAACCTTGAAGGTGGCCGGGGCTTTGTCGAACGTGCTGTCGACGGTGTCGCCGTTTTCCAGGTGCAGCGCGAAGTGCAAGGTGACTTCGGTGTTCTGGCCGATACGGGTGTCAGTCATGGACCGGATCCTCGGACTTCTTGCTCTTGAACATATCCAGCGCCAGCATCACCGCACCAACGGTGATGGCGCTGTCGGCCACGTTGAAGGCCGGGAAGTAGTGGCGGTTCTGCCAGTGCACCAGGATGAAGTCGACCACATGGCCCAGCACGATGCGATCGTACAGGTTACCGATGGCGCCACCCAGCACCAGCGCCAGTGCCACGGCCAGCCAGGTCTCGTTGCGCCCCAGGCGCTTGAGCCATACCACCAGCACGGCACTGACCACCACGGCGATCAGGGCGAACAGCCAGCGCTGCCAGCCAGCGCCATCAGCGAGGAAGCTGAACGCGGCACCGGTGTTGTAGGCCAACGTCCAGCTGAAGTAGTCAGGGATGACCACAATCTGCTGGTACATGGTCAGGGCGTTGTTGAAGTACAGCTTGGTGGCCTGGTCGAGGACCAGGACCAGCAAGCTCAGCCAAAGCCATGCAAGGCGCCCGAAGCGCCCCGCTGCAGGGTTAGGCATAGTGGCGCACCTCACCCGAACCGCTCAGGTTGTCGACGCAACGGCTGCAGATTTCCGGGTGCTCCGGGTGGCTGCCAACGTCGGCGCGGAAGTGCCAGCAACGGCCGCACTTGGCGTGGCCGGACTTGACCACCTTCAGCTTGAGGCCTTCGACTTCGGTGGCCACGGCTTCGGCCGGCGCCTGAGCGAACGGCACCACGCTGGCGGCCGAGGTGATCAGCACGAAGCGCAGTTCGTCGCCCAGCTTGCCCAGGTCGGCGCTCAGGCCTTCGTCGGCGTACAGGGTCACTTCGGCCTGCAGGTTGCCACCGATCACCTTGGCGGTACGCTGGTTCTCCAGCTCTTTGTTCACCGAGGCCTTCACCGCCATCACGCGGTCCCAGTAGGCGCGGTCCAGCTCGGTGCCTTCCGGCAGCTCGCTCAGGCCCTGGTACCAGCCGTTGAGCATTACCGACTCGTTGCGCTCGCCCGGCAGGTACTGCCAGATTTCGTCGGCGGTGAACGCCAGGATTGGCGCGATCCAGCGCACCAGCGCCTCGCTGATGTGGTATAGCGCGGTCTGGCAGGAGCGGCGGGCGACACTGTTGGCACCAGTGGTGTACTGGCGGTCCTTGATGATGTCGAGGTAGAAGCCGCCCAGTTCCTGTACGCAGAAGTTGTGCACCTTGGAGTAGACGTTCCAGAAACGGTACTCGCTGTAGTGCTCTTCCAGCTCGCGCTGCAGCAGCAGGGTGCGGTCCACGGCCCAGCGGTCCAGTGCCAGCATGTCTTCCGGGGCCAGCAGGTCGCGGGCCGGGTCGAAGCCGGACAGGTTGGACAGCAAGAAGCGCGCGGTATTGCGAATACGGCGATAGGCGTCGGCGCTGCGCTGCAGGATCTGCTCGGAAACCGCCATTTCACCGGAGTAGTCGGTGGCCGAAACCCACAGGCGCAGGATGTCGGCACCCAAGGTGTTGTTGACCTTCTCCGGTTCGATGGTGTTGCCCAGCGATTTGGACATCTTGCGGCCGTTTTCGTCCACGGTGAAGCCATGGGTCAGCAGCTCGCGGTATGGCGCGTGGTTGTCGATGGCGCAACCGGTCAGCAACGACGAGTGGAACCAGCCACGGTGCTGGTCAGAGCCTTCCAGGTACAGGTCGGCGACCGGGCCGGTGGTGTGGCCGATGTCGTGCGAGCCACGCAGCACGTGCCAATGGGTGGTACCCGAGTCGAACCACACGTCGAGGGTGTCGGTGATCTTGTCGTACTGGTCGGCTTCAACGCCCAGCAGCTCGGCGGCGTCCAGCTTGAACCAAGCCTCGATGCCCTCCTGCTCGACGCGTTTGGCCACTTGCTCCATCAGCTCGACAGTGCGCGGGTGCAGTTCGCCGGTCTGCTTGTGCAGGAAGAACGGGATTGGCACGCCCCAGTTGCGCTGACGCGAAATGCACCAGTCCGGGCGGTTGGCGATCATCGAATGCAAGCGCGCCTGGCCCCAGGCCGGCACGAACTTGGTGTCTTCGATGGCTTTCAGCGCGCGCTCACGCAGCGGCTCGCCGGTGGTTGGCTGCTTGTCCATGCCCACGAACCACTGCGCAGTAGCACGGTAGATCAGCGGGGTCTTGTGGCGCCAGCAGTGCATGTAGCTGTGGCTGATGGTTTCGGTGTGCATCAGCGCACCGACTTCGCTCAGCTTCTCGACGATGGCCGGGTTGGCCTTCCAGATGAACTGGCCGCCGAAGAATGGCAGCGACTCGACATATACACCGTTGCTCTGCACCGGGGTGAGGATGTCGTCGTTGACCATGCCGTAGCGCTTGCAGGTAACGAAGTCGTCTTCACCGTATGCAGGTGCCGAATGCACCACGCCGGTACCCGCGCCCAGCTCGACGTAGTCGGCCAGGTAGATTGGCGACAGGCGATCATAGAACGGGTGACGGAAGTTGATCAGCTCCAGCGCCGAACCTTGGGCGGTGGCGATGATCGAGCCTTCCAGGTTGTAGCGCTTGAGGCACGATTCGACCAGCTCCTCAGCCAGTACCAGCAGGCGCTCGCCGGTGTCGACCAGGGCGTACTTGAACTCCGGGTGGATGTTCAGCGCCTGGTTGGCCGGGATGGTCCACGGGGTGGTGGTCCAGATCACGATGGCGGCCGGTTTGGCCAGCGACGCCAGGCCGAAAGCAGCGGCCAGCTTGGTTTCATCGGCAACCGGGAAGGCCACGTCGATGGTCTGGGATTTCTTGTCGGCGTACTCGACTTCCGCTTCAGCCAGGGCCGAACCGCAATCGAAGCACCAGTTCACAGGCTTGAGGCCCTTGAACACGAAGCCTTGCTTGACCATCTCGGCCAGGGCGCGGATTTCACCGGCCTCGTTGGCGAAGTTCATGGTCTTGTACGGGTTGTCCCAGTCACCCAGCACGCCCAGGCGAATGAACTCGGTCTTCTGCCCTTCGATCTGCTCGGCGGCGTATTCGCGGCACAGCTCGCGGGTGCGGTCGGCGGACAGGTGCTTGCCGTGGGTAACCTCGACCTTGTGCTCGATCGGCAGGCCATGGCAGTCCCAGCCCGGTACATACGGCGCATCGAAGCCGGCCAGGGTCTTGGAGCGGACGATCATGTCCTTGAGGATCTTGTTCAGCGCATGACCGATGTGAATCTTGCCGTTGGCATAGGGCGGGCCGTCGTGCAGGACGAACTTGGGACGATCCTTGCCAATTTCGCGCAGCTTCTGGTACAGGCCAATGCTGTCCCAGCGCTGCAGGATCTGCGGTTCGCGCTGAGGCAGGCCGGCCTTCATGGGGAAGGCGGTGTCCGGAAGGTTAAGCGTGGCTTTGTAGTCGGTCATTTCAGGCTCTTCGTTAGCGGTTGAGCGTGCCAATGTGCACGTGCGGCGGCGATATCCGCATCGATCGCCGACTTCAGCGCCTCCAGGGAGGCGAATCGCTGCTCTTCACGCAGCTTGTGGTGGAACTCCACCGTCAGGCGCCGGCCATACAGGTCACCGGCATAATCCAGTAGATGAATTTCCAGGTGCGGGCGCCCATCACCGGCAACGGTGGGACGCACGCCAATATTGCCGACACCCGGCCAGGCCTTGCCGTCGATTTCGATGCTGGCCAGGTAGACCCCGGACAGCGGCACGCGGCGGCGCTTGAGCTGGATATTGGCGGTAGGTGTGCCGAGCTGGCGGGCCAGCTTCTGGCCATGCAGTACGCGGCCAGTGATGCTGTACGGGCGACCCAGCAGGTGCTCGGCCAGTTCGAAGTTGCCCTCGGACAGGGCCTTGCGCACTTCGGTGCTGCTGACCCGCAGGCCGTCCTGGATTACCGTGTTGGCGGCCTCGACGGTAAAGCCGTACTGCTTGCCGGCCTCGATCAGGAAGGCGAAATCGCCAGCACGGTCGCAGCCAAAGCGGAAGTCATCGCCCACTTCGAGATGACGCACACCCAAGCCGTCGACCAGGATGGCCTTGACGAAGGCATCGGCGCTGAGCTTGCTCAGGCGCTGATTGAACGCCAGGCACAAAACCCGGTCAATGCCCTCGGCGGCCAGCAGCTCGACCTTGTCGCGCAGGCGGGCCAGGCGCGCCGGCGCGGTTTCAGGGGCGAAGTACTCGCGTGGTTGCGGTTCGAAGATCACCACGCAGGTCGGCAGGCCCAAGGCCTGGCCGCGCTCGCGCAGACGCGCCAGGATTGCCTGGTGGCCGCGGTGAACCCCGTCGAAGTTGCCAATGGTGGCGACACAGCCCCGGTGCTCGGGGCGCAGGTTGTGAAGACCTCGAACCAGCTGCATAACGCGCTTCTTGCTCATAAAGTGGCCGATTATAACCACACCCGGGCGCTGGTGACAGGCAGCAGCGCCCAAGGGCGGCGTGGAATGCGAAAAACCGACGTTTGACCCGCCCCAAGCCTTAGTGCAAGGCCTTGCGGGCGAAATGCCGAGGCCGGAAGCCGCACAGGTACAGGCAGCCGAAATACGTCACGACGCCCGCCAGGATCAACGCCCCCAGGCGCAGGAAGCGCTCGAGCATGATGCCCTGCTCCCAGGCCGGCATATAGTGCATGCCCGCCAACAGTACCGCCGACATGAGTGCCACTGCCAAAACAAGCTTGAGCAGGAACATTGCCCAGCCTGGCTGAGGTTCGAACAACTGCTGACTGCGCAGCTTCCAGAACAGCAAGCCGGCATTCAGGCAGGCACCGAGGCTGATCGCCAATGCCAGGCCGGCATGTGCGAGCGGCCCGACCAGGGCAAGGTTGAACAGCTGAGTGCAAACCAGCGTGAAGATCGCGATTTTCACCGGCGTGCGGATATTCTGCTGCGCATAGAAGCCGGGTGCCAGTACCTTGACCAGAATGATCGCCAGCAAGCCCACGGAATAGGCCATCAGCGCCCGCTGGGTCATGGCCGCATCGAACGCACTGAATTTGCCGTATTGAAACAACGCAACGGTCAGTGGCTCGGCAAGAATGGCCAGCGCCAGGGTGCAGGGCAGCACCAGCAGGAAGCACAGGCGCAGGCCCCAGTCGAGAATCCGCGAGTACTCCTCGCGGTCCTTGTTGGCGTAGGTCTTGGCCAGGGTCGGCAGCAGGATCGTGCCCAATGCCACGCCCAGCACACCCGAAGGCAACTCCATGAGGCGGTCGGCGTAGTACATCCACGACACCGAGCCGGCCACCAGGAAGGAAGCGAAGATGGTGTTGATGATCAACGAGATCTGGCTCACCGACACCCCGAGAATCGCCGGCAGCATCTGCTTCAGTACCCGCCACACACCGGCGTCCTTTAAGTTCAGGCGCGGCAGCACGAGCATGCCGATCTTCTTCAGTGCCGGCAGCTGGTACAGCAACTGCGCCAGGCCACCGGCCAGCACGCCCCAGGCCAAGGCCATGATCGGCGGGTCGAAGTACGGTGTCAGCAGCACGGCGAAGGCGATCATCGCCACGTTCAGCAAGGTCGGGGTGAAGGCCGGTACCGAGAAACGGTTCCAGGTATTGAGGATCGCACCGGCCAGGGAAGACAGCGAGATCAGCAATATATAAGGAAAGGTCACTCGCAACAGGGCGGTGGTCAGCTCGTATTTTTCGGCGCTGTCAACAAAACCCGGGGCCGTCGCCCACACCACCCAGGGCGCCGCCAGGATACCGATGGCGGTCACCAGGGCCAGGACCAGGGTCAGCAGGCCGCTGACGTAGGCAATGAAGGTGCGTGTCGCCTCCTCGCCCTGCTGGGTCTTGTATTCGGCCAGGATCGGCACGAAGGCCTGGGAGAATGCACCTTCAGCGAAGATCCGCCGCAACAGGTTGGGCAACTTGAACGCGATGAAGAAGGCGTCGGTGGCGACACCGGCACCGAAGATGCGCGCCAGGATGGTGTCGCGGACGAAGCCCAGCACCCGCGAAATCATGGTGATCGAGCTTACTGCAGCCAGGGATTTGAGCAGGTTCATCGAAAAGATTCACGCCAATGACAGAGGACGCTGCCAGACAGCGTCCGAATGTGCGATACTCCCGCGCCTTCGCAGGGGAGCCAAAAATTCCCGAGTGTACAGGTCGCGCAGCAGAAAGGAATCTTTCCCGCTTGTTGGCGCACCGCTCGGCGGAACCTTGCAGGTGGCCTTGACAATCGATCTACTGATCGGCATGATTCGCGGCCTATTTTGTTTGCTATTTACCTAAAGTCTTTCGAGGAGCTCGACGGTGGCCAACACACCTTCCGCCAAGAAACGTGCAAAACAGGCTGAGAAGCGTCGCAGCCACAACGCCAGCCTGCGTTCCATGGTCCGCACCTACATCAAGAATGTAGTTAAAGCCATTGACGCAAAAGACGCCGAAAAAGCGCAAGCCGCTTACGTTCTGGCTGTACCTGTAATCGACCGTATGGCCGACAAAGGTATCATCCACAAGAACAAGGCTGCTCGTCACAAAGGCCGTCTGAATGGCCACATCAAGGCGCTGAAAGAAGCTGCAGCTGCCTAAGCGACGCGCTAGTCGAAAAACCGACCCTAGGGTCGGTTTTTTGTTGCCTGCAATTTATTGGAATCCTTCGGTCCCAATATTTATGGTCAATTGACACAATTCATCATCAATTGACACCTGCAGGAGCGGGCAAACCCGCCCCTGCAGACACTCTTACCTGGCGATTTGGATCTTCGGCGCCCACTGCATCCATTCATCCTCCGCCTTGTCGAACAAGGCGAATGTCTGCTGCGGTCGTGCTGGGTTGCCCATCTGCTCGCCATCTGGCGTTGCAAAAGCGATACCGCCATCGATCAGGGTCTGCACCGACTCGGTGCGCACCGTGGCGCCCTTGAACAGCCCCCAATCGAAACCGAAGCCACTGCTGTTCCAGAAACGGCTACCGCTGCGTACCAAGGCGGCATAGCGCGGCTCGATGAGGATATGGATCAGCACACGGTCAGCGCTCTGGCCCAGCTCGAAGCCTGTCACCTTGCCCACCGCAACCTCACGGTAGGTCACCGGCACACCCGGTTTGATCGAGCCACGGCGTGGCGCACTGAGTGTCAACGGCAGACCGACCTCTGGCCCCGCCACCTGTGGAGCATCGGCCAAGGCAATGAAATCACGCTGCGGACCACGGTCCTTGGCTGCCGGCTGCACTTCCAGGTACTGGCCGCCAATCAGGGTGTCGAGGTTCTCGGTGCGCACCAGGCCTAATGCTGGCTTGACCACCCAGAACTGCGTACCGGCGCGGGCGATACGGTCCGCCGCTTCGGTAATGCGCGCCCGCAGCAGCACGGCCTGCAAGTCATCGGTGAGGTCGACGCTTTCGATACTGCCCACATCCAGGCCACGGAAGCGGATCGCCGTACCCGGCTTCAGGCCATCTGCACGGTCGACACGGATGGTGATCAACGTGCCGGCACGGTTTACCGCTTCTTGGCTGTCATGCAGGCGGAAGCGCGGAATGTGCCGTTTCAGCGCCACATCGGGCCGCGGCGTGTCGAAGGCGATACCACCGGCCATCAATGTTTGCAGTGATTCACTCTTGATCTTGATGCCAGAAAGGCCGCCGGTCAGGGTGATACCACTGACGTTCCAGAAGCGCGACGAACCATTGACCAGCTTTTCGTACTCCTTCTCGATATGTACACCGATCAGGATGCGGTTGCTGTTGCGAGCGAACTGGTAGCTTTGGACGCTACCCACCTTCACCTGGCGGTACATAACCGGGCTGCCGACTTCCAGCGAACCCAAGGTGTCGGCGAACAACACCATGTGCAGGCCCGGTGCCTTGAGATCGAGTGGCGGCGCCTTGGCACGGGCTTCGAACTCACGCTCTGGCCGTGCGCCCTTCTCACCGGGGCGAATGGCGATGTAGTTACCTTTGACCAGCGCTTCCAGGCCAGTGATACCCGCCAGGGAAATCGACGGTTTGACTACCCAGAACTGAGTCCCGTCCACCAGGTAGTCTTCGGTCAGCGGGTCCAGTGTCAACTCGGCCGACGCGCTGGACAGGTTGTCTTCCATCTTCAGGGCCTTCAGCGAGCCCACCTGAATACCCTTGTACATAACCGGCGTGCGACCCGCCTGCAGGCCTTCATAATCGCTCAGTTTCACTTTGACCCGAATACCGGCCTGGGCTGCATCAAAGTCCTCATACAGGCGGAATGGCAGGCTCGGGTCGGTGGGCGGGCTGTCCTTGCGGTATTCCGGCGTGGCGAAGGCGATACCACCGGCCACGATGCTCGACAGCGACTCGCTGCGCACCTTCACACCTGACAGCGAAGCATCGATGCTGACGCCGCTGGCATTCCAGAAACGCGTGTGTTTACGCACCAGGCTGGCGTAGGCGGGCTCGATGAAGACTTTGACCTCGACGGTGCTCTGGTCCTCGGACAGTCGGTAGCTTTTCACTCGACCCACCTGAATCTGCTTGTAGAACACCGGGCTGTCACGGTTGAGCGAACCCAGCCTGTCGGCCTTGAGGGTCAGATGCAGGCCAGGCTCCGTATCCGAGAGCGGCGGGGCCACCTTCAACGCGGTAAAGCGCTTGGTACGCTCCCCCTCCCCTGGACTGACGGCGATGTAGTTACCCGACACCAGTGTCTCAAGGCCGGTAATACCCGCCAGGCTGACACTGGGCTTAACCAGCCAGAAGCGTGTGCCCTTGGTCAGGTGAGGCTCCGCAGCCTTGTTCATCTCGATGGTGGCGATCACTCCCTGGTTGTCGCCCTCGGCATCGAGCACCAGGTTCTTCACCTTGCCTACCGGCATGCCCTTGTAGATGACTTCGGTCTTGTTGGCGACGATACCTTCACCCGACTCGAAGCGGACTTCAATTTCTACCCCCGCCGAGCTGTAGGCCTGCCACGCGAGCCAGCCACCGATCATCAAGGCGATCAAAGGCAGAATCCAGATGGCCGACCAGTTAGAGGCTGGGCGGGTTTTAGCCGTTGGCAGGTCACTCATGGTCGTCATCCGACTCCGTGTTATCCCAAATCAGTCGGGGATCGAAAGTTAAAGCGGCAAGCATTGTCAGGATCACCACAGTTGCGAAGGCGACAGCGCCCAGATTGGCTTCGACACTGGCTATTCGGCCGAAATTCACCACGGCCACCAGGATGGCGATGACGAAGATATCGAGCATGGACCAGCGCCCAATGAATTCGATGAAGCGGTACATCAATATCCGTTGCCGCGCCGAAAGCGGCTGGTGACGCTGAACGGAGTACAGCAGCAGGCCAATGCCCACCAGCTTGAACGTGGGCACCAGGATACTGGCAATGAACACCACCGCAGCAATGGGCACCATGCCGTGCTTGAGCAGGGTAATGACGCCGGACATGATCGTGTCGGGGCTGCCCTGACCGAGTGTACTCACAGTCATGATCGGCAGCAGGTTGGCCGGGATGTACAAGATCGACGCGGCAATCAGCAGCGCCCAGGTACGCACGATACTGTTTGGGCGGCGAGCATGGACAATGGCGCCGCAGCGTGTACAGGTCTGCGACGTGCTGTCTTGCACTTGCTTGTTCAGTTCATGACATTCATTGCAGACAAGAATGCCTGCATCAATCGCCCGCATGCAGGTCCTCCCCCGAAAGTGCACTCCAAATCTGGTGCGGTGACATCACCACCTCAAGCCATACCTGGATCAACAACAGGCTGATGAAACAGAACAGCCCCAGGCCCACGGTCAACTCGGCCAGGTCCACCAGCTTGACGATAGCCACCAACACCCCCATGAAATAGACCTCGAGCATGCCCCAGTCACGCAGGTGGTGATAGATGCGGTAGAACAACAGGCCGAAGTTACGCCCCACGTTCAAGCGGATACTCAGCAGTACCGCCAGTTGGCAGAGCAGTTTTGCCAAGGGGATGGCCATGCTGCACAGGAACACGACTACCGCTACACCACGCATCTGCGAATTGTACAGGCCCAATACGCCGCTCCAGACAGTATCGTCCGAGGTCTGGCCAAGCAGGTGCAACTGCATGATCGGTAGAAAATTGGCAGGCACGAACAGCAACAGCGCGGTCAGTACCAACGCCAGGCTACGGTTGACCACGTTGTGCCGATGAGCATAAAGCTCGTAACCGCAACGTGGGCATTGGGCTTTCTCACCGTGCTGGAGCACGGGCTTGCGCAGCAGCAGGTCGCATTCGTGGCAGGCGACAAGCTCGTCCAACGGCAATTGGGCCAAGGTTTCAGGTTCGACAGAGTTGGGCATATAGCGCTTCTGAATAGGTGCGTGGAGCTATTCTAGTGTTCTGGCTCGAATTGTGGGAGCTGACCTTGGCCTAGAGGGGGGTGGGGTAATCCCTATGAGACGTGGCTTTTCAGGCTACAAAGACAAAACCCCTACCTGCATGTGCAGATAGGGGTTTTGCGAAATGAATCTTGACGATGACCTACTCTCACATGGGGAAACCCCACACTACCATCGGCGATGCATCGTTTCACTGCTGAGTTCGGGATGGGATCAGGTGGTTCCAATGCTCTATGGTCGTCAAGAAATTCTGTAGCCAGAATGTCCAGATGGACAGCCCAGCGAATTCGGATATGTGATTGTGTGGTTCGTTGCGAACTTTCGGTTCGTATCATCTTCACCACCGCAATTTGGCTGACGCACAAATTGCTTGGGTGTTATATGGTCAAGCCTCACGGGCAATTAGTATTGGTTAGCTCAACGCCTCACAGCGCTTACACACCCAACCTATCAACGTCGTAGTCTTCGACGGCCCTTTAGGGGATTCAAGATCCCAGTGAGATCTCATCTTGAGGCAAGTTTCCCGCTTAGATGCTTTCAGCGGTTATCTCTTCCGAACATAGCTACCCGGCAATGCCACTGGCGTGACAACCGGAACACCAGAGGTTCGTCCACTCCGGTCCTCTCGTACTAGGAGCAGCCCCTCTCAAATCTCAAACGTCCACGGCAGATAGGGACCGAACTGTCTCACGACGTTCTAAACCCAGCTCGCGTACCACTTTAAATGGCGAACAGCCATACCCTTGGGACCGGCTTCAGCCCCAGGATGTGATGAGCCGACATCGAGGTGCCAAACACCGCCGTCGATATGAACTCTTGGGCGGTATCAGCCTGTTATCCCCGGAGTACCTTTTATCCGTTGAGCGATGGCCCTTCCATACAGAACCACCGGATCACTAAGACCTACTTTCGTACCTGCTCGACGTGTGTGTCTCGCAGTCAAGCGCGCTTTTGCCTTTATACTCTACGACCGATTTCCGACCGGTCTGAGCGCACCTTCGTACTCCTCCGTTACTCTTTGGGAGGAGACCGCCCCAGTCAAACTACCCACCATACACTGTCCTCGATCCGGATAACGGACCTGAGTTAGAACCTCAAAGTTGCCAGGGTGGTATTTCAAGGATGGCTCCATGAGAACTGGCGTCCCCACTTCAAAGCCTCCCACCTATCCTACACAAGCAAATTCAAAGTCCAGTGCAAAGCTATAGTAAAGGTTCACGGGGTCTTTCCGTCTAGCCGCGGATACACTGCATCTTCACAGCGATTTCAATTTCACTGAGTCTCGGGTGGAGACAGCGCCGCCATCGTTACGCCATTCGTGCAGGTCGGAACTTACCCGACAAGGAATTTCGCTACCTTAGGACCGTTATAGTTACGGCCGCCGTTTACCGGGGCTTCGATCAAGAGCTTCGCTTGCGCTAACCCCATCAATTAACCTTCCGGCACCGGGCAGGCGTCACACCCTATACGTCCACTTTCGTGTTTGCAGAGTGCTGTGTTTTTAATAAACAGTCGCAGCGGCCTGGTATCTTCGACCGGCATGGGCTTACGGAGCAAGTCCTTAACCCTCGCCGGCGCACCTTCTCCCGAAGTTACGGTGCCATTTTGCCTAGTTCCTTCACCCGAGTTCTCTCAAGCGCCTTGGTATTCTCTACCTAACCACCTGTGTCGGTTTGGGGTACGGTTCCCAGTTATCTGAAGCTTAGGAGCTTTTCTTGGAAGCATGGTATCAACCACTTCGTCGCCTAAAGGCAACTCGTCATCAGCTCTCGGCCTTGAAATCCCGGATTTGCCTAAGATTCCAGCCTACCACCTTAAACCTGGACAACCAACGCCAGGCTGGCCTAACCTTCTCCGTCCCTCCATCGCAATAACTGGAAGTACAGGAATATTAACCTGTTTTCCATCGACTACGCTTTTCAGCCTCGCCTTAGGGACCGACTAACCCTGCGTCGATTAACGTTGCGCAGGAAACCTTGGTCTTTCGGCGTGCGAGTTTTTCACTCGCATTGTCGTTACTCATGTCAGCATTCGCACTTCTGATACCTCCAGCAAGCTTCTCAACTCACCTTCACAGGCTTACAGAACGCTCCTCTACCGCATCACCAA